>JAEYTI010000235.1 GCA_023434145.1 Chloroflexota bacterium | reverse complement strand
TCCCCCCCCCTGACCACCCCAACAAACTGTTAACTGCCCAAGAAAGAGAAACACACCCGGAAACGGGGTGGAAGAAAAACATCCCGTTTCCGGTAAAATTGTAAAGTGATCGAGCGACCTGATCTCTCAAATGAAGCGATAACCGCGACCCTGGATGTGAACTGGGGGATTCGCGTCTCGGATATCACCTTTTTGCCGGTTGGAAACGAAACCGGCACGTGGGTTTTCCGCGCTGGAGATTATTTCTTAAAAATGAAGCGCGCACAGCCGCCGCCAGCCGTTGTTGATGTGCCCCGTATGCTCAATGATCTGGGTATACGGCAGGTGGTTGCGCCGGTTCCAATGCTTTCGGGTGCGATGTTCGCTCCGGCAGCGGATTTCTGGCTGATCCTGTACCCCTTCATTGAGGGGCAGTCAGGAATGGATGCCGGGTTGACGGATGCGCAGTGGGTGGAGCTTGGCGCGACGCTGCGGCAGATTCATGAGGCGCGGCTGCCGGAGGAAGTGCAGGAACAGGTGGCGCAAGAAACATTCGTGCCGAAGTGGGCAGGGATGGTTCGGCGGCTGGATGCGCTGATCGCAAAGGGTGGCTTTTCTGATGCCTCACAATGTGCATTGGCGGAGTTCTGGAAGCAGCGACGAGCGGAAATCCTGGGGATCACAGCGCGATGCGAGGAATTGGGTCACATGGCGGCGGCGCGGAGTGCGCCAACCATGCTGTGCCATGCCGATATCCACACTGCCAATGTACTGGTCGACCGCGCGGGCGGGCTACATATTGTCGATTGGGATCAGCCGATATATGCGCCGGTGGAGCGCGATCTGATATTTTTGATCGAGCAGATCGGCATGGGGTTGGGTGCGCAACCGGTCGAAGAGTCGCTGTTTCTGCAAGGCTATGGGCCGGTAGTGATCGACCGGGTGACAATGGCCTACTACTGTTATGAGTGGGCGGTGCAGGAGTTTGGCGACTATGGCGAGCGGGTGTTCCTGCTGCCAGATGCAGGAGAGGCAACCAGGGCCGCTTCGGTGGAAGCGTTTATGCAGCTATTCAACTCTGGCGATGTGGTGGAATCGGCCTGCGATTGGGAAAAAGCCTTGAACGCTACCCCTAACGGTACCGCTTGAGGATCGCTTCCATCTGCGTGATTTCTTCCTCCTGCGCTTGGATGATTTCATTGCACAGTGTGATGATTTCGGGGTCTGAGATGGCTGCTTCCTGGCACATGACGATGGCGCTGGAGTGATGGGGAATCATCGAGCGCAAGAACTGGACATCTCCCACCGGCGTCTGCGAGCGGATGAGGAAAAACAGCAGTACCATCGCTAGCCCAGCGCCGGCGAAGAGAATTGTGTTGAGTCGCTTGTTCATAAACATGGAACGCATAACCAGCAGCATAATGATTACCATGGGGGCGGCCATCAACAAGGCCATGTACAGGCGGTTGATGTTGATCTGAAAATGTTCGAGACGGTCAATCATCACGTAGCCGATCAGGTACATGATGATGGTGTTGATCGCAATTGCTATGGCGAGCTTCTTGTAGCTCGTCTCCATTTTATTTTCCATCTTTTTGTCCATCTTGTTTTCCATCGTTTTGCTCCTTTGCGCGTGATTTCCCCCTTTGCTGCGCATAACCTATCACTAGCGTACAGAAAAATGAGGCGCGCGAAAAGCGGGAACAACCGAACTTGGATAGCAAGGTTTCCCCAATGGACTTTATTGCATGCGAAAACAAGCGACAGGGACGCATGCCGCTTGTTTTTTTGCTGTCGAGCGATTTACCGCTTTTCTTCGATGGCTTTGCTGTAGGCCTTGCCCATTTCGTCGCGCACTGCCGAGTAGAGCGTTTCGGCTTTCAGGTCGGTTAGCGAGTAGCAGGGGCCTTCGAGATGCTCGGCCAGCGCCTGCGCCAGACCCTGATCGAAGGCCACGTGCTCCATGTTGATCACCACGGAGTGCACGTCTTCCTCGGCGATGCGTTCGGCGATCATGTGGGCCTCTTCCTGTGGGGGCAGGTGGCCCATGCTGACGTTACCAGCCCCATCGGTGAGGATGATGAGCAGGGGCAGTACGTCGGGGTGCAGAATCTTCTCACGGCGGAGCACATCGTGGGCAAGCTGGAGCCCTGCGGAAAGGGGCGTCTTGCCGCCCACAGGGATATCGCGCAGGGCTTTTTCGGCAAGCTGCACCGAGTTAGTCGGCGGCAGGATCAGCAGCGAGCGGTCCTTCTGGAAGGTGATCAGACCGACCCGGTCGCGGCGCTGGTAGGCATCGGTAAGCAGCGAGAGGATGGCGCCCTTTGTGGCGGCCATTCGTTCGGCGACTGCCATCGACCACGAGGCATCTACCAGGAACAACACCAGATTGGCGGCGCGCCGTACGCGCACCTTGCGCTGGTAATCGCCGCGCTGAATGGCAAAAGCCACATTGCGCTCTTTCTTCAGATCGGCACGGCGCTTCTGGAAGGGTGCGGCGGCACGGAGGGTTGCGTCGAAGGCAATGTCATCCTTGCGGCCCATAGCCGGGCGCGCCATGATATAGCGCCCGCGCTTGCGGTCGCTGTAGGTGCGTGAGCGGCGGCCTGCGTTGCGGCGCATCATCTTGTCGAGCGGGGTGTCGAGGCGGCGGGCCTCAAAGGTCGCGCCGGGTTTTATTTTCTTGCCGCCATCCCACCAGTACGCGTCGCCCTGGTCGAACATATTCTTGCGCGCTTCCTGCGGATTGGGGGTCGAAGGCTCCTGCGACTGGTCCTCGACAATCTCATCTACTTTTTTTTTTGCGAGATGCGCTCCTCAGCGGCGTCTGGGTCACCTTCTTCGTCTTCACGGCCTTCCGATGCACCGGCCTGCCCCTGAAGCTGCTCGATGCGCTCGGCCAGCTCTTCCATGCCCACAGAGGACTGCGAGAAGGGGGTGTGCTTCAGGCGGTGCGGCAGGGCCAGCTCGGCGGCCAGGGCAATATCGCGATCGTTGATCATCTCGCGGCCTTCGAATGCGGCCTGTGCGCGGGCGGCTTTGAGGATCACCAAATCGGGCCGGTGACCATCGACGCCCAGCGAGGAGGTCAGCGAGGCGATGGAGAGCAGGTCGCGGCTGGTCCAGCCAACGTGCTCTACCAGGTCGCGGGCGCGGGCGATCTTCTCAGAAAGGTCCTGCTCGTGCTGCTGCCAGTCACTGAGGAAACGGGTTGAGTCATTCTCGTAGGCCAGGTTGCGACGCATGATCTCCACGCGCTCGCGGGCCTCGCGGATACCGTAGATTTCGACGGAGAGGGCGAAGCGGTCTAAAAGCTGCGGGCGCAGATCGCCTTCTTCGGGGTTCATCGTGCCGACGAGGATAAAGCGCGCCGGGTGCGAGAAGGAAATGCCTTCGCGTTCGACGATGTTTTGACCCATCGCCGCGGCATCGAGCAGAACGTCCACCACGTGGTCGTCCAGCAGGTTCACTTCATCAATGTAGAGCAGGCCGCGGTTGGCGGCGGCAAGCACGCCCGGCTCAAAGTGGCGCTCGCCCTTCTGAATGGCTGCCTCGATATCCAGGGTACCCACCACGCGATCTTCGGTGGCGGAGACGGGTAGGTTGATGAAGGCGGTCGTGCGCACCTCCACCGGCAGCTCGTGGCCGTTCGTATGCAGCTCGCGGCACTCGGTGCACCAGGTGGCTGGGCGATCGGGATCACAGCCAAAGCGGCAGCCTTTCACCACGCGCACCTGCGGCAGCAGGGCTGCCAGGGCGCGGGCGGCGGTGGATTTAGCCGTGCCGCGCTCGCCGCGGATTAGCACCCCGCCAATGCGGGGATCTACGGCATTGAGCACCAGGGCGCGGCGCATTCGGTCCTGACCGACGATTGCAGTGAATGGATAAATTGGAGGCATACGTCCCTGTAGTATTTCTAGTTAAGTGCGTTTTTACGTGTCGTTTCCGTACATTAGCAGGCTCACATCATCGTGTGCCAGCGTAGTCTTACGAAGAACCTATCCGAAAATTGTTTTGTGTTTGTTGCTTGGGTGGGGTAGCCACCCAAACAACAAACACAAGCAATATTTTCGGATCGATACGAAGTACCATCGTGTAGTTTACCACAAAACTAGTAACGGAAATGCTTGTGAAATTGTGCGCAAATCACGGAAATTGTCACTATAATAAGAACAGGCAAGAGAATCTTGCCAGAATTGAGGATACGATGAACGCTACTCCGAACGCCAGCCGCGAGAGCGGCGCCCACCGTGTCAGCGGCACAGGCCGCATTCATGAATGGGAAATTGTTTCTGCCTTCTCCTTAGTGCTGCCAAAGACCCCGGTCCCCCAGGAAGACTGCCCGTTAAAGCCAGTGATGGAAGAATTGAAGCCGTATGGGCTGGAAGAGCCGATGCTGCAAGAGATTTGCCATGCGGTGATGCTGGCCGGCGAGGATCTGCGCGGATGCTGCCCCGAGGGCAAGCTGGATTGTGTGAGCGTGCGCGTGAACATGCGCAGCGCGGCTATGCGCGGAATGTCGATGCCTGATGCGCCCTGGCGGTTTTATCTCACCCGCCAGATGGCCACCAGCGAATCGGATAACCTGGAAGCGCTGGAGAACCCAGCCTGCTTCATCGATGTGTTCGTAGAAAAGTAAGCATTTGCGACGCCCGCGGGGAAAATTCTCCCCGCGGGCGTCGCAACCGTTAGTCGATGGGTGAGAGCCAGTAAGTTCCGATCGTACCTTCTGCTGTCCAGCCTGTCAGGCCGGTGGAGGGCGAGCGCACTTCCCACCAGATGATGTCTTCGACGCACTCAGGGCCGCTGAGGATTTCTACCACCTCGCCGGGCTGAATCTGGCCGCGCCTTGTGTTTTTCGTGCTGGGGCCAGCCCGAACATTGTTGGGCGTGGGCGGGTCGCTGCTGACAATGGCTTTGCCACCCACTGCCAGGTTTGATCGCAGCCCGCCAGGGCAGACGTGCCACTGCGCTGGGGCGGTTGGCTCGGGCGGAGGGTTATATGCCGCGCCGGAGGCGGGGAGAATGTCGAAGATGGACTTCTCTAACTCGATTGGGATCAGCTTCTGGCCGCTGCCGTCCACAGGCGCGTAATAGACCTTCCACCACGAACCAAATACAACAGCGGAACTGTCGGGCAACCAATGGATCAAGCTGATATACGGATCGATGGTTTGATCACCTTTGTTTAGCTTTGCGATCTGTTTCGCGGCGCTGTTGTCGTTCCCAAACGGCATAACGAATACTTCCGTCGTTGCCGTACCATCGGTGGTGGCAGGAGTGGCGTAGGCGATCAGCTTGCGATCGGGGGAGACTGCATAGATCACTTCTGTCCACCATATCACGGGCTGGTCATTCCAGCGTTTATTGGCGCCGTCCACTTCAACGTAGTCGCGGAAATCCAGGTCGGTGCCGCGAACTTCAAAGGAAATCTGCTTGCTGTCCGGCGACCAGGCCAGCCATTCCTTTGGCTGCTGGTCGTCTGTGATCTGGGTAACATCGCCTGTTGCCAGATCGTATATAAACAGGTCATTCGGGGCGAGACAGTTTTCACCCTGACAGCGCGATTCCGCTACCAGCGCGGCAATTTTCGACCCATCGGGCGAGAGGATCGGCATGCCTCCGTTCAGACCCTCCAACGCCTGCTCGTCGCCCGTCACCGTGTTGATCAGGTAGCTCTCGGGCAGCCGCTCATCATCGGAGACTGCAAGCAGAGTACGGGAGTCGGGCAGCCAGGAAAAGGTGCTGTACTGCCGCTCGGGTGTGAGGAGCCGCGGTGCGCTTGAATCGACTGGCAAGACGAGCAAATTGCCATCGAACAAATCCGCGTCATAATAACGTAGAAAAGCCAATGCTCTGCCATCGGGCGACCAGGTGGGCAAATAGTCTTGCGCTGGGGTGTTTGTGAGCCGGGTAGGCTGCGAACCATCCGGTTTGGAGATCCAAAGGTTGCCCAGGCTGACATACGTGACCCAAAAATCTTCGGTAGTTTGTTCGGCAGGTTCGTTGGGTGTTACCGTGGCGACTGAGTGCGTAGGCTGCGCAGTTTGGGTGGGGGGCTGCGGCGTAGAATACAGAATTGCATCAACCGTCGAGGCTGCGATGGTCTGGATCTCAGCAGGAGACTGCGTGGGCAGCGTGGAGGCGGCGGGTCGACATGCCGCAAGTAAGAGTAGTATGAGGGGAAGAATTTTTTGCATAATTTGCCTGTTGATTCGTGTCTTTTCTGGGTATTCTGCCTTGCTGTTCGCGGTACGTAATACAAGTACTGCTTTTTACCAATGCTCACTATAATTATGAACGTTGAACAGAAAAACTGGTTCCCATATGAGAAAGAAATTTGGGAGTTGCTTCACACTTTGTGCGAAACCAACTCTAAATCTGCGCGATTCACCCTACCATGGTTGTGAGCGGTGGGTACCAAATCGAGGACTGTGGAAAATAATGAGCATTTTGATATTGAAACTTCCCACAGAATTTGCTAAATTGGTACTTGACAAAACGTATCCGATTACGTATAATATGTTCAACATCAAACGATTTGATGTTGAAAGAAAGAAGGTTCAATGCCAACGCACTTTAAAGGAACGCCGGAACAGATTCTGGCCTTAGATACGTTCATCAAGCTCAGCCGAGCTAGCTCATCGTTCGATACGCGCTTGCTGTCGCACGGCACGCTGGGCAGCCTGACGGAGAGCCAGTTCGCGGTGCTCGAGGCGCTCTATCACCTGGGATCGATGTGCCAGGGGCAGCTCAGCCAGAAACTGCTGCGCTCCACCGGCAACATGACCCTGGTGTTGGATAACCTGGAGAAGCACGGGCTCGTGCGGCGGGTGCGCTCTGCTGAAGACCGGCGAATGATCAACATTGAGATGACCGATAAAGGACGCGAATGCATTGAGGAGGTGCTGCCAAAGCACGTGGAAGCGATCACACAAGAAATGCAGGCGCTGACACCGGAAGAGCAGGCTGAACTAGGCCGGTTATTGAGGAAATTAGGCAAGCGGGTCTGAACTGGAGCGATCTCCGGCGGCCCCGGCCATTCAAGATTGATAATCAACCCGTCACTGACGGGATTTATTTTGGCAGTATACTTTGACATCAAGATACTTGATATAGGAGAAAATAAACCCATGTACCAGATCGATAATTCCCACTCACAGATCCAGTTCACCGTCCGCCATATGATGATTTCGAAGGTGCGCGGTTGGTTTGAGAAGTTCGATGGTGAGGTAGCCCTGGATGAGCAGACCCCGGCCAACACCACCGTCAACATCAAGATTGATGCCAGCAGCATCAACACGCGCGATGAGAAGCGCGACGGCCACCTGCGCTCCGGTGATTTCTTGGATGCCGAAAATCATCCTTACCTGACCTTCGTCTCGAAACATGTTGATGTGACCGGTCCGGAGCGCGCCAAACTGATCGGCGACCTGACCATTCGCGGCATTACCCGCGAGGTGGAGATGGAAGTGACGTACAACGGTTCTGCTAAGTCGCCTTGGGGCACTACCTCTTACGGTTTCAACGGGCACACCGTGATCAACCGCAAGGATTGGGACCTGACCTGGAACGCGGCGCTGGAGACTGGCGGCGTGCTGGTGGGTGACGAGATCACCATCGACATCGAGCTGGAACTGGTGAAGGTGGTCGAATCAGAGGCCGCCGCTGACTAAGGCGAACACAGCTACAAAAATCGGATGGCTGCCAGACAAGCAGCCATATGAGGGACGGGAAGTTTATTGGTAATTTACCGGTAGCAGGGGGCGAGAATAAAAGTGGAGGGCATAACCGCCCTCCACTTTTTTCATTCCAAAAATGGGGATTTTTTTGATTTGACGGATATAGAACTACGCGTAGCGCGTGTCGTCTTGCGTCACCTTCATCATGTAGCGCATGCGGCCCAGGCCGGTTCCGGCGGCGGTGGACCCGGCGGTGGCGATTTCTAAGCCGCCGGTTGCGCCTGCTTTGTGGAAGTCGGAGATGATCCGCTCGCGGATTTCTTCCGGCGAGCCGTTGCGCAGGATGAAGGGCGGGAGCTGCCCGTAAATATAGGCGTCGGGCATGGTGGCGCGGATCAGCGCGGCATCGACATCCGGCCCGTAGTTGACAGCGCGAATACCCAGCGCATACTGCATCTCCATCAAGTGGCCCATCGAGGAGTCGGAATGCTGGTAGCGGCGTGCGCTGCCGGGGGCCATGGCGTTCAGCACGCGCTCGAGCACGGGGTAGCAGTAGGTGCGGTAGATCTTTTTGTTGAACAGCGCCGAATTGTCATCTGTGATCCACCAGCCCGGTGTGGTGTTGCCGGAGAACTCGCGCAGGATGGTGTTGAACGCCACCATGGCTTCGGCCAGAATGTCGCGGAAGCGGCACAGCAGGTCAGGGTGATCGTAGGCCCAGAAGAACAGCGTCTCGGGTTTGAGGATGGAGGTCATAATGGTGGCGGGGCCGCGCGAGCCGGTGCCCAGCGTGGGTACCAGCTTGCCATCTGCAAGGCGCTGCTCGCGCTCGCGCAGATACTCCTCGGGCAATGCCCAGGCCTTTAGCGCGGCGGGGTCCGACGCGATCGCTTCGGCACGGTCGAGCACGCGGGAAAATTCGTCCGGGTCCTCGGTGACCGGCATCAGCCAGGGCGTGCTGTTCTCATGGTATGCAAAATCACAGCCGAACAAGTTCTCGATGCGTTTCGGCGAGGTTGCCCAGCTATCTTCGTCGAAGAAGGCGCGCCCAACATACTCCAGCGTCCATTTATTCGACTCGCGGTGCAGGGCATCGCGATATTCTTTGTCCTGATAGTAGCGCAAGGTCGAAGGAACGTTAAGAAACTCAAACAACCAGTGATCATCGGGGGAGAAAGAGGCAGCGCAGCGCGGCTTATCGGTAGAGAAGACCATGCAGCGGGCGTTTTCTTCCCAGAACGCGTCGATATCCAAATCGCGCGTCAAATCAAGAAATTCGGGGTCCATAAGGGGCATAGGATTTTCCTGCGGAGTGGGATGGTTCATGTATTATACAGGAGAAACAAAACCAGCGGGCTATTCGGATAGCCCGCTGGTTTTGTCGTAGCATGTTTCCTTCTATGCCATTACGGCTTCTGCTTCAGCCCCCAACGCCAGCGGCCCGTTCAGCTCGCAGAACTGCTTGCGCCACAGAATGAAGGTGACCATCGCGTCAAGGGTCATGTAGTAGCAACCCTTGCCCGAGATGTGATCGGCGTACATTGTCTTCACTGCCTTCGGATCGAACAGGTCTTCGTAGTAGTGCGTCTGCTCGAGCAGTGCGGCGACGAAGGCTCGTGATCCCTGGGTGAGGGCCTCAGAGTGCGGGATCGAGGCACGGCGCGAGTGCCCGTAGCGATCAGGCATTACCCGGCGCAGGAACTTATGGCGGTAGGTTTCGAAGGTTGAGCGGAAGGGCGTTTGCAGAATGTTGACTTCTTCGGAAAGCAGGCGGCCAGAATTGCCGTCGATCACCCGGGCGGCGTTCGGCAGATGGCGCATTACCAGCAGCGGGTTGTAGAGCGCACGGGCCCGCGCCTGGGGCGGGATCGAGCCGATGGCATAGTCGAACACGTCGTTATCCAGGTAGGGCTCCAGCGGTATGGTCGCATCAGCAAGGGAATCTTCGGTGTTGGCGTGGCGGCAGACGCGGAAGTAGAAGTTGAACACGTCACCGCGGGTGATAAGGCTGCTGGTGTTGGTGCGCCGGTACATGATGCCCAGCGTGGCGGCTGAATCGGCGGCGGCTGTGCGGAACACTGCAGGGCGCATAATGGAGCGCAACTCGTGGATGTATGGGTACAGGTTGCCTTCCACTGCCCGCACGCCTTCCTCTACTGTTTTGGCAGAGAGCACTTCGCGCGGGTAGTGCCGCCCGGAGATGTAATTGCCAAACAGCCCGGTCATGGTGTAGCGCAGGCCCGATTCCCGCAGAAAGTCTTCCTGAGCAGAGATCCACGATGCGTAGGCGCCGTTCTTCCCTTCGGTTTTCCATACATTGATTGGGGCGTAGCGAGCGAGGTACGTGGTGTCGATGGGCACGTGACGGTGCGGGATGCCGAGTGTATCGCACAGCGCTTTGCCGACCTGAACGTCCTGGCCTGTTTCTACACCCAGGGTGCTGGCAGATAGGCCGTTTTCAGGGGCTACCTGCCAGTAGGTTCCTGCCAGGATGCGCGAATCTAATCCGCCGGTGACTAACAAGCAGGTATCGGGTTTGAGGCGGCGGCGGATCGCATGCTGCATGCGTTCCGCCATTTCTGCGGCGTAGTGCTCGTCGCTCCGCTGTGGCGTGTTGGCGTGGCAGTAGTTTGGCTCCCAATACGTCTGCACATTTACGAGCCCATCCTGGAAAGTGAGAATCGCGGCAGGGGGCAGGCTGTGAATGTCGCAGAACAGCGAGCGGCCTTCGAGCGGCGTGCGATACAGGAAGATATCCGATACGCATACCGGGTCGACGGACTTGTTAAATTCAGGATGCCAGGAGATGGTTTTGTACTCCGAGGCGAACATCAGCCGGTCGCCTTCGTGCCAGTAGAACAGCTTGCTATAGCCCGTACGGTCACGGACCAGGGTGAGGCGCCCGCTCTCTTCCTCAAAAATTGCCAAGTTATAGGTTCCGTTTAGTCCGCACACTGCGCGGAGGCCACCGGTCAGGTAGCGGTCGAGCAGTTGCGCGGCCATGGAGCGGTGTGATGTGGATGTGGAAGGATTGTCGTTCAAAAAAACCTGGCCATAGAATGCCAGCCAGGTTCGTCCGGTCCCCCCGGGTGTCATGCGATACGATAAAGGCGAGCCGGTGTCGGAAAGATACACAGCAGCAAAAGCGCCGCGCTCGCCGGCATAGCGGCTCGAAGTTAATTGCGGAACCCGCAGCAACGGTTGAACCATGTGGTCCAAAACGTGCCGGTTCTCGGCAGCTCCGGCGCTCGATATAATACCTACAATCCCTGGCATCACTACCTCCCCTCTGCCTGGATACGGATGATGAAAAACAATATGGTAAATGCTCAGTCACGGCGGGTTTGTGTGTTGCGTGGGAACTGTGCTGCGACTCCCGCGCAGCACACAAACCCGCCAAGGCTGAGGAAACACAACATGTATGGAGATGAAAAATAGAACGAGCAGAACATGCGTCTGCTATTGCATCGGCGCCCGCCCGGTTAGGCAATGGTGACCGGAACGGTAAGTGTACGATGTTGGTAAAAGTATAACAAAAATCAATCAGAGAAAAAAGAGGGAATTTATAATTTGTTTTGGCTCATATGTAGTTTCAAGGGTTTTGGGTTCGCTGGGGTGCAACCACCTCAACGAACCCAAAACCCTTGAAGCCCACACAGAGCGTTATAGCTTATGGATTTTATTGTGGTTGTTTGGGGGAAGCGGCGGCAGCGGCCGTGGCGCAGTGATGGGGATCTGCGGAGCGGGGTGGCGCTGCACGATCTCTTGGGCCAGCTGTTCCAGCCTTGCCCTGCGCACAGACCACAGCAGAACGGGCTTGATCAGTAAAGATGATTCGATGCGCCTGGCGTTTTTGATGTAGCGGTTTATGCGCCGGTTATCGACCATCCCCAGGCTTTCGAATGCTTGCAGCGCTGTTTCGAACGTAGGCGAGGCGATGTACTGGTTGGCTGCCCCGGCGAACGCCGCGCATTGATCCGGCTCGATACCGAGCTCGATCAGCGCGTCGTTATACTTCCCCGATACCAGTTGGGCGAACCGCCCGGTGCGAAGGTAATAGTATTCCGTCATCATCGTCAGCATTTGCGGGGAGAAGCGGGCACGCACCAGGCTGAGCGGAAACTGCTCACCAACCGCGGCGCCAACGTCGATCTTGTCGACCAGACAGTGCACGCGGAAACCGATCAGGAAGTCACGCAGATGCGTGTAGCGGTGCATCAGCCGGTCGATTTCTTCTAATGGCAGGTGAGTCTGGCTGCGCGGCATCCCTGCCATGTAGCGGATATCGGGGATAATTGCGCCCCAATAATACTCTGCCGGATCGGCGGGGCAAAGGATCGATTCGACGGCGCGTGCAAGGACAAGATGAGCGTAGAGATTCACAAGGCACTCATTATCGAGAGAATGTTGACAAACTTTCTGTTTGATTATAACGCCGATCTGGGTTTTCTTGCTACTGAGATCCCTCGCTCTTTGGCAACCGGCGTGGTTCTCGGGGTGGGAGGCGGTGAACCCCCCCCCTATAACCACGCCAAAATTCGCTAAGACTTTGACCTTCAAAATGAAGATCAATCCGCTATACTTATTCTATGAAACCATTATTTCGCGCGCTTTGGGTTGAAGAATCGCCGGAGGGTGCGTTCACTCGCCGGGTGATTGAACGCAGCCTGGATGATTTACCCGCAGGGGAAGTACTGGTGCGGGTGACGTATTCCTCGCTGAACTATAAGGATGCCCTCTCGGCATCGGGCAATCGTGGGGTGACCAGGCAATATCCGCACACGCCAGGGATCGACGCGGCGGGGGTGTTGGAAGACCCCGGAGCCACCGATTTTCGGCCTGGTGAGCCGGTGCTGGTGATCGCGACGGAGCTGGGGGTGAGCCAGCCGGGCGGGTACAGCCAGATGCTGCGCGTGCCCGCGGACTGGCTGCTGCGGATACCGGAAGGGCTTACGCCGCGCACGGCGATGGCCTACGGAACCGCCGGGTTCACCGCCGCGATGTGCGTGGACCGCCTGTTGTGGGAAGGCGTGCGCCCCGAAAGCGGCGAGATCCTCGTTACCGGGGCGACTGGGGGTGTGGGCACAATGTCGACCGGCATCCTGGCGCGCGAGGGTTTTCACGTGGTTTGCGCTACCGGCAAACCGCACGAGGCCGATCTGCTGCGCAGCCTGGGCGCGTCGGAGATTATCCACCGCGACGATTTGCTCAAAGAAGGCGACCGCCCGCTGCTGCACGCGCGCTGGGCGGGGGTGGTAGACACGGTTGGTGGCATGTATATTTCTAGCGCGATCCGCGCGAGCAAATCGGGCGGGGTGGTATGCGCTACCGGCAATGTGGCCTCGCCCAACTTGCAGCTTACGGTATTCCCCTTTATCTTGCGCGGGGTGAACCTGATCGGAATCGATGCGACGCGGCCCCGGATGGAAGAGCGCGCCCGCCTGTGGGGCAAGCTTGGCAAGGAATGGGCGCTGAATGTGGAGCAGCTAGCGTCAACTGTGCGCGAGGTGGACTTGGAACACCTGCCCGCCGAGATCGACCGGATACTGCGCGGCGAGCAGGTGGGCAGGGTGCTGGTGCGGGTAGGCGATTAAGGCACCTCGTAGGTAACTTCGGCCTGGATGTTCTCTACCGATGCGCCTTCTTCCAGCACCTCAAAATAGACGTTGAACCCGCGCGGGTCGGTGCCGGTGATATCGGCCGGGCCGGTTAATTCGGCGGTTCCGCCCGGCTGCACCTCTACCGCGGTTCGCTGATCATCGGGCCCATTGAGGTACACCCGAACGCCACCAGAAGCGCCATTCATCGTCACAGTCACCTCAGCGGCGTCGTGGCTGGATCGGAAGGCGCTGTTCTCGATCTTCTGCGAGACTGTGCCCTGGATGGACTGGATGGTGATGGTGCAGCTTCCGGATGTGCCTGAGGAGCGGCAGCTTTTCGATGCGCCCCGCGAGGAGCCTGTGGTTTCACAGGCAGCCAACAGCAGGGTCATCAGCAAGAAGAGAGCGGCAATTCGTTTCATTCTATTTCATCCCTTTTTATTTCAATCGTTAATTTCCCGAGCCTCATTATCGTACAGGCTTACATTCCACGACATAATACGCTTCTTGCTGCCCAGCGTTTACCACTTCTAACCCGGCTTTCTGCGCGAGCGTGTTGAACTCACTGATCGTGCGGTGCTTACCGCCCACCAGGATCATTTCAATCATCAGATCTTTTGGCGTACCATCCGGACTGACGGATTTGAGCACGACCACCCGCCCCTGTTCTCCGGCAGCAACAGCGCATTGTCGCAGAATGGCTTCCGACTCTTCATCGCCCCAATCGTTGATAATGCCGCGTAACAAATAAATATCTGCCCCGGGCGGCAGGGGATCGAAAAAGCTCTGCCCGGCAGTTGTCACCCGGTCAGCGACCCCGGCGGCCTCGAAGATTTCACCCGAGCGGGCTACGGTCGCGGGCTGATCGACGAGGATGCCGCGCAGGTGTGGATGCGCCTTCAGCATCCCCGCCAGCATCGCACCGGTGCCGCCGCCAACATCCGCCACCGCCTTCACAGGCTCCCAGCCGCCGGTGATCTCAAAGTGCGGGTTGGGCGTGCCATGCCCAGGCGGCCCGATGATTGCGTCAAAGGTCTGGTGGATCTCTGGGTTGGCTGCCAGATCATCGAAGAAAGGCAGGCCAAACTCCTGCGCATAGGCGCTCCTGCCGGTGCGGACGTACGCAAGCATGGTGCCCCAGGCATGGGCAAAGCGCCCGCCCAGCCCGTTTAGGTCCAGCATGGAGCGGGCGATGGGGTCGAGCAAATCGCGCGCCGGCTCGTTGAGCTCGAACCAGCCGGGGGCAGGCTCGGCGAACACGCCCTTCTGCACCAGGTGACCGAGCATGGCGTGCAGCGCGGATGAGTCGACACCCGCCGCTGCTGCCAGATCGTCCACCTGGTGGATGCCGTTCTCAATGTGGTCTGCGATGCGCAGCGTAGCCGCTACGTGAACGCACCAGGGGGTACATAGGTCGCTCAAATCCCAAATGTTGGTCTGGTTGGGTTGTGCCATTGTCTTACCACCTCACTTATGCCAGTCTATTTTCATATTACGTCTGATGTGAAATGCACCTAAGAAGCCGAAATGACTTCGAAGGTTTGCACATTAACACCAAAATCGACCCAGAGCAGGTGACGCAGCAGATGGGCCGTCATCTTGGTAATCACGCGCGTGGTCAAGCCCACGACGGTTTTGGCTAACAGGCGTTCGATATTTCTGCCGGTATCTTGGATCTCGTGGAACACACCTTCGA
>JAEYTI010000309.1 GCA_023434145.1 Chloroflexota bacterium | reverse complement strand
GGGGGTGATCCCACCCCCTGTGACACCAAAACTCCTTGAAATCCATAAAGAGCGTAGTTTATTTGGTCACAGTATAGGGATGAGGCGAGCTTAAACTCTCGCCCAGCGCGGATACCCCGGTCCGTGAAGGCGTACAGTTTCGGGTTTTTCGGGCCACACACCAGGGATCTTTGTGCCGCAGTTTGGGCACTTGCTTTCCGCGGTGATTCGGTAATCGAGGAGAACATAACCGCGGCGCTGCACCAGCACATGCGAACAGTTGGGACAGATGGTGTCTTCGTACGTACCAACTTTGCCCGGTAAATTGCCCGCGTAGACAAACCGCAAGCCGGCTTCCTGGCCAATCTCGGCGGCGCGCACCAGCGTTTGTGAGGGTGTGAAGCCCGCATCCATCTTGTAATCCGGGTGGAAGGCGGTTACGTGCCAGGGAATATCGACCGAGACGGAGGCCAGGTAGCGCGCCGCATCCCATAATTCCTCGTTGCTGTCGTTAAAACCGGGGATCACCAATGTAACCACTTCGACCCACAGATCCAACTCGCGCGCCATTTTGATCGTGTCGAGGACGTGGTTCAGCACCCCGCCCAGCCGGCGGTACTGCTTATCCTGCATGGTCTTTAGATCCACTTTGTATCCCGAAAGGTACGGTCGCAGATAGCGCAGCGCCTCGGGCGTCGCATTGCCATTCGAGACAAACGCGCAAAGCATCCCCGCCTCTTTTGCTTTCTGGAATATGCTTACCGCCCACTCAGAAGTGATCAGCGGCTCATTGTAGGAGGAGACCATTACCTGTGCTCTGGCGTGTCGGGCATACTGCACCAATTCGTCCGGCGTGATCTCTTGTAGATAGTCCGCGCCCTGGTCGGCGACCGGATCGCGCAAAGTCTGCGAGGTGACGTAGTTCTGACAGTACGAGCAGTGGAAATCACATCCGAGCATACCAAACGTCAGCGCATCGGCGCCGGGCAGCAGGTGCGAAAAGGGCTTCTTCTCAATTGGATCGATCTGCAGGGCGGCGACGTAGCCGTGCGGCACGCGCAGCTCGCCATCCTGGTTAAAGCGCACCTGGCAGATGCCCCGCCGCCCAGGCTTGATCAGGCAGCGGTGCGCGCAGGCATAACAGCGGACCGCGCCGCCGTCTAATTTCTCATATAGTTCACCTTTCCGTGTCAGGCGATCGAGCTTTTCGGATACAGTTGTCATATTTTGTAGTATACGACAGGATTGAAGCGGATTCTAGACAAGCAAGCAGAGAGCGTGAATATTCGCTCCCAAAGTAATTTTTCTGTAAGAGCTTGATTCCTTAAAGAATTGCAAAATAGTTGAAAATTTAAGGATAAAACTACACGAATCTTTCTATAATAGAAGTGAAAGAAAAACGTTTGTTCTGTAAGGGGGCATTATGGCACGCAGCGTAGTCTTCATCTGACCAGTGAAAAACCCTCCAAAAGAATAGTTCGCATTTCCGTAAGGTGGCGGAACCTTTTGTGGTGATTTACGTTATATATATTAGTAAGGTATTGTTCTGGCGCACCGCCAGAGGGGGGCCATTCACCCATTATTGTTGATGGTACGTGTTGAGGAGAAGGAGGACGCCATGTGGGTTGTATATGTGGTTGTCGCGCTGGTTGGGTTAGTGTTTGGTGTGCTTAGCCTTGCGAGCCTGGAGGCTGAGGCCTAGCATGCAGCTCGACCATCCGCAGGAAGCGTTGGATCGACTCGGGCCGCAGCCTGACCCGATACCGTCGCCTGCCCGGAACTGAAAGTTTTTCACTCCGGGCAGGCATTACCACCCCTTCCCGGGGATTATAAAAGCCCGCGTTTGAGGTCACTCGAACGCGGGCTTTTTCTATTATTTGATCCACGGAAATGTTATTGGCTGGTTACCAACATAAACACAAACAAGATCATCGTAAACAAGAAGGATGCAACTGCCGCGCGCCGGTCTCGAAGAAGCGAGAACAACACAATTGATAAACTGGCGATGCCAACATATGGGGAGAAGAAAAAACCGGAAAGCATTGCCAACTCGGAACGGTGTTTATAAACTGCCAGGAAGAGCAAAGCGATCCCCACAGCCAATCCCCAGGGCCAAATGCTGATATTGGTGGGCAGTTGGGTCAGATCTCCAGCGCCGAGGAAATACAGCCCGAACATGATAACCGAAAGAAGGAACGCCAAACTCACAGGGGCAAATATGATAACAGCTTGTTTGATTCCACCTGAACGCAGGCTGTCAATCAACCAGAACACAGCAATCCCTATTCCAACCTGTGGTTTCAACAGTACCAGAAATAGACCGATTTGTGGTGGAAGCGTCATCCCGAGAGCAACCCAACTGTCGATGTTGCCAATATTAATAGCGCTAATGACCAGTGGTGAGAGGAAAAACATCACCGTTTCGGGTGTTTTTGCGGGCAAACGCAGTACTGCCGCGAAGAATGCTACTGCAGCGGCAACGCTGAACAGCTTTCCACCTAGCGGCTCTGGCAGCAGGGCAAATGGGACCGTGATAACAAGCAGCCAGGGTGGATTAAAGACGCCCTTAGTAGTGTAAGGATCTCTTCCTTCAAGAGCAGCCTGCGAGAATGGATGATAGAAGTTGAT
Organism: Chloroflexota bacterium; assembly: GCA_023434145.1. Lineage (GTDB taxonomy): Bacteria > Chloroflexota > Anaerolineae > Anaerolineales > Anaerolineaceae > DSYU01. Next base: position 34,114 of record JAEYTI010000309.1, on the reverse strand, counting down.
CCAATCGTAGCCAGGGGCAATAGTTATAGCGAGCGCTGCGATAAATAGAAACAGAACCAGCAGAATGGCTGTGCGGTGATGTTTCTTCAGTGCTGTCTTCATGTGGCACTTGCCTGGATCAGGACAGTATTTCGAGATTCGCCAGCGAGGCGACAAGACGTTTAAAGCCGACCGTGGCGCGAAAATCTACGTCCACAATCTCTTCACCGTCCAAAATCTTGCTCTCCAACACCATGCCTTCGCCCCAAGAGGGATGCTGTACGCGCAGGCCTGGCTTGAATTGCGGATGTAAGATCGGCGCGGAGGCGGCTGGCGGTGGGGTGCGATAGGTATTCATCACCGGGGTGTCGCTGCTCCAGCGCGAGGTGCGTTCGCGGCGGGTGCTGAACCCTCCGCTGGAACCAGAACTGGAGCGTCGCCGCCGCCGTTCATCTGTCTTGATCAATTCGTCCGGTATGTCGCTCAGAAAGCGCGACGGGATGGTGTCGGAGAAGGAGCCGTACATGCTGCGCTGTTCCGCGCGGACGAGGTACAGGCGCTGCTTGGCGCGCGTGAGGCCAACGTAGAACAGCCGTCGTTCTTCTTCCATCTCCTCGGGGTCATCCAATGAGCGGCTGTGCGGCATCATGCCATCATCCAGGCCAATGATGAACACCATTGGGAACTCGAGCCCCTTGGCGGCGTGCAGAGTCAGCAGGGTGGGGGCTTCGGTCTCCTCGGGCACGGTATCCTGATCGGAAACCAGCGCCAAATTCTCTAAAAAGCTCGACAGGCCCCGGTCTTCGTACTCAACTGCCAGCCGCCGGAGCTCTTGCACGTTTTCCCAGCGGCTGCGGCCTTCTTCGGTACCGTCGTTGAGGTGATCGAAGTAAACCGTATCTTCCAGGATGCGGTCGAACAGGTCGGGCAGGGGCATGGTATCTACGTGCTCATGCCAGTGCTGAAGCGAAGCACCAAAATCGGCCAGCACGTTGGCTCCGCGCGGGAAGGCATTCCAGTGGGGCGATTCTTTGCCGCGCCGTCCCAACTCCATCAGCACATCCCCTGGCGACATGTTCGACTTCTGCGCTTCAAGCTGCAAGGCGAGCAGCGTTTTGTCGCCGATTCCGCGCGGCGGCACGTTAATCGCCCGCCCGAGCGAAACTTCATCAGAGGGGTTCTGCGTCAAGCGCAAGTAAGCGATCAAGTCCTTGATTTCTCGGCGACCGTAGAAGCGCTGCGCCCCCACCAGCCGGTAGGGGATGCCGAGGCGCAGAAAGGCTTCTTCCATCAGACGGGACTGGGCGTTGGTGCGGTACATAATAGCGAATTCGCCGCCCTTTGCCCGGCCCGAGTTGATCAATTGCTGGAGTGTTTCCACCACGTAGGCGGCTTCGGCATGATCGTCTGAAGCCTCATAGATGGTGATCTTCTCGCCCTGACCCAGGTTAGGCAACGAGCGCAGGCGCTTAGGCGTTCGATAGCGGTTGCGATCGATCACCGCGCTGGCAGCGTCCAGCACCGTTTGCGTGGAGCGATAGTTCTGCTCCAGCAGGATCTTTTGCGCCTTGGGATAATCATCCTCGAAACGCAGCACGTTGCGGTAATCGGCTCCACGCCAGCGGTAGATCGACTGGTCTTCATCACCGACGGCAAAGATGTTCTGGTGATAGTATGCCAGGTGGCGCAGTAGCTCGTACTGCACCTGATTGGTATCCTGGAACTCATCCACCAGCACATACTCGAACCGTTTGGAGTATGCCTCGCGCACGGTCAAGTTTTCTTCCAATAAACGCCACGTCCACAGCAGTAGATCGTCAAAGTCTACTGCGTTGCTGGCAATCAGCAGCTCCTGGTAGCGTTTGTACACGCGCGCCACAATTTCATCACGGTACGATTTCGAGACGAAATTGTTAGGGAACATCATATTGTTCTTGGCGGTGGAAATGGTGGCGTGGACGCTGTTGGGGCGATTTTGCTTGTCATCCACGTTCAACTCTTTCATCGCCCGCTTGATCAACGTCATCTGGTCGTCATCGTCGAAGATGACGAAGTTCGACTCAAACGGCAGCAGATCGGCCTCGCGGCGCAAGATGCGAGCGCAAATCGCATGGAAGGTGCCCAACCAGGCGCCCTTCATCTTCGTTTCTAGCAGCCGCTCTACCCGAGCTTCCATTTCGCGGGCAGCTTTGTTGGTAAAGGTTACTGCCAGAATTTTGTGCGGCTGCACGCCCAGGTGATCGACCACATAGGCAATGCGGTGTGTGAGTACGCGCGTTTTGCCGGAGCCTGGCCCGGCCAGCACCAGCACCGGCCCGGTTCCGGCCGTCACCGCCTGGCGCTGCTGCGGATTTAAGATGCTTAAGATGTCGTTGTCCACGCGGCTGATTGTACCATAAGGCGACAGAACATTTGTTTGTGTTTTTCCGCACAAAAACGCTCCATGCGCTATTGACATTGCATGAGGCGCGTTTTATACTCAAAAGGACAACAGTATACGGCCTTCGGGGCAGGGTGAAATTCCCGATCGGTGGTACAACCCACGAGCGCGAAGAACCAGCGCGCATGACCCGGTGAGACTCCGGGGTCGACGGTTATAGTCCGGATGAAAGAAGGTCAAGATCGGTCACACAGTGGTTGTGCTGCGCCCGCCTATACGTGCGGGTAGATCCGCCAGGAAACACACCTGGAACACAGCCCCCGCAGACCCCTTCCGCCCCGAGGTAAATCTACCTTGGGGTGTTTTTGTTTGAGAGAGGACGATGAGGCGAATGGAAATCAGCCTGGAACGGAACGTAAAACCTGCGCTGCGATGGATGGCAAGGCCCGGAAGGGGCTGGATGCTGCCCATCTCTGCCTTGCTAGCGCTGGGATTGTGGGAGGCAGCCACGCGCTGGGGTGGGTTCCCGGCCTTTATTCTGCCGCCGCCCGGGCGAGTGGGGCAGCGCTTCTTGCTGGCATTAGGAGATGGCTCGCTGCTGCGCAACACCTCTGCCACGCTGCTCGAAGTGCTGCTTGGGCTGCTGATCGGCGTTAGCCTGGCGACCGCGTTCGGCTATTTGCTGGGCAAGTCGCGCCTGTTGGAGCGTCTGCTCGCGCCGTATTTGGTTGCCAGCCAGGCTATCCCAATTGTCGCCATCGCGCCGCTGCTGGTGATCTGGTTTGGGCCGGGCATGGTCTCGAAAGTGCTGATCTGCGCGCTGATCGTCTTCTTCCCCGTGCTGGTTAACACAGTGGTGGGGGTGCGCGCGGTGCCTGCACATCTGCGAGATTTGATGCGTTCGATGCGCGCCACGCGCCTGCAAACCCTGCGCTATCTGGAGATCCCTGCCGCCATGCCAGTTTTCTTTGGCGGGCTGCGCATTGGCGCCACGCTTTCGGTGATCGGAGCGGTGGTGGGCGAATTCGTCGGCGCGGATCGCGGGCTGGGCTTTCTCATTAATGTTGGGCGCGGACAGTTCGACACCGCGCTGGTATTTGTGGCTGTTTTTACCCTCATTGCGCTGGCACTGGGGTTGTATGGCCTGGTCGTACTGCTCGAAAAACGCCTGCTGCGCTGGAAGAGGTAGGGCTAAAGTTTTCAACACCCAATGAGACACTTCTGAGACAAATCCGTGAGGTTAATCTATGCGTCGTATTCTTCTTTCAATACTTGTTTTGATAACCATTGCCTCTTGCGTACCACAGACACTGGCCCAAAAGCCGCAGGTTGATGTCCGCCTGCCAGTGGGGTTTATCCCCAACATTCAGTTCGCCCCGTTGTACGTGGCCTTAGAAAAGGGCTATTTCCGCGATGAGGGACTGAATGTGACTCTCGACTACAGTATGGAGTCGGACAATGTGGCGCTGGTGGGGGCCGGGCAGGTCTCCTACGCGATTGTTTCCGGTGAGCAGGTGCTGCTGGGCCGCGCGCAGGACATGCCGGTGGTGTACGTGATGGCCTGGTACCAGGATTACCCGGTTGGCGTAGTCGCGAAGGCCGAAGAAGGCATCCGCACGCCCGCCGACCTGAAGGGCAAGCGTGTTGGCATCCCAGGGCTGTTTGGGGCAAGCTACATCGGATTCCGCGCCCTGTTGAGCGCCGGCGGGCTGAACGAGCAAGATGTTTCGCTCAGCGCCATTGGCTACAACCAGGTGGAAGCGCTGGTCACCGGGCAGCAGCAGGCGGGGGTGATCTACGTGACCAACGAGCCGGTGCAGCTCCGCGCGATGGGGCAGGAAGTGGATGTGATTGCCCTATCGGATTACCTCAAACTGGTCTCCAACGGACTGATCACGAATGAGAGAACGGCCCAGGAGAACCCCGAGCAGGTGCGTTCTATGAGCCGCGCCATCCTGCGCGGCATCCAGGATACGATCGATGACCCCGACGCGGCCTACGAGATCAGCACGAAGTATGTGGAGGCGCTGGCCCAGGCCGACCGCGCAGTGCAGGGTGGCGTGCTGGCATCCTCCATAGAACTATGGAAGACGGACAAGCCGGGCTATTCTGACCCGCAGGCCTGGGAGAACATGCAGGATGTGCTGCTGAATATGGGCCTGCTGACCCAGCCGCTGGATTTGCAGCAAGCCTTCCGCAACGATCTGCTGCCGGAGGATTAGAGATGAGCGCCGTATATCCGCGCGCCGAAGAAGCGGTGGCGCTGCGCGTGCAGAATCTCTCGGTAGAATATGACGACGAGAGCGGCGAGGTGGAAGCGCTGCGCGGTGTTTCGTTCACTGTGCGCCCGCAGGAGTTCATCTGCCTGCTCGGGCCATCGGGCAGCGGCAAGAGTACGTTGCTGCGCGTTCTGGCGGGGTTGCTCCAGCCGACTGATGGTGAGATCATCTACGCAGCCGGACCGCCGCAGACCAGTATGGTCTTTCAAGATCCCACACTGATGCCCTGGCGGACAGTGTTGGAAAACATCACCCTGCCGCTGATCCTCAAAGGCGTTAGCCAGCAGGATGCCGAGGCGCGCGCCCGCGAGTGGAACGATCTGGTGGGCTTGCAAGGCTTCGAGAGCGCATGGCCCGCCGGGCTTTCGGGCGGCATGGCACAGCGCGTGGCAATCGCCCGTTCGCTGGTACAGGACCCTGATCTGCTGCTGCTGGATGAGCCCTTCGGCGCGCTGGATGCGCTGACGCGCGATAAAATGGGCGCGGAACTGCTGCACCTGTGGCAGCAGCGGCGCAAAACCGTGCTGATGGTGACTCACTCGATCAGTGAGGCCCTGCTGCTTTCAGATCGTGTGCTGGTGCTGACGCCGCGCCCCGGGCGCGTGGGCCTGGATCTAACGGTCAATCTGCCCCGCCCGCGCCATGAAGAGGTGCGCTACACCCACCACTTTGGTGAACTCTCGCGAAAGCTGCGGTCGGCGATTAAATAGGTTTCGATGAAAAAGACAACGGGAATGCCACGGCATTTCCGTTGTCTTTTTCATCGAAACCTATTGATCACCAGTTCGGAATAACGGGGTAGAGGTATTTTTGTTGTATTTGGGCAGCGAAGCTGCCCAAATACAACAAAAATACCCAATCCAAAACTGACGTTAGAGGCGTACCACAAATTGGCAGTACGCGCAGGTGATGGAGTCCATGCCGCGCAGTACCACCTGATTCATCGGCGCGCCGCAGTTGGGGCACTGGCTGGGGGCAGCCTTCTGCTTCTTCACCTGCTCGGGGTCGATCTCCACCGCGCGGTCGCCTGCGCACTCGCCGCTGCATGCGCGCCCGATCAGCGCCTGCCACTCGTTGGAGTCCTGCCCATCGAGATGCAGCCAGGCCCTGTACACCGGCGCGCCAGATTTAAACGTGAGCGCCAGGTGATCTTCGTGTCCGAAAAGTCCCTTCTTGCTCGGCACGGCACTCTCCACCAGCGCCAGCGGAACCTCTAGCAGCAGCTTTTGTACCTTCTGTTTCTCAGTGGTGATGAACAGCACCTTCTTGGTCGCAATCTCCTCGTTCTGCTCGAATAGAATGCGCTGGTCGGTCAGGAACAAGTAGCCATCGGGGTCGGCTTTTTCCATCTTCTCGTCGGTGGAGTAAGCTGCTTTCACGGCCATCAGCATGCCTTCGGATGGCAGCAGCCGGAAGGAAGCGGCAGCGAACTGCTCCAGCATCTTACCAATCTTCTCCAGCGTGGATTCGAAGCTCTGCGCCTCGCTAGAAATACTGTCGAACATGCCGCGCACGGTGCTGTTTGCCGCGGAGACCTTGTCGTCGAAAGCCTCCATTTCTTTCTCCAGCTTATCAACTGCGTACTTCACCGCTGATGGGTTGGTCGCTCGTGCCCGAATCTGCGCCATCTGCGTTTCCAGCGGGCGAAGCCCTTGCGACAGCCGCGGCGATTGGTTCTGAATTTCGAGCATCACGCCGGGCCGCACCCGCCGCCACTGCGTTTCCAGCCCAGCGGCGCGGTCTTCGAAGCCCTTGCCAAAGACGTAACCCTTCGCGCGCAGATCCTTGACGGTTGTTTTTAGACCGGCAATCTGGGTATCGAGGTCTTCTGCCGTGTCGCGCACGCCCGAAAGCTGCGTCTCGGACTGCAAACGGCGGAGCTTGCTGGAAAGGGAGTCGATGCGGCTGTTCATTTCTTCTTGTGGGGTGGGTTCGGGCATTGGTGTGCTCCTTTTTTGATGAATCTTAGGTGTATGCAGGGTGACTGCGTCACCCTGCATACACCCCAAAAAATGCTACTCGCTTAAATACGGCCAGTCTAATAACAGAACCTCGGTGAGCATCCGCGCGTTGACGTTGGCATCCAGGCGGGCGATGCCCTTTTCCAGGTCTACCACGCGGGCGCGCGCCGTTTGCAGATCGATGTGCTGTGCAAACATATCGATCTCTGCTTCCATATCCAGGTTCACCAGCGGCAGATTGGGGTTTGCCGAGCGCAGCATCAGATCGCGCCAGAACGAGAGCCACACATGGTAGCCCTCGCGTAGCGCCTCCTTATCCTTTGCCATCGCGTCGGCATAGGTAAAGCGGTCACGCCGGCTGGCGGTGAGCATATTGACCAGATCATCGATCAGCGCCCGCCGCTGTTCCAGCCGCTCCTGGCTTTCTTTCAGGCTCAGGGCGTAGCCAAGTCGCCCACCGGCTAGGTGAGAAAGCAGACGGGCGTCAGGGGCGTTCAGTCCGCGCTCCTCCAGTTCCATCTGCAGGCGGTTGAGCGGCATAGGGCGCAGACGCAGCACCTCACAGCGCGAGACGATCGTTGGCAGCAGGCTCTCCGCCGAGTCGGCGGTCAGCAGCAGGATCACGCGCGCCGGTGCTTCTTCGAGCGTCTTTAGCAGGGCATTCTGGGCGTTGGCATTGGCCTCGTGGAAGCGCAGCAGCAGCGCAACCCGGTAGTTGGCCTCGTAGGGCATTAGCGTCAGCATGTGCTGCGCGTCGCGGATCTGCTCTACCTTGAGTGTTGCGCCTTCTTTCTCAGCCTGCACCACAGAAAGGTCTGTGTGCTGCATAGCTGCCAGGTGACGACAGGCGCGGCATTCACCGCAGAAATCACCAGGGGTGGGCGGGTTGGTGCAGTTGAGCGCCTGGGCAAACTGGATGGCCAGGGTGCGGCGGCCCACCCCGCGCGGCCCGGTGAACAGGTAAGCGTGGCGCACGTCGCCGCGCGCAATGTGTTCCATCAGCAGCTTAGCGGCCCATTCATGTCCGGCGGCATTCCAGGTCACGGCTGCCCTCCCACTTCAGCGATCAAGTGAAAGTGCAGCACCGGCACATCCTGGTTCGTTCCCCCGTTGGCGATCAACCGGTACCCGCGCTCCTCGAGCGCAAAATCACGCACCAGGCTTTGCACTGTCTCAAACAGATCGCGCTGAAAGGCGGTATCCTGCAGGTCGAGATCCATCAGCGTACGGTATTCTCGCTTGGGCACCAGCAAGATGTGCAGCGGGTACGCCGGGCGCGGATGGTGGAATGCCAGCAGGGTGGAGGTTTCGCGCAGCCGCGAAACGGGGAGGACAAAGCTCATGTGGGCAAATACCTTTCGGACCAGGAAACCAACCGGACGAGAGCGAGCCAAAGAGAAAAGAAAAGCACCCAACTGCCCGGCAAGAGACATTACTACACAGCCGCGATGACGTTACGCACCACCGGCGTGATCCGGCGGCGCACATCGTCCCAATTGTAAGTGATATCGCAAAACACCGAACCGGAGGGCATGGTCAGGCTCTGGATGCCAAAAGCCGCGCCTTTCATTCCTGGCTCGTCACCGCCGATGACCTTCATCGATACCGATCCCAGCGCCAGGGCAACCGGTTCGACGATCATGCGCTGGTAGTACGCCACTACGTCATCGGTCGTCACCTGACCGCCGTGGCCCAGCACGCCGGCCGGCTTGCCAGCCAGCGGGAAGCGGTAGGAGTTATCGGCGCACCAGTGCAGGAAGGCGATCTCTTCCATCTTCTCCGTCAGCATCATCAGCTTGGAGGGTAGCGGCGCGTAGTGTGGCACGACCACAAACACCGCGTCCGCCGCGATCATCTTCTCGAAAACCTGGTTGAAAGCCTCGTCACGCGCGCAGCGCTCGGAGTCAACACAGTCCCCGCACATGCGGCAGGGCTTCATCTCGTAGTCAATCAGCGGTACAATTTCCACTTCCGCGGTTGGTTTTTCTGAGAGCACCAGTTCGCGCACAAGCTCACAGGCGCGCACTGATGCGCTGTGCCTGCGTGCTGGTTCAATGTTTGCTGCCGAGATGCAGGTAATTTTCATTTTTTGAGCCTTTTATCACAGTGATCAGGTTCTAAGTATAGCCGGATTGCGAAAAACCGGCAAATTATCCCCGAGTTACGGGTGCGTTTCTATTTCTTGGGTACTTCCCAGTTTGTTGGTGGGTTGAGGCAAGGGAACATCGTTCCCTGCCTCAACCCACCAACAAACTGAAATACACCCCTGGGTTAGGGAACAATCGCGCAGGCTTATCGTCACTATAGTAGACATTCCGGTATTCTGATAGGGAGGCGCAAGATGAACCGTACAGCCCTGTTCAACCTGATTCTGGTTGTGCTGCTGCTTGCTGTGGTGGGTGGGAGCATTGGCGCAGTCCGCTACTATGCGGATTTGCCTAACAACCTCAGCCAGCACGAAACCATTATAGTAGGGCAAAACCGCTACGTGCCGGGCAGCCAAGCTGCGCTGCGTGTTGAAGTGCGCAACAGTAAGGATGGCGCTCCGCTGCCCGATGCGCAGGTGGTGGTGGAACTTCGCCCGGAACAGGGCAGCCCGGTGAAGCTGTACGAGGGCCGCACTGGCTCTAAAGGCGCGGCGGACGTGGCCTTCCACGTACCCGATTCGGTGGCATTCGCGGATGGTAAAGGCACGCTGATCGTGCGGACCAAATCCAGCCTGGGCGCCGATATGGTGGAGCGGCCTGTGACAGTGGAGCGCGAGTATCGCGTGCTTCTCACTACGGATAAGCCAATCTACCAGCCGGGGCAGGTCATCCACGTGCGGGCGCTGGCGCTTTCGGCCTTCGATCTGCATCCTGCGGTCGGGCAGCCACTTGAAATTACCATCGCTGACGGCAAGGGAAACAAGGTTTTTCGCCAATTGCTAACAACAACCGATTTTGGCACAGCCTTTACTGATTTTCAGCTTGCGGATGAAGTCAATACTGGGGCGTATAAGATCAGCGCCACCCTGGGCGGCGTGACCTCCGAGAAGACGGTCACCGTCGAGCACTACGTGCTGCCCAAGTTTGAGGTGGATTTGCAAACCGAGCAGAGCTTTTATCAGCCGGGCGCGCATGTTGCAGGCACGCTGAACGCTCGCTACTTCTTTGGAAAACCGGCCAACGAGGCTGTGGTGAAGCTGGAAGGCTTTACTTTCGACGTGGAGCGCACCGTCGTATTTACCATCGAGGGCCAGACAGACGCGGATGGGAATTACGCCTTTGAATTTGATCTACCCGCCTACCTGGCTGGATCGGATCTAGATGGTGGGCTGGCACGCTTTTACGTACAGGCCTCTATCACCGATCAGGCCCAGCATACCGAGATGGCCAACCTTTCGCTGCCGGTGGCCGGAAGCGCGGTAATGATTGAAGCTGTTCCCGAGAGTGGAACCTTCCGGCAGGGGCTGGAGAACGTGCTGTATGTGATGACCAGCACGCCCGATGGCAGCCCGGTAGAAGCTGACCTGGCGATAACCTTGATGAACAGCGGGCAAATTATTCCCGCGCACAGCGGCCCGTATGGGCTGGCGGAAGTGCGCTTTGTGCCCGATTCACCGTACCAGTACATCGCCATCCAGGCGCGCGACGCGGCGGGCAGCGTTTCGCAGCGTGAATTTCAGTTTGAAGGTGATTGGAGCGAGGACAGTATCCTGCTGCGGCCTGAGCGTCCGGTCTACAAGGTTGGCGAGACGATGAACCTGGCTGTGCATACCGTCGCGACACATGGCGCTGTGTACCTGGATATCGTTCGCGAGGGGCAGACGGTGAGCACCCGCGCCCTGGATGTGAGCAACGGCCTGGCGACTGCGGCGGTGGATCTGACCCCCGACCTGTACGGCACGCTGGAACTGCACGCTTATAAGATCCTGCCCTCCGGCAGCATCGTGCGCGATACGCGGCTGGTGGTCGTCTCGCAGGCGAATGATCTGAGCGTTTCGCTCAGCGCCGGGCAGGAGATCTACCGCCCCGGCGACACCGCCCAGCTCAGCTTGCAGGTGAATGGGCAGGGCGGCGAAGGGGTGCAGTCGGCGGTGGGGCTGGCGATTGTGGATGAATCGGTCTTTGCCTTGGCCGAAACCGACCCTGGCTTTGTCAAACTCTATTTCCTGCTGGAACAGGAAATCCTGACCCCGCGCTATGATCTGCATGGCTATTCGATCCCCGATCTGATACACGGATTGCCTGAACCCGACCCGCTGCTGCGGGGGGCGGTAGATGGCGCGGCGCAGGCCTCGCTTTCCGACGCCATCCGCCAGAGCCGCGGTATGGGCGCGAGCGCCTTTAGCCTGGTTGCCAACTCGCATGATGAGGCGATGCAGCGGGCATACGACCGCCAGGAAGCCTTTTTTGAAACGTTCAGTATGACCGTTTTCTGGGCCTTCCTCCTCATCCCGCTGGCAATTGCCGGAGTAACCGTCGCGGCGCTGCTGCGCGAAAAGCAGCTTGGCCGCAGTTTACTCACCGGCTGGGCGCTGATTGTGACGATTGCGCTGCTGTTCATCCTCATCCCTTCGCCGGAACAATATACGTACGGTGATGGTGTGATGGACCGTATCGGCGGCTGGATTCAGTGGGCTGCGTACGGGTCCGAAATGTTCCTTCCGCTGACACTGCTGGCAATGCTGGTGGGCCTGCTCCTTCTGTTCGTAGCTGCCGCGCGGCGCAAGGATCTACTGCTGGAGTGGACCGCTGTCCTGGTGGTTCTGTTCATCGTGGCGACCGTGCTGGTAGTGGCGCTGTCAGTCTTTATGGATATGAACGGTGACCTGCTGCCGATTCTGGTAATCACCGCCTTCTTGCTCCCGCCCGTTGTGCTGCTTGTTCGTTTGGCAGGTTTGCTCAACCAGAAACGGTTCGTTGCTTCAGCCGCTCTGGTACCGGTGATTTTCTTCCTCCTGGTGGGAACGATGGGCCTGGCTGAGGAAGTCTCCTCCATGAGCCCACTGCGAAGTGTATCTAATTTTGGCAATCGGAGGCTAATGGGTGGTGACATGGTCTTTGAGGAGGCGATGGCGCCGATGGCAGCAATGCCTGCCGCCGGATTGAACATAGCTTTGCAGAAGGGCGAAGGCGCTGCAGACGGAGCGATAACCACTGCTACCGAGTCACAACAGGGCTCGGAGCCTCCGCGCCTGCGGCAGTACTTCCCCGAGACGATGTTGTGGCTGCCGGATGCCATCACCGACGCAAATGGCACGCTGACGCTCGATATCCCGGTGGCTGACAGCATTACCACCTGGCGCATGACCGCACTGGCTTCCTCACAGGATGGCCGTTTGGGCAGCGTGGATGCCCCGCTGCGCGTCTTTCAAGATTTCTTTATCGATCTCGACCTGCCGCTCTCGCTGACGGTGGGCGACGAAGTGGCTATTCCGGTGGGCGTGTTCAACTACCTGCCCGAGGAGCAGACCGTGCGCCTGGAACTGGAGCCCGCGCCCTGGTTCGAGCTGCAGGGCGAGCCGGTGCAGGAGATGACCATCGCCGCCAATGACATCAGCGTGGTTTACTTCCGCATCCGCGCGCTGAACTTTGGCATGCAGCCCTTCAAGGTCACCGCCTTGGGCACCAAGATGTCTGATGCGATCCTCAAAGAGGTGCGCGTGTACCCCGATGGCAAGGAAATCCGCTTTACCCAGTCCGACCGACTGACGGTGGACGCTCCTATTCAGCAGTCGGTCACCCTGCCGGTGGACGCCATCCCGGGCACTGAGCGGCTGACCGTAAAAATCTATCCTGGCATCCTCAGCCAGGTGGTCGAGGGGCTGGACAGTATCCTGCGCATGCCCTTTGGCTGCTTTGAGCAGACTTCCTCCACCACGTACCCCAATGTTTTGGTGATGGACTACCTGAAATCGACCAAACAGGTGGCTCCTGAGGCGCAGATGAAGGCCGAGGAGTACATCAACCTGGGGTATCAGCGCCTGACCACATTTGAGGTGAATGGCGGCGGCTTCTCGCTGTTTGGCGATGCCCCCGCCGATCGAATGCTCACCGCCTACGGTTTGCAGGAGTTCACCGATATGGCTCGCGTGCACGACGTCGACCCAGCCTTGATCGAGCGCACCGCAAACTGGCTGCTCTCGCAGCAGAACGGCGACGGCACGTGGGATAACGATCAGGGGCTGGTTCACGAGGATACCTGGTCTTCGCTGGGCGACGATAAGCTGCCCGTCACCGCGTACATTGTTTGGAGCCTGGTGGAGGCCGGTTATGCCGACCGTGAGCAGACCCAGCGTGGCATGCAGTACGTGCGCGACAACCAGGCTAATGCCGATGATCCCTACGCGCTGGCGCTGGTGGCAAATGCCCTCGTGGCAGCGGACGTGAAGAACGGCGGCGAGATTGGCGCGACCACCACCCAGGTGCTCGACCGGCTGGCCGGAATGGCCGTTCGCGAAGGGCAGGGGGCCTACTGGCAGAGCAGCGTGGCGACCTTTGTTGGCGCCGAAGGCCTCACCGGCAGCATCGAGACGACCGCTCTGGCGGCCTATGCCCTGCTGCGTTCCGAGCGCCACCCCGAAGTTGCCAACGGCGCGCTGAACTACCTCATTCAGCAGAAAGACAGCTTTGGTACCTGGCACAGCACCCAGGCCACCGTGCTGACGCTAAAGGCTATGCTGCAAAGCGTGCGCGGCAGCGGTGAGAACACCAGCGCCAACGTCACCATCACGCTCAACGGCGGTGAGGCGCATACCCTGGCGGTAACGCCCGAGAATTTTGACGTAGTACAGATGGTCTCCTTTGACGGAATGATCCCTGGTGGTGAGAATGTGGTAGAGATCCGCGCGGAAGGTCGCGGCACGTTGATGTACCAGGTGGCTGGCAGCTACTACCTGCCATGGGATAAGCTGCCCATGTATGCCGATCTGCTGCCCGCAGGCGATCAGGTGCAGATCGACGTAGCGTACAACCGCAGCGAGCTGGCGGTAAATGACTCTGTGACCGTAGGTGTAAAGGTCTCGCTGCTGGAGCCCGGCGCATCGTCTGAACAGGCCATTATCGACCTGGGCATCCCGCCCGGTTTCTCTGTGCAGGCCGAAGATTTGCAAGCGCTGGTAGCGTTCTACAATGACCAGCCCGCCGGTGATTTCCCCAGCATCGAGCGCTACGAGTTGACGGGGCGGCAGATTATCATCTACGTGCGCAACCTTCAGGAGGGAGTACCGCTGGAGTTCCAATACCGGCTGGTAGCGCGCTTCCCGCTGAACGTGCAGAGCCCGGCAGGCACAGCCTACGACTACTACAATCCTGACGTGACGGGGATCATCCCGCCGACGAGGATCGTGGTGAATCCTTAAAATAAATCTCCCCAACCGGTTACGACGGTTGGGGAGATTTATTTTTGGCTCTTTATGGATTTCAATGAGTTTGGGTCTCACCCCCTGTGACACCCAAACTCATTGAAATCCATAAAGAGCGTTATTTTTTATTCGACAACCCGGTTTTCTTGAATCACCTGGCTGAGATAGAACGCGCTGTCTTTGGGGATGCGCTGTTGGGTTTCGTAATCTACGTGAATGATGCCAAAGCGCTTATCGTAGCCGTGCGCCCACTCGAAGTTGTCCATCAGCGACCAGACGAAGTAACCGCGCAGCGGCACGCCGTCTGAGATGGCGCGGCGGGCGGCAGCAAAATGCTCCTTCAGGTACTGCACCCGGCGCACATCATGTACAGCTCCGTCTTCCACTATGTCTTCGAAGGCCGCGCCGTTCTCGGTGATGTAGATGGCGCGTGGCCCGTAGCGCCGGGTGATATCGACCAGCAGCTCGCGCAACCCGTCTGGCATGATAGGCCAGCTCATCTCGGTTAACTCGTAGCCGGCCTCTACCATTTCTTCTGGTTTCAGCCTGCCCACGCCAAACCCGTTCACGTCCGCGCTGACCGCGCGGGCAAAGCGGTTGGAGTAATAGTTTATGCCCAAGAAATCGGTCGGCGTGCCGATCACTTCCAGATCGCCCGGCTCGATTTCTGGCGCATCTTCACCGTAGAATTCCAGCATATCTGCCGGGTAGCCGCGCCCAAACACCGGGTCGAGGAACCAGCGGTTGAGCTGGCCATCGGCGATGCGAGCAGCCAGCCGGTCGGCAGGCAGGGTCGAGGCGGGGTACGGCAGGCTGAGGTTGAGGGTAATACCCACCTGCGCATCGGGCGAGAGCGCCCGCAGGATGCCAACCGCGCGCCCGTGCGCCAGCAGCGCATGGTGTGATACCTGGTTTGCCAGTTGCAGATCGCGCATGCCAGGCGCGTGCACACCATGGTAATGCCCGGCATAGGCGAACACGTGCGGCTCGTTGAGCGTGATCCAGTGCTTCACCCGGTCGCCCAGGCGGTCGGCGATTACCTCGGTGTAGCAGGCAAATGTCTCCGTAATAGCGCGTGCTCCCCAGCCACCCTTGTCCTGGAGCGCCTGCGGCAAATCCCAATGATACAGCGTAACGAATGGCAGGATATCGTTGTCCAACAGTTCATCAACCAGCCGGTCGTAAAAGCCGAGCCCGGCCTCATTTACCCGGCCCTCGCCATCGGGCAGCACACGCGACCAACTGATCGAGAAGCGGTATGCTTTGAGTCCTAACTGCTTCATTAGAGCTACGTCATCTTTCCAGCGGTGGTAGTGATCGTCGGCTACATCGCCGGAATCCCCATTGGTAACCATGCCGGGGTTGTGGCTGAACGTATCCCAGATGGAAAGGCCCTTGCCGTCCTCATTCCACGCCCCTTCGATCTGGTACGAGGCGGTAGCGGCGCCCCAAATGAACGACCTGGGAAAACGGGCCTGCACGCTGCGCGCATCCGCATCCTGCGAATTGTTTTCGGGCAGAAAATCGCTGCTGAGTCGTTCCATCTCATCCATAGCATCACCTCTCAAAAATCACTCGTACAATGCCCCCTGAATCTGCACAATCTGGTAGCCATCTACGCGTGGAACACGCACCTGCACGTAGCCATTTGTCCAATCCCATTCCAAAGGCTCCATCTGCGGCACCAGCAGGACCGCCTCGGGCTCGCAATCGGCGCGAATGCGCACCGTAAGATCGTGCATCGGGATCACATCTTCGATCACATCCAGCCCATTGCCACGCCGCTGGTGGACGTAGTGCAGCAGGTGCAGGATAATGTCGCTTTCCTGCTGCCGGACGGTTGCGATGGAGGTGGTGGGCAGGTTGTTCTCACCCACGCGCGGTTCGGGCAGCAGGCGGCGCAGGCAGTTGGCGATCACCTGCTTATGCACCTTCTTGGCGGAAAGCGCGTATTCTTTGAACAGCGGGCGGGCAATGTAGATTACACTGCCTTTCTCGGTTACCACCGGATCGCCGCTGTCGCGCTCCATCGGCGCATACTGGTGCGAGCAGAAATGCTCCCAGGTGCGGTTGAAATACGGCGCGCCGGAGGTTGCCAGCACGATAGCGAAATCGTCTACTGTCACTCGCACGCCGGGCTGCTCGCAGGAGTGCGCCATTGGCTCGATGCCATCCATAATTTCTTCATCGAGCAGCAGAAAATCGGGCGCAAATTCTGCCGGCCCGGCATAATGCACTCCCATCTCCTCTGCCAGCGCAAAGTCATTCCCTGCCAGCCCGGAAGAACCCGTTACGAGCAGCTTGCCGCCAGAGCGCAGATAATCGCGCAGCTTTTCTGCCAGAGGCGGGTCAACCGCCACTGCATCCGGCAGGATTACTACCTGATAAGGCGAAAGATCGCACGAAGAATCGAGCACCTGGAACTGCGCCTTGATTTGTTCGAGAATGTACAGCGCGCCCAGATCTGAAAGTGGCATGGAATCGTCTTCGATTACCCCTCCTGGGCCGCCGTGGACGGTGAATACGCCAATTTCGGGCAGAGCATTTGTGTTCTCAATCCACGCCTCGCGTCTCTCCACCTCGGCGTAGATCTCGCCGATACGGCGGTAGACGGCCGGGTCCAGCCGCCCGCGCGGATGAAGCTGGTCGCCGATGGAGCAGCCCGCCCCGTGCGCCAGCGCCTGGAAGCACTCGAATTCCAGGGCGGCGCGGTTGCGCAGCCCGCCAAAATCGCCCCACGTGGTGTGGAAGCGCCCGGTCATACCGATCAGCGGGCGGTTGTAGGTTTGGAAGTGCCGCACATACAGCGGGAAATGGCTGTAGCCCCAAAAGCCGCCCGGCAGCGACTCGATTTCCAGGTGGGTAAAGTCGTCTAGCTCTGCGCGGTTGCCCAGGTCCGCGTCCCATTCGACTTTCAGGCGGCTGTTGTAGAAGAAGGCCGCTTCTGTATTCTTCGCGCGGATCGCGGCGCTGGTTTTGCGCATGAAGCGGCGCTCGGCCTCCAGCGCAAAGCGGCGTAGCGCCGCCTCGTCCAGCGGATCCACGCCTTCAGCTTGCATCTGCGCGATACAGGTGGAGCACACGCACAGCCCGCCGATGTAGCGGACAATATCGATGAAGATGCCATCCACCGGGTAGCGGTCGAGCACCTCTTCGATCTGCGCGATCACGTATTCGGCATAGTCGGTGTTGGGGCACAGGTTCTTCCATCCCACCTTCAGCGGGCCGCCCCTGCCACCCACCGTTCCATCGGGAACGACCTGCCGCCACTCGGGATGCTCCGCCCAGGCCAGCTCATCCCACACCACAGTCGTATACGCCTGCACGCGGATATCATGCGCATGGCATGCGGTCACCATCTCACCCAGCAGGTCCAACCCAGGCTTCAGGTGCGGGTGCGGCGTGCCGATTTCGGTGGGGTAGTAGCTGTAGCCGTGATGGCACTTGGCGAACACTGAAATGGAGTTGACCCGCGCATCCAACAGGGTGCGGGCGAACTCCTGCGGGGCAAAATCCGCGCCGATGCCGGGGATATGCGGCGATGTGTGGAAATCAAGATGCACCTGACGGAGCGGGAGGGATTCCATAAAATGTCTCCTTGATTGATACTTATGGCTTGCAAAAACGCCTCATCCCTCTTAAGTATAAAACAGGTTGGCAAGCTACCTATCTGCGCCGCACGTGCAGGATCACCTTGCCGAATACCCACCCGGTCGGAACTGCCCCAAACGCGCGGCTGTCTACGCTCTCTGGGTGCGTACCAACCAGGAATACTGCTTGACCATCCCGTTCCAGATGGTCAACGCGTTTAATCCGCCGTCCATGGTGGTGATGGTTGTATACCACCACGTCACCTGGACGAATTCCGCGCAGCAAGAAGGGGATTTTGGATACGATCACAAAATCCCCTTCTTTGTACTGTGGGTACAGGCTGTTGCCAGTGACTCTCAGAATGCCGAACAGCAAGGTTTACAGCACCGGAACAACGATCTCTTCGCCGGGCTTGTAGGGCGCTTTGACGCACTTGGTTTCGATGCCCTTCGTGGCCCAGAAGATCTCGGCGAAGCGGTTGACCGCGCCCAACAGCTCCATAGCGGTCTCGCGGCTGGCGGTCTGGCGAGCCTTGGAAGCAAGCTGCATGATCTTGTGCATCAGCCCGGGCAGTTCCGGGAACTTGTCCAACTGCTCCTGCTTGATGTAGTCACCGAAGATCACGCGCACCTCGCGCTTGACTACCTCGGCGTGCTCCTCTTTCACCAGCACGTAGCGCGGCATATTGTTGATATAGTCCGCCGAATCGGCTTCGTGGGCTTTCTTTAGGTCTTCCATCATATCGATCATGCGGATGACTGTCAGCGCGCCAATCTGCGCCTGGTGCGGGTCGTAGATTCCGCAGGGGATGTCACAGTGAGCGGAGGCCCGCTCAAAATGCAGTACGTGGTCGAGCTTTTCCAAGATGTTGAACAGCATATTTCCCTCCTAGAGATTGTCAGCGCCCGGCAATTTCCCACCCGTGCCGGGGCTCACTTTCGATCATACAAATAGAGATCGATTAAGTCAAGGAAAAAAGGACAGGTGTTGTGCATCATCACCTGCAATGAAATACAGCCGGGTAAGCGCGTCAGTGGCTGAGGTAGAAGTGCCAGAACATTCGCGCGGCGACCGAGCGCCAGGGGCGGTAGATCTCTCCCAGCATCTCCAACGCCAGCGGATTGGGTGTTTCGGGCAGGTTTTTCACCTGCTTTACCGCGATTGCCAGCGCGAGGTCGCCTGAGGGCCACACGTCTGGCCGCAGCAGGGCTTCCATCAGGTAAATATCGGCGCTCCAGCGGCCCAACCCCTTGCGTTGGATGATCTCTGCTTTTGCTGCGTCATCATCCAGCAGGGCCAGCCCTTCCAGGTCGATCTCCCCATCGAGCACGGCTTGTGCCAGCAGGCGGCTGTAGCCCATCTTCTGGCGGCTGAATCCAATGGCCTTCAACTGAACGTCATCCAGGGTGAGAAATGCCACCGGGGTGATTGTGCCGAGCGCGGCTTCCAACCGTTTATATGCCGCTCGCGCCGATGCCAACGATACCTGCTGTTCGAGGATAATGTAGACCAGCGTGGCGAACCCCTGCGGGCGCGCCCACAGCGGCGGCGGTCCGAGCGTTTCGAGCACACGAGCAAGGTCGGGGTCGGTGCGAGCCACAGACTGGGCGGCTCCGGCAAGAGATTCTATGGTGAGCGGGGGCGAGATGATCATACGGGATTTGTACCATAGAAACGCCTCACCCCGGCCCACTCCATTTTTAGGTAAAATTGAGAGGGTGCCGTGTTCCGCGTATTATATTGATATGCTAGGCGCCCTCCTATTTTTACTAAAGCCCAAATTCGGAAGGGACGGGGTTAGTCAGTCATTTGGTTGAAACAGAAGAAAGGCTTCTCACGCGAAGGGCGGGCGCTTTGTCAATCAGCCCGAATTGCCGGAGAAGACACCCTCTCCATTTTCTCTGAAAATGGAGAGGGCCGGGGTGAGGCGTTATTCCGCTAGATTCCCCATCCGAGTCGCTTGAGCTTCAGCCTTCAGCGCCAACTCGGACGCCAGGAAGCAGTGCGCTTGCGTCATGGCGGTTTCGGTGCGGTTGACGATATCGTAGATGAGCTGCGGGCCGTACGGGAGATCGTGCCCGGAGCAGTCCTCGTAATGCGTGCCGTTGTGATCCACCCAGAAGAGGTGGTTGCTTCCCTCGCGGCCTTCCAGATCCAGGTATTTGCGCAGTTCGATATAGCCATCTGTGCCGAGAATGAACAGCCGACCGTCGCCCCAGGTGGGCAGCCCGTCGGGCGTGTACCAGTCCACGCGCACATAGCCAGTGGCATGATCCGAGCGCACCATCGCATCTCCGAAATCTTCCAGCCCGGGGTACTGCGGGTGCTTAAAGTTGCCCACCTGCGACGCAACGACTTCCGCCGCGGTCGACCCGGTGTAAAACAGGAACTGATCCATCTGGTGCGAGCCGATATCGCACAGGATGCCGCCGTACTTTTCCCGCTGGAAGAAGTAGGGCGCGCGCGTGGGAATGTTGGTGCGGTGCGGACCGGTGCCAAGCGTCTGCACCACTTTGCCAATCGCGCCGGAGTGGACGATCTCGCCCGCTCGGACGGCGGCGGGAACCTCAAAGCGCTCGCTGTAGCAGATCGAATAGATGCGCCCGGTTTCCGCCTGCACGCGGCGGGTTTCCGCGAGCTGCTCCAGCGTGGTGAATCCGGGCTTGTCGCTCATGTAATCTTTGCCGTGCTGCATCACGCGGATGCCCAGCGGCGCGCGGTCGGCGGGGATGCCAGCGGAGACGATCAGGTGGATGGATTCATCCTCCAAAATCTCCTCCTCAGAGCGCGCTTGTTTCACGTCTGGAAAGCGGCTGCTGAACTGCGCGGTAAGCTCGGGCTCTGCGGCGTAGAAGGAGACAAACTCCGCGCCGGCGCGCAGCAGCAGGCCCACCTGCCCGTAGATGTGCGCGTGGTTGAGGCCAATGGCGGAAAAGCGGATGGTTTCGGTCATGGTTTACTCCAGGGCTTCACGAATCACTTTTCCCTGCCAGCCCGAAGGGAGATCCAGGCCCAGCAGGGTGGCAATGGTTGGGGCGGTATCGAGGATGCTGACTGGGGTTTGCAGTTTCACCCCCCGGCGCGCACCTGCCCCCGTAAGGATCCAGGGAATAGTCATATCTTCGGCGCTGTCGGAGCCGTGCCGGTGCTCATGCCCGCCGTGATCGGCGGTGAGCAGGCAGGCAGTGGTTTCGAGCAGTCCCGCGGCTTCGAGCTGGTTGAGCACGTACCCAAGCGCGGAATCGGCCCAGGCAATGGATTCCAGGTACTCCGGCGACATCCAGCGGAATTTATGGGCCACTTCATCCGGCACGCCCAGGTAGACGAAGGCGAAGTCGGGGCGTGCGGTCGCAATGCCTTCCGCCGCCATTCGCCCAACCATTGCGTCCACCTGGTCCAGCGGGTAACTGTAGATATCGACAAAGCGCGACTCGATCAACGCGCCAGGGCGAGCGAGATCGCGCAGCGGTTCCCAAGAGTGGTAGAAGGCGGCGCGCTTGCCCGCGCTCCGCACCACCTCGGCGATTCCGGGAGGAGAGCCGTCTGGGAAGGGGCGGTAGAGGTTCGACTGCACGCCGTGCGCTTCTGGCGGGATGCTGTAGAACATGGACAGGTGCGTGGGCAGGGTTATGGAGGGCATCACCGTCTGCGCTTCCAGCGCGTATGCGCCTTCCTCCATCAGCCGCCGCATGTTGGGCGCGTTCGCCGCCAGCATTGCGTCCGGGCGCATGCCATCTACCACGAATAAGATTACCCGTTCAACGGCTGCCATGATTGCTCCTCATCATCTCATCGCTTATTGTAAAGCAGTGATCCCCGCCATCAGCGCGGCAATATCGCCAAGGCGGCTGCCTAACTGCGCGGGTACCACCCGGCAGGCTTCGAGCGCGCGCGGAAGGGCCTGCTCGCGCAGCACCGTACGCGCGGGTTCCAGCAGCAGATCACCCAGCACCACGCCCAACGTGCCGATTACGATCACGTCCGGGTTCAACAAGTCCACGAGTATGGCTAGCCCATGCCCGAACCAGCGCCCTGCTTCGGTTACCACAGCGACTGCGGCGGGTTCACCCTGCTGCGCGTAGTCGATCAGCTCGCGGGTGGTCAGCTTGGCGTGCCAGCGTTCCGGCTGCATCCAGTGCGCCAGGCGCACCAGGCCCGAGCCGCTGCTGAACGCCTCCCACGAGCCAACCTTGCCATAACTGGTTGGGCCGCGATCCGCCATGCGAATATGCCCCACCTCGCCTGCCATATCGCTGGAGCCGTGGTAGATGCGCCCGTTGAGGATCAGCCCGGCGCCCAGTCCGGTGCCCATGGTGAGGAAAACCATGTTGCGCGCGCCCTGCCCGGCTCCAAAGCGGAACTCCGCCAGCGCCCCGGCATTGCCATCGTGCTCCACGTAGACCGGGAGACCAAAGCGCTGTTCCAGGGCTGCTTTCAAGTGCGCCTCGCCCCAGGCCGCCAGGTGCGGCGGTGCATAGAGGATGCCGCGCTCGATATCGAGTGGTCCGCCCACTGAAACGCTGATGGCACGCGGCTGCGCATGACCCTCCATGCGGCAGCGCGCCAGAAAGGCATCCGCGGCGGCGGCAATTTGCCCCATCGCCGTCTCAAAGGGCTCCTCCGCCGGGGTTGGGATCTCCTCGCGCCGCAGGATCTGCCCGGTGGTATCGCCGAGGATCAGCGCGGTTTTTGTGCCGCCAATATCGAACCCCAGCAGCAGGGTGCTCTTATTCGCCAAAAGACGCTGCCTCCAGCATATCGCACAGCACGTGATACAGCTGAATGTGCCAGCCCTGGATGGTCGGCGTATCTTTGCCCGGCGCGCGGATAGCGATATCCGCCTGCTCTGCCAGCAGCCCGCCCCCCGGTCCGGTCAGCGCGATGACGGTCATATCGAGCGCGTGCGCGACGGAGGCCGCGTAGCGAACGTTCTGCGCGTTGCCGCTGGTGCTGATCCCCAGCAGTACGTCACCCGCGCGCCCTAGCGAATACAATTCCTGGGCAAAGCCGATG
This sequence comes from Chloroflexota bacterium, assembly GCA_023434145.1. Taxonomy (GTDB): domain Bacteria; phylum Chloroflexota; class Anaerolineae; order Anaerolineales; family Anaerolineaceae; genus DSYU01. The sequence continues at coordinate 11,563 of JAEYTI010000309.1, read as the reverse complement.
TGGGGCAGGGGATTATCGTTGGCGATGGCCGACATCAGGGCAGGGTTGGCGCCTAACGGAACGGTGCGCAAGCCCTGCTGCAAGTGATCTGCCAGCGCCTCACCGCCGGGCTGATCCAGCAGGCGGCGGCGCTGCTCCTCCGAGAGCTTGCGCGGGTGACGGAAAGATTTATCGAGCTCACCTGCAATATGCAGCGCGTCGGACATACTGCCGCCGTTGCCGCAGAGGAAGAACGTACCGCCCGAGCGGAATGCCTGCATCAGCGCTTCAAAGGCGCGTACTAAATCGGGCAGGCATCTGTCGAGCTGGGGATACTGATCCATCATTTCACGCAGCACGGGGGCAGCGGCGGGGTAGCCGTTCTGCACCCGAGAATAAATGTCTTCTCGCATCGTCATTAATTCTATCCTCCCTAGTTCTTTGTGAGGTCTTCTGGGTTTTGCCGGGGTTGTAGTGAGAGGTTAATACATATCCCTCTCACTACAACCCCGGCAAAACCCATACCCCCTTTGAGAACGCTCCCATTAACTGGAGCTTTGTACTATAATACTGTCTAAGCATATCTTTGCTTCTCTATCCCCATTATTGTAGTCCACTTTTCCAGGAGTCCTGTATGCCTGCACCGCTGATTCGGAAGGATGTCGAAGAACGTATTGATTCGCTGCTGGCACAGATGACGTTGGAAGAAAAGGTGGGGCAGACCAATCAGGTGATGCGGCTGGATGAAGCGGACAAGGACAGCATCCGCGAGGGTGGGGTGGGTTCGAGCATTTTCGCCAGCACTGCCCTGGCCGGTCGGGACCTCCCTGCCGAGGCAAAGGCTGAATTTAGCAATGAATACCAGCGCGTCGCGATGACCGAATCGCGCCTGGGTATACCCTTGCTGTTGGGACGCGACGTGATTCACGGCCACCGCACCGTGTTCCCTATTCCGCTGGCGCAGGCCGCGGCGTGGGACCCGGCCCTGGTGGAGCAGGCCGCCGCGGTTGCCGCAAAAGAGGCTACTGCTGATGGCATCAAGTGGTTCTTTACCCCCATGCTCGATATCGCTCGCGATCCGCGGTGGGGGCGGGTGGCCGAGGGCTTTGGCGAAGACCCCTACCTCGCCTCGCTGAATGCCGCCGCTTCAGTGCGCGGTTATCAGGGCGATGATTTTTCACAGCCTGATAAGGCAATCGCCTGCGCAAAGCATTACGCCGGTTACGGGCTGGCGGAAGGTGGGCGCGACTACGACCGCGTAGACGTATCCATGCGCACCATGCGCGACGTCTACCTGCCGCCTTTTAAAGCGGCTGTCGATGCTGGCGTGGCAACGGTTATGTCGGGCTTCCACGATTTCAACGGCATTCCGGTAGCGGCTTCTCACCAGCTTCTCAACGAGATCCTCAAGCGGGAATGGGGTTTTGACGGCCTCGTGATCTCCGACTGGAACGCGGTGCTGGAGCTGCTGGAGCACGGGGTGGCAGAAGATGGAGCGCAAGCCGCCATGCTGGCAATGAACGCCGGCGTGGACATGGATATGGTCTCGCTGGCCTATGCCAACCACATGGCCAGCCTTGTTCGCGGCGGCACTGTTCCTGAGCGCGTGCTGGATGAGGCGGTCCGCCGCATTCTGCGCGTAAAGCTGCTGGCAGGGCTGTTTGAGAACCCCTACACCGACCCCAAACGCACCGCACAGGTGATGCTGCTGCCCGAACATCGGGCGGTTGCACGGCGTTTTGCCGAGCAGTGCATTGTTTTGTTGAAGAATAAAGACGGATTGCTGCCGTTCAATGAGCAGATTCGCCGGGTTTCGGTTTTTGGGCCGCTGGCGAATGGGCAGTCGGAGCTATTTGGCTCGTGGACGCTGGACGGGCGCGGCGAAGATGCCGTTTCTATCGCCGATGCAATCCGCGAAGCCGCCCCGGCTGGCGTGGAGGTAGAACTGCACGGTACGCATTCTGACCAGGGCATTTACCGCTCGCGCAGCGCAGATGTGGCCGTGATTGTGGTTGGCGAACACCCGGCGCGCAGCGGAGAGGCAGGCAGCGTTTCCTCGCTGGAACTGCCTGCCGGGCAGCGTGAGATGATCGCAGCGGCGCACGACAGCGGGGCCCGCATCGTGCTGGTCGTGCTGGCAGGTCGCCCGCTCGCCATTACTCGCGAGGTGGACCTGTGCGATGCCGTTCTCTATGCGTGGCACCCGGGAATCGAAGGCGGGCACGCGGTTGCAGGCCTTTTGTTTGGGGCCGTGTCGCCTTCGGGCCGCCTGCCCATCACCATGCCGCGCGCTACCGGGCAGGTGCCCATCTACTACAGCCACAAGAACTCGGGCCGCCCGGCGCACCCGCGCCACACCTCGACCATGTACATCGACCTGCCGATCACGCCGCTGTTCCCATTTGGTTACGGGTTAGGATACACGACGTTCCGCTACAGCAATCTCAGCGTTGGCACGCCGCGCTTTGCCCTGGATGGAAACGGGACGTTCTGCGCTGATGTGACTAACACCGGCGAGCGCCCCGGCGTGGAGACTGTGCAGCTATACGTGCGTGACCTGGTGGGCACCATCTCACGCCCGGTCAAAGAGTTGAAAGGCTTCCAGCGTGTGGAGCTACAGCCAGGCGAAACACGCCGGGTGGAATTCACCCTGCCCGTCGAATCGCTAGCGTTCGCCGGGCCAGACGACCGCGCAATGCTCGAACCGGGCCGCTACCACATGTGGATTGGCCCCAACAGCGCCGAAGGAATCCAGGGCGAGTTTGTGCTTGGGTAGCTTTTTCGCAATTGCTCCTCCCTTACAGAGCCGAAAAAGGATGAATGGTTGGTTTTGAAACTGCGAAGCAGTTTCAAAACCAACCATTCATCCTCTTGTCAGGCGGGCGAAGCCCGCGATCGCCTTGCCGCTGAGCAGATATATTTTTTCGGCTCTTCCGTTTTTGACGGGAAAAGTAGCACAAAGTAGGAGGAAATGATACCATCGGGTCAAAAAGGTGAGACCGATGGAAGAGAACCAAATCCTGAGCCAGTTATTAGGGATCGCACAGTTGGAATTTAAGGGATCGAAATTTGCTGAGAAAAATGAACTCTACCTAGAGGTTGAGCTAACCTTGCAGGTGGCAGCCTGTCGGACTGCGGCAAGATCAGTATGCGGGGGCACGACTGGGGAGAGGAACAGCAGGTGCGGGATTTGACGATCGCGGAACGGCGCTGTTGGCTGCTGTATCGACCACGGCGGTTTCGATGTGGGGATTGCCAAAAGACCTTTGTGGAACGCGTGGAATGGTGGCGGGGTGGGATGAGTTACACGACCCGTTACGAACGCTACATCTGTAAGCGCGGGCGACGAGAGCCAATCAGCCAGATTGCAAAAGATGAGGGCTTGAGCGAGGAGGCCGTGCAAGCGATCTTTGAAGATTGGGCAAAAAAACGCTCACGGCATAAGGCTATCCAGCGGTCAAAGTGATCTGTTTTGACGAAATCATGTTGCACAAGCGACATGGCAAGTACTTTTTGGTAATTTCAGCTCCAGAGTACGGGCTGGTGCTGGACGTTTTGGAGGAGCGCAGTAAAGAACGGTTGTTAGCTTGGTTGGAAGCACGTGGGAGAGCATGGTGTGAGGGTGTGGAAGTGGCCTGTTCGGATGTGGGATGCATATCAAGAAGCGGCAGCGGAGTAACTCCCCAATGCCCGGCGGGTGATCGATCGTTTTCATGTGATGAAAAACCTGATCGATGCCATCACCAAAGCCCAGCGCATCATCCTGCGGGGTGCGGATGCGGAGATCAAGGAACTACTCAAAGGTTGTCGCTGGTTACTGGTCAAAAATCGCGAGAACCTGAAAGATGAACGGAAACTAACGCGGAAGTTAGCCGCTTCACCCGAGTTAGCCACGTGTTACCAACTGAAAGAAGATTTTCGCGCCTTGTTCAACCAAACCATTCCCAAAGAGGAGGCCAAAACCCAATTAGAGCAATGGGTAACCCAGATCGAAGCCACCCCATTCAAGGCGCTCCAAAAGTTTGTCGGAACACTGCGGAACTGGTGTCACCAGATCTTGAACTACTTTGTCGATCGCGTCAATAATGGCTTTGCAGAGGGCGCAAACCTCAAAATCAGGACGCTTAATCGCCGTGGTTTTGGCTACAAAAACTTCAAATCATTTCGTTTACATGTAATTGTAGCTTTCATGCCCTTTTCCCGCTAAAATCGAAAGAACAGGGAGGAAATAAATGCCAGAGAAAGTTGAAATCGCATTCAAACAAGTCAAGACAAGGGAAAAGCCGAAGGACTTAATTACTCGGTATTTCTTAGAGCGGATCATCGGAAAGGGTGAAGATTATGAAATTTACCCTGAAGGAATGAATATGCCCGAAATGGAAAGATTTAGTGGCAAAATCTACGGTGTTTACCAAAAAATCTTTTATTTATCGGACAAACAACTATTTATTATTCGCCCCAACGGTGGCATCCATATACTGGATTATTCAGAAGTAGACCAAGATTTTTTTACGCTTACGAAATACCCTGACCCAAATATACTTTGGGAATTGCTTGACGAGCTAAAGTGGAAGTCGTTCAAAGGGTATAAATTCACAGGCCCACTTCAAGTTCGACATTATGTAAAAAAATTATCCTCAGAGTTAAGGGAGGACTTTCAGTTAAAATCTGACCCGCTTATGTGGCAAGCAACAGTAAGTTGCAAGTGTAATTGCGATATTTTTAGAATTCAAACTTTGGGTGAAACGAACTCATCAGGATTATTATGTGATACGGAAGAATACCAACGGGCCGAACTCTCATGTCAAGAGTGCGGACGGAATATTTTATTGTTTGACCCAGCTTTGCATGGTTACAATGCTATGATTGCTGAGCATAATTCCACTCGATTAACTCTGCGGAAAGCAAAAAGTCCTTATCACTGCCAATGTGGTAATAACAAATTTAGAGTCGCGCTATCTGTAGTTTACGGTACCGACCCTGAAACTCTTGCAAGTCTTACGACAAAAGAGCGAAATAATTCATATGGATGGTTTAACGCACTTCTGAAATGCACAACCTGTAATCGTATAATCGATTTTGTTGATTACGAGTGTGCATAGATTTTATCTTTTGCACCCTAGCTTGCCAAACAAAGCTTATTGATCGAAAGGTATAGACCTCAGTTAGTTTATCCAAATCTTCCCACTAAAAACGGGAGAGCCATTTTTTCAAACGAAAACGGGGCGCTGCACTCGCGCCCCGTTTTCGTTGAAAGTAACTTACGACCGCATGCGGTCCTCGAGGCCTTTGATCGCCTCGCGCTGCTTGTAGATGATCGCTTTCACCACGTCGCCAATGGAGATCATGCCCAGCACCTGCGAGCTGTTTTCATCCGCCATCACCGGCAGGTGACGGATACGCTTGGAATTCATTAGCTCCATAGCCTCTTCCACCGTCTGGTCGGGGTGAACGGTGTAGACGGTCTTGCTCATAATCTCGCTGACCTTGGTCTCGCGCGAGGTTTTGCCTAACAGCACCACTTTGCGGGCGTAGTCACGCTCGGACATGATGCCGACCATCTTCTCGCCTTCCATTACCACCAGCGCGCCTACGTCTTTGTCGCTCATCATGCGTAGCGCATCATATACAGATGCTTCCGGGCTAGTGCACCACAAATCGTGCCCCTTGACTTCCAAAATGTGCCGAATAATGGTAATTTGCATATCCTGCCTCCTCCCATTCTTCCAAGTTTGTATCGGTGGATCCAACGCGGCAGCGAGGACGAGCAGCCCGAATGGGCAGTCTTATACTACCATTATATACCAGATTGATCTGTGATTTCCAATTTCCGTCGATTTGTTTATAGAGAGTGGGGCAAGTTGACAACGTCGCCTTGCCCCACTCTCTATAAACGAATGTACTATGTTGCTGCGGCTAGTGCCGGAAATCCAGTACGCTCTCGCGTAGATCGCCCCACTTGAGCGCATCTGCGATGCCCTGTTCGATGGGCAGCTCGGCCTTCCAACCCAGCAGGCGCAGGGCGGTATCGGCGTTGGCATATGATCCCGCAACGTCGCCGGGGCGGGGAGGGCTGTCTTTCTTGTTGATCTCTCGCCCGATCACGTTCTCGAACGCGGTTACGATCTCACGCACCGTTACACCGCTGCCCGTGCCCAGATTGATCACCACGTAACGCGAATCGGGGTTGCTAGGCGAATCGCCCGAGCGCTCAAACACTTGCTCGAACTGCTCGACTGCCTTTACGTGCGCGCGGGCCAGATCCCACACATGAATGTAATCGCGGATGCCTGTGCCATCACGGGTGGGCCAGTCGACTCCAGTGATTTCAAATACCGGCAGCTTGCCCATCGATACTTCCACCAGCTTGCCCAGCACGTGCGAGGGCTTTTCCACGTGAATGCCAGAGCGCATTCTGGGGTCCGCGCCGATGGGGTTGAAGTAGCGCAGGGCGACGCCGTACATATCAGGGTAGGCGGCGCAGAAGTCTTTGAGGATCATTTCCATCATGTACTTGGTACGCGCATAGGGGCTGCTGGGGCGCAGCGGTGATTCTTCGGTGACCATGAAGTTGGGCACCACATCATAAATAGAGGCCGAGGAACTAAATACCACGCGCCCGTGGCCCAATTCTTTCAGCAGGTTGAATAGCTCTAGCGACTTTGCGACGTTTTCGCGATAGTACTCGTAGGGCTTTGCTACCGATTCGGGAACCACGATCAGCGCGGCGCAGTGAATGGTGGCGACGATCTCCGGGTGCTCGCGGAAGATGCGCTCGACAATAGTACGGTCGGCGATGTCACCTTTGTAAAAGATATGATCTTTGGTGAATTCGGCCCGCCCGGTGATGAGCGAATCGAGGATGATGGGGGTATGACCGGCATCCAACAGCGCGGAGCAAATGGTGCTGCCGATATAACCGGCCCCTCCTGTTACCAGAACTTTCATTGTCCCACCTCCAAAGTTAGTTGATGTGATTTCTACATTTACGGGCATCCCAGCGAAGCGCGGGCAGCGGTAAGTGCTTCCTGCTGCTCGGGGGTGCCGGATGTTCTGTGTTCGATCCGATCCCACAATTTGCAGAGCGGGGCTGTCATTAGCGCCGTCACCTGGTGCGAATCGTTTGTAAGCCGCAGGGCGGTTTCCCAATCCCCAACATGGGCGTAGCCCTCGATGAAGGGGAATCGTTCGATTGGGTCGTTGGGATAATCACCGGAGGCAAAGGCAGCGTTGCCTAGATCCGCGACCGTTTGCCAATCCTCAAACTGACGGGCAAGATCCGCTTGCTCGTAATAATAACACCAACCGCGCGGAATCTCGTTCCCATAGATATGCTGGGGTGGGCGTGGAGCATCCTTTCCCTGCGCAGGGCCTGGCAGAATCTGGTCGGGATTGGTCAGAATCATTACTTTACGCAGGTCTTGCGGCACCATCCAGTTATCCGCTTCCACCTCAGGGTCCAATACCCGCAGGCAGCCGGGAGGCTCGCTGTACAGCACGATCACTTGCGAGGAGTTGCCTTCGAACGCCGTGGCAAGATAGTTGCGCCGGATGGGCTGGTCTGGCTGCGCGTTGAGAATCCACGGCTCCTGGCGCAGCCCCAGATAATAGAGCATGTACTTCATCGGCTGCGGATCGCTGCCTGTATCGTATGTCCAGTTGAGCGGCGCGGCGAGGGAGTTGTCGGTATAGTGGACGATGTCCAGCTCGTTCATAAGTAGCAGCGTGCCGGGTTTTAAATCCGGCATGCGCCAAGTCATTTGCCAGAACAATCTTCCCTGCACCGTCCAGTCCGCGCGGTACTGCGCCGCATTCTGGAAGTGCAACCCCACTGCGGCTGCCAGCAGCACCGCGACCGCCGGTACTTTCACCCAGGCTTTGCCGGGGATGAGGGTCAGCAGGGCTGCTAGCACCAGGCTTGCGCCGATCACGAAAGGCAGTGTGAAGCGGTCGACGGCGAACAACAAGCCAATTTTGAGATCCGTCAGCCAGAAGGGGCCGCCGGCAACGAGCATGGCAAGCAGCCCAATGATCAATGGCTGCCAGGCGCGATGACGGTCATCCGGTGCGTTCTGGCGGCGCTCGGGCTGGTGAAGCAGCAGGAAAACGAGCGCGAACAGCGCCGCGGCGAGCACCAGCAGCCAGTACAATTCTTCGCGGAAGAGGGTGGGATCGACCAGCGGGAAGCGAAAGGCGCGCGCCCAGGCCTCAACGCCGGTTCTCCACATGTCACGAAGGACGGTAAAGATCAGTTCCGGCAGGGCCTGAAGCGGCTGGGTGCGCAAGTTTGAAAGCAGCGTGGGCTGGTAGGTTTGGAAGCCGAAGAACAACGAGCGCCACGTCATCACTCCGATGAAGATGGCAAGATACGGCAGCCAGATCTTCCCCGTGCGGAGCAGGCGGGCTTTGCGGTCGGGCATCGCCTCGCTTAGCACCGTCCAGACCAGTACCGGGCGGAGCAGGTCGAGCAAGAAGAAATATTCCATCGCCAGCAGGTTGCCGAGCGAGAGCAGCAGGGCCAGGGCGTGGAGCGGAACGGCGCGGTGTGGTTTGCGTAAGGCCAGCAGGGTCAGCATCTGCGAGAGCAGATACAGGATCAGGATTACGTAAAAATGACCGTAGACGAGGGAGACAAACTGCTGCTGGAAGCCGGGGTACAGGACGAAGAAGGCCGCCGCCCAGGCAGCCAGGCGAGTCTGGCGGGGCCAGATCTGCCGCACCAGCAGCCAGAAGCACACGCCGGTGAGCCAGCGCAGCACCACGGCGATAACCTGCCAGCGCAGCGGCTCCATGCCAACGATGGGTGTGGTCAGCCGGTAAAGCAGGCCCCAGAATGGGCGGTTGGTAGAAAAGTATCGCTCCAGCCCCTCGCCGTTCATCGTTTCGGCGATCCAGGCGATGGGGAAGTCATCCCAGAAGAAGCCCATGTAGCGCAAGAATGGCCCGTAGGCCAGCAGGCATAGCCCCAACAGGAACAGCCACAATGCCGCCGGACTGGAGGCAAAGGTGCGTGCGCGTTGAAAAATCCCCCGAAGTTTGGCGGTCATTAATGCTCCTCGCCGGATGGTACGGAAGTAGGTTGGACTTCCGGAGCTTCCTGCTTTTGCCGGATCAGGTAGATGGGGCGGCGCTTCACTTCTTGGAAGATAAAGCCCACGTAGATGCCGATGAAACCCAGCAGGATCATCAAAATACCGCCGATAAACAGCAGGATGAACATCAGCGAGCTCCAGCCGGGGGCGAGGCTGCTCTGACTGCCGGTGACCCAAAAGCTGAGCACGTAGATCACCTCGGCAAAGGCTGCCAGCAGCATCAGCAAGCCGAGGGAGATGCCAATGTACAGTGGCACCAGCGAAAATGAGAAGATAGCGCTGGCTGCAAGGCGCAGCATCTTCTTGAGCGTGTACTTCGATTTGCCTGCCAGGCGGGCAGGGGGCGTGTAGGGCAAAATGACCGTGCGGAAACCCAACCATGAGACCATGCCGCGCAGAAAACGGTGATATTCGCGCATCTGCTTCAGCGCATCGACCACCGTGCGCGACATGAGGCGGAAGTCGGCGCCGCCCGGCAGAATTTCGGTATCGCCCACGCGGTTGATCAGCCGGTAGAACATCTCGGAGGTGTGTTGTTTGAAGGAATGCCCGCCCGCTTCATCGGCGCGCTGTGTCAGCACCAGGTCGTAGCCCGATTCCGCCAGCCGCAGCATATCGGGGATCAGCGCGGGCGGGTGCTGCCCGTCGCCGTCCAGGCTGATCACGTAATCCCCTTGCGCGGCATCGAGCCCGGCGGTGAGGGCCGCTTGATGTCCAAAGTTGCGGCTTAGCTCAATGGTGGTCAGGCGCCCATCATCGCAGGCAAGCTGGCGCAGCACTTCCCCCGTGCCATCCGATGAACCGTCGTTGACGTAATAGATAAGAAAGCGGTACGGCAGCGAGGAGAGCGTTTCGCACAACTGGTGGTGGAACGCCGGAAGCGCTTCTTCCTCGTTGTAGACCGGGACGACGATGCCGATGGTTTTCGGGTTGGATTGGGATGCAAACACTGAGGTTCTATTCGTTATCCGGCCGCCGCCGAGCCCGCAGCGGCGACCAGATGAGGGAAAGGTTATTTGCGGATACGATAAAGGAACTCGCCGGCGCGCGGTACGACCAGCACGCCCTCATCTTCGCGGTTGGTCCATTCTTCCATACGGATGGAAGCAGGGTCACAGTAGCTCAGGTTGACGGCATGGCATTCCGCTTCGGAGATGCCGGTCGCCAGGGTGACTTTGATGCGCGGGGTTTCAACGCCGTTTTCGTACATGCCAATGCCACGCAGGTGGGTAGAGTGCGCCAGTACGCCCCAGGGATAATCCTTGAAACGGTCCCACTGCTTCACGAAGTAATCGCGCACGTGGTAGCCAATCTCGCGGATGACTTTGCCGTGAGTGACGCTGAATTCGCGAATGTGCGGGGCGTAAATGATCACCTCACCGCCGTCGGCGATGACCGGCTCCATTTTGTACATGCCCTTCGCGCCCACCCAGATCTCATCGTACATTTCGGGCAGCACCGAGAGCACCCGTTTGTACGGCTCGGAGACCCAATGGACGTGCACCTGCGCCGAAAGGTCGGCGGCTTCGGCGTAGGCTTCTTCAGGGGTGCCGAAAAATATGCCCGAGATGCCTTCGTGCGTCACAACGCTGCACAGTGCGTGGCGCTGCACAGGGATCATGGAGGCGGCACGGTTGATCACCCGGCGCATGGGCGTCTCTTTTGTGCCGATCGTCTCATAGGAGGTGATCAGCGCGCCCAGCCAGTGGGTGAAGTCGATGATATCGGGGCCTGCAATGCCGGGGAAGAAGTACTTGTTGCCGCCTGAGAACCCAACTACCTCGTGCGGGAAGACCGGCCCGCAGACGAGGATCTGGTCGTAGTCGAGGATGCGGGCGTTGAGGCGCACGGGCACTTCCATCTCCAGTAAGCCGTTGCTCAACTCCAAAATGTCACTGCTGGGGATGCTGCCCAGCTTCGTCAGCGCCTGGGGATCTTTCCACGCGTGGTTGAAGAAATTCACGCCGGCGTATTTGGCTGCCTTCTCCTCCGCGGTGATGCCAACCAGCTTGTAGATTGCTTCGTCGCTCATGGGCACATGCGTCCCCAGGGCGATCAGGAAATCAAGCTGCTTCACCTTGCCAAGCAGGTTCCCGGTGAGCTGCCGGAAGAACATCGGCATTGGCATGGTGCGGGTGCTGTCGGGGATTAGCACAATGACGCGCTTGCCCGTCAGGTTCAGGCTGTCCAGCCCCTCAGCCACCACAGACTCTACCTGCGTTTCGGTCAGAAATCCATGCGGAGTAGATGTTCCAATGACGCTCATAATTTCATCCTTTCCGGAGAAACTCCAATAGAGAAGGCTCTATGCGCCCTTGCGGGTAATTGTACCCGAAAAGTACCCGCGAATTTCTATATTGATACTTTGTTGGATCGTTTTGTGTGGCCAACTTCGTTGGCCATACAAAACGATCCAACAAAGTTCGAATAGCTATTTTGATCCTTCAATGGATTAGGACCGATCCGAAAATTGTTTTGAGTTTGTTGATAGG
>JAEYTI010000270.1 GCA_023434145.1 Chloroflexota bacterium | reverse complement strand
GTTGTCGGGCACGTTCGCTAACCAAGGTCCCCCAACAACCACGACAAAACCCAGAGCCCAAAATTCTGCCCTGCCCATAATGAAGCTTATGGGTTATAATTCAGTCATTGAATATTGAAGGTACTATGACAACCTCAACCAATGCTGAACGGGCAGACACCGATCGTGACCTGGTGCTGCTGGAACATCTCGAACAAAATCCCGACGCAACGCAGGCCAATCTTGCGATGCAGCTTGGCGTGGCGGTTGGAACAATTAACTGGCATCTAAAGCGCTTGATCGCGAAGGGCTACATCAAAGCCCGGCGCGTAGAGCGGCGCAAGCTTCGCTATATCATCACTCCAGAGGGCCTTGCGCTGCGTGCCCGGTTAACCCTGGACTTCATCCAAAATTCCTTCCGTTTGTATCGTCTGGTTCGCGAACGGTCGATTGATGCCTTGCATGAAGTTGAGCAGGCCGGTTTTTCTCGTATATACATCGAGGGGGATGGCGATGTGGCCGAGATCTGCCGTCTCACCTGCGTCGAAAAGGGCATCAGCATCGTAGCGGAAAGAGACCACGCTCCCGTTCTACGGATCCAGGGCTTGAAAATGTTCATCGAGTGGGAGGATGAAAAATGAGATCTGGAGAACACGTGCTCTTAACCGGGGGAGCGGGGTATATCGGGTCGATGATCACGGCGGACCTGCTGCGCGATGGCTGCATGGTGACGGTCGTCGATAACCTGATGTACGGCGGCGATGCGCTTCTTTCGTTTCTCACCCATCCCAATTTTCACTTTGTAAAAGCCGATGTTTGCGAGCCGGGCGCCATTCGCCTTTCGCTTCGCAAAGATTGGCCTCGCCCTTCCGCGATGATTCATCTTGCGGCGCTGGCGGGTTTCCCGGCGTGCCAGGCGGTCGGCAAGGAAGTAGCCTGCCGCTATAACGTCGAGGCCACCCAGCGCGCGTTTGAACAGGCCGATCAGCTTGGGATCGGTCGTTTTGTGTTCTCGTCTACCTATTCGGTCTATGCCAACGATCCAAGCTGCACAGCAGTGACGGAAGAGTCAGCGTTAGAGCCGCATTCGCTGTATTCGGAAACCAAAATCGAAGCGGAAAATTGGCTGCGCCAGCAGGGTGAGAGCGCGCAAACCGCGCTGTTAATCTTCCGGCAGGCAACGTCGTACGGGCTTTCGCCGCGCATTCGATTTGACCTGATGATCAACCAGTTCGTGCTGGAAGCATTTATCCGCCGCGAGCTGTTGATCTACCAGCGCAGTTACTCTCGCTCCTTCATCCACATCGAAGACGCAGTGCGCGGCTATCAACTGGCCTTGCGTGCGCCAGAGGAAAAAGTGCGCAACCAGGTATATAACCTGGGCAGCGACCGTGGGAACTACAATAAGGACGAGATCGTTAACTTAATACTCGAGCAGTTGTCAGGCGTGGTCGTGCGCTATAAGGATATCTCTTACGGCGGCGAGCAGCGCGACCTGGTTGTGAATTTTGACAAGATCGAGCGCGAACTTGGCTTTGCGCCGCAAAAGAGCGCGAAAGAAGGCGTGGAAGAGCTAGTCAATGCGCTGCGGACCAACCTGATTCGCAACCCTTATGACCGGCGCTATCGCAACGCCGAATCATTCGTTCAATAACTGATGAAAGGGGAACCGGAACAAATGGCAGAGCAGAATTTCTGGCAGGACCGGCGTATCACCGTCACCGGCGGCGGCGGATTCTTGGGGTCTTTCGTTGTTCAGAAGCTTCGTGAAAAAGGCGCGCGCGATATTTTTATCCCTTCCATTAAGGATTACGACCTCGTCAAGCCAGAAGCGGTGGCCCAACTGCTGGATGATGCCTGCCCGGATGTGATTATCCACCTGGCGGCGCACGTGGGCGGCATTGGCGCCAATCGCGAGCACCCCGCCGAGTTCTTCTACGACAACCTCATGATGGGCGTCCAACTCCTGCATCAGGCCTGGCAGCGCGGCGTGGAGAAGTTTGTTGCCATTGGCACGGTGTGCGCCTACCCTAAGTTCACGCCCGTGCCCTTCAAAGAAGACGATCTGTGGATTGGTTACCCCGAAGAGACCAATGCCCCTTACGGACTGGCCAAGAAAATGCTGCTGGTGCAGTCGCAGGCGTACCGCCAGCAGTACGGCTTCAACTCCATCTTCTTGCTGCCGGTGAATTTATATGGTCCGCGCGATAACTTCGACCTCAACTCCTCGCACGTGATCCCCGCCATGATCCGCAAGATCCTTGAGGCGCAGGAGAGCGGCCAGGAAGAAGTGGTACTGTGGGGCGATGGCTCGCCGACGCGCGAGTTTCTCTATGCAGAAGACGCCGCCGAGGGCATCCTGCGCGCCACCGAAATGTATAACGGCTCCGACCCGGTCAACCTGGGTTCGGGCAACGAGATCAGCATCAAAGACCTGGCTGAACTGATTGGCCGCCTGACCGGCTTCACCGGACGGTTTGTTTGGGACACCAGCAAACCGAATGGGCAGCCGCGCCGCGGGTTGGATGTAACCCGCGCCGAATCGTACTTTGGCTTCCGCGCGCAGACTTCGTTTGAAGAGGGCCTGCGCCGGACGATCGATTGGTATAAGCAGGTTCGGGAACAGACTCCCGCATCCCGCTAGAGAGTTGCAGCGAAGAAACCCGTGACACAAACCGACATGACCGTTGAGAAAAGGGAGCTGCCTGTTACCTACTTGCGCCCTGCCCGCGGATGGATTGCACTAAACCTTTCCGCATTGTGGGCGTATCGCGAGCTGGTCTATTTTTTGACCTGGCGCGACATCAAGGTGCGCTACAAGCAGGCATCCCTGGGCATCGCCTGGGCGATCATCCAACCGATCGTCCACATGGTGATCTTTACGGTCATCTTCGGGCAGTTGGTAGGCGTGAAAACCGACTCGGGCATTCCGCAGGCATGGTACCCCATCTTTAGCTTCGCGGCGCTGCTGCCCTGGCAACTGTTCCAGGGGGCGCTCCAGCGTTCGGGCATCAGCCTGGTAGGCAACGCCAACCTGCTCACCAAAGTCTACTTTCCGCGGCTCATCATACCGTTCTCGGCTGCGGCGGCTGGCCTGGTAGATTTCATCTTCGCCTTTATCGTGCTTGTTGGGCTGATGATCTACTACAAGGTGCCATTCAACTGGAACATGCTGTGGCTTCCGCCGCTGGTGATCCTGGCCTTGATCACAGCACTGGCAGTGGGCTTGTGGCTGGCGGCGCTCAATGTGCAGTACCGCGACGTACAGCATATGATCCCCTTCCTGCTGCAAGCGTGGATGTACGCCTCGCCGGTCGTCTACTCGGTTGATCTGATCCCCGCCGAGGGCCCGTGGCGCTTGCTCTACGGCCTCAACCCAATGACCGGTGTGATCCAGGGCTTCCGCTGGGCGCTGTTGGGCGGTAACCCGCCAGACCTGCTCATGGTGGTGTCGGTTGTAATGGTCATTATTCTGCTCATCTCCGGGCTGTTCTACTTCCGGCGGATGGAACGCAATTTTGCCGATATGGTATAGGGATTTAGCGTTATGTCCGATATTGCCATTCGCGTTGAAGGATTAGGAAAACGATACCGGATCGGTGCCCCGGCGATGAACTACCGCACCCTGCGTGACTCCGTCGTTGAGGCTGCCCGCGCGCCGGTCCGCTGGCTGCGCGGCGCGCGTTCCAACGGCGATCTCAATGCAATCTGGGCGCTGAAGGATATTTCCTTTTCCGTCAATCAGGGGCAGGTGCTGGGTGTAATTGGTCGTAATGGCGCTGGCAAGAGCACGCTGCTGAAGATCCTCTCGCGCGTCACCGATCCCACAGAGGGCATCGGTGAGATCCACGGACGGGTGGGCTCGCTGCTGGAAGTGGGCACGGGCTTCCACCCAGAACTGACCGGGCGCGAGAATATCTATCTCAACGGGGCGATCTTGGGCATGAGGCGGAGCGAGATCGAGCGCAACTTTGACGAGATTGTGGATTTTGCCGAAGTAGGGCCGTTCATCGATACGCCCGTCAAGCGCTACTCCAGTGGCATGTACCTGCGCCTGGCGTTTGCCGTGGCGGCGCACCTGGAGCCGGAAATCCTGGTGGTGGACGAGGTGCTGGCGGTCGGTGACGCGGAGTTCCAGCGCAAGTGCCTGGGCAAGATGAGCGACGTGGCCTCGCAAGGGCGAACGGTGCTGTTCGTCAGCCACAATATGTCCGCCGTGCTGCGCCTGACCCAAGAGACGATCGTGATTGAGAAGGGCCGCCTGGGCCTGCGCGCGCCCACGCCCGAAGCGGTTGATTACTATTTGTCGCAGGGCTATTCACAGGAGGGGCAGCGCATTTGGGAGCCGGACGAAATTCCACAGGAAGCCGCGCCCTTCTGTCCCAAGTCCATCCGCCTGGTGAACATGCATGGCGACGTTGTGGATACCATCCGCTCCGTTGAGCCGTTCTCGATCGAGCTGGAATATGAGTTAGAAGCGCCCATAACAGGGCTGCGTATTGGTGTTTATCTGCTCAGCACGCGGGGTGAATACATTTTCACCTCATTTGATACAGATGAAGCTGACCGCTTTGAGAAGCTGGGCACCCGCCCGGCCGGTCGCTACGTCAGCCGGTGTACCGTCCCAGCGGATTTCTTGAACGAGGGCCGCTTTGTGATCGGGATCAACGCCAGTTCGTATCGCGTGCAGCGGTATTTTCAGGATGAGAAGGCATTGACGTTTACTGTCGATGCCATCGGCGCTCCGGGCATGCAGTGGCCCGAGCCGAGGATGGGGGCCATACGACCAAGGTTAGATTGGCAAATTGAGGTGCTGTGATATGAAAGTTGCTGGTAAAGAAGTTGTCAAACAATTATTGGGGGAAGTTCCCTTTACCGCCGAACTGTACTGGCTGCTCCGCCAGCGCGGCAAACCGCTCCAGAGCCGGTTTTCGCTGCGCCATTTGCAGGCAGAACTGCCGGGTTTAGTGCAGGAAGCCGAGGCGCTGCGTAAGAATGCGCCCGCTGGCCGCAAGGTGTTCGTTTTTGCCACCCTGCACTACTGGATCGAGCACGCGGCGCTGCTGGGGGTGGCGCTGGCAGCCCAGGGCCACAAGGTGACCCTCGGTTACCTGCCCTATGCCGAATGGCAGTCGCCGATCAACCGCTTTGATCTGCGCCGCCAGAATGCATACGCGGGGAAGGTGCTCTCGCAGGCGGCTCCGGTGCTCGACTCGGTCTCGTTCCTTACGTCGCGCTCCATGTTTACCCGCATGCCCGATGATTTGATGTCTGCGGTGGAGCAGGTGACCGTCTACGACACGCAGTACACCCTCCAGGTGGAAGATGTAGACACCGCCAGCGAGGTGTACAAGCTGCGCCTTGAGCGCAACACAGAGGTTGCACGCGCCGTGCTCGGCTACTTGAAGGCCAACCAGCCGGATGTGGTCATCATTCCCAATGGCACCATTCAGGAGTTGGGTATGGTGTACCGCGTGGCGCGCTACCTGGGCATTAAGACGGTTACGTATGAGTTTGGCGATCAGCGCCAGCGCATCTGGCTGTCCCAGAACGGCGAAGTAATGCGCCAGGAGACCGACGAGATGTGGCAGGCACGCGGCGGGACTGCGCTTAACCCCGAGCAGCTCGAACGCATGCGCTCGCTGTTCATGGCGCGCCAGCGTGGCTCGCTGTGGGAGAACTTCGCTCGCCAGTGGCAGGATAACCCCGCCGAGGGTGGGCAGAAGGCGCGCGAGGCGCTGGGGCTCGACAGCCGCCCGGTGGTGCTCTTAGCGACCAATGTGCTGGGCGACAGCCTGACGCTGGGCCGCCAGGTGTTCTCCTCCAGTATGGCCGAGTGGATCTCGCGTACAGTGCAATATTTCGCGGGGCGGCCCGACGTGCAGTTTGTCATCCGCGTGCATCCCGGCGAGGTGCTGACTCACGGTCTCTCGATGATGGAGGTAGTGAAGCAAGTGCTGCCCAAGCTGCCCGAGCATATCCGCCTCATCGGCCCCAAGGACAAGGTCAACACCTACGATCTGGTAGAAGTGGCAGACGTGGGCCTGGTGTACACCACCACCGTTGGCATGGAAATGGCGATGTTCGGCGTGCCGGTCATCGTCAGTGGGTCGACACATTACCGTGGTCGCGGCTTCACCCACGACCCCGACTCGTGGGTTTCGTACTTCAAGCTGCTTGGGCAGATCCTCATGAAGCCCGCCGCCTTCCGGCTCACGCGCCAACAGGTGGAAAGTGCCTGGGAGTATGCCTACCGCTTCTTCTTTGAGTATCCGCGCCCCTTCCCGTGGCACCTGGTGCGCGTGTGGGACGATTATAAAAACCGCCCGCTCTCGATGGTCTGCGGCCCCGAGGGGTTAGAGCAGTATGGTCCTACCTTCCAATATCTGGTCGGCCAGCCGATTGACTGGCAGACGTTGAATGGCAAGAACGGCAGTCATACGGTTGCCGAGGCTGCAATCGAACCGCCGGTGGGCATTCCGCCGACTGGCGCGGTGAAGAGTGGTAGTGGTGCGCGGGCGAAGACGGCCAAAACCGTTAAGAGCACCGCCGCCGCGGATGGCTCTGCGAAAGCTGCCGCTGCCCGCGCCGTGAAGGCCGCGCAGACCAAGAAGCTGAAGGCACAGGACTCGGGCACTGATGGCAAATCTAACGGAAAACCGGCAGGAAGGCCAGAGGCGTAATGGCTGACGTAGAGATCAAGCAGCGCGTGCGCCAGTTCTACGACCGGGTCGGCTGGCAGACCGCGGCGGACGGTAACTATCAGAATGCTCGTTATGAAGATTTGCGCCCCGTTTCGCGCGAATATATTCACCGCTGCCATCTGCGCGTCAAGCGCTTCCTTAAGCCCGCGGGCCGCTTCCTGTTGGATGCTGGCTCTGGCCCGGTGCAGTACGCCGAATACCTGACCTATTCCGAGGGCTATCAACGCCGCGTGTGCGTGGATATATCCACCACTGCGCTGGAAGAGGCGCGCCGACGGATTGGCGAGCACGGGCTGTTTGTAGTAGCGGACGTGGCAAACCTGCCGTTCAAAAATGAGCCGTTTGATGGGGTAGTCTCGCTGCACACCCTCCACCACCTGCCGCTGGAAGAGCAGGGCAAGGCCTACGATGAACTGTACCGCGTGCTGGCCCCCGACTGTTCGGCTGTGGTGGTGAACGGCTGGACCGACTCTCCCCTTATGCGCCGGATGAACTGGCTGGTACGCGGGATGGAGCGCGCCGGGCTGCTACTCAACCGCCTGCGTGGAAGAGCACCAGCGAGTGAAACACCGAAGGCTACCCAACAGCAAAAAGAGAAGGAGCCTGTCGGGACTTTCATCCGCAAGCAGGATGCCGCATGGCTGAAAGAGACTATTGGTGGCAAGATGCAGTATGAAATCTACGCCTGGCGCAGCGTTAGCGTGCGGTTCTTGCGCGCGGTGGTACATACCATCACCGGCGGCAAGCTGTGGCTTAAACTGCTGTTCTGGCTGGAAGACCGCTTCCCGCGCTTCTTTGGCGAAAAGGGCCAGTACCCGCTCATTGTGATCCGTAAGGAGCAGCGCGCGTGATTACCCCCTGGGTGAAGTTGAGCGAAGAACCAGGCAGCCTTGGCTATCGCAAGATGCTGCACTGCTCGTTTCAGCTACCTGATGGGCGGGTGGATCGTTACGATATCAAAGACGAGGGCCGGCTCGTGGCGATTTTGGCGCTGACTGCCGAGGACAAGGTGGTGCTGGCGCGACAGTATCGCCCAGGCCCCGGCGAGATTTTGATGGAAGTGCCGGGCGGCGGCGTTGAGCCCGGTGAAACACCGGAAGCCGCGGCAGCCCGCGAGCTGCTGGAAGAAACAGGCTACGCGGGCGAACTGCGCCCGGTAGGCCAGACCCACCTTTGTGCCTATAGCAACGCGCGGCAGTACAACTTTGTCGCGACCAACTGCTGCAGGGTGCAGCCGCCTGCCCCTGAGGCGAATGAATTTATTGAAGTGATCGAGCTGCCGCTGGACGCCTTCCGCGACCTGCTGCGCAGCGGCCAGTTGACCGATGTTGCCACCGGCTACCTCGGCCTGGATACCCTGGGCTTGTTATAAGACTGTCTTTCGCAAATCTTCGAAACTGAAAAATGAACAGGCCGGATATTTTGGTGTATTGTGGCTGTTTGAGCTGCAAACAGCCACAATACACCAAAAACGCCCTGCCAACCGAACTGCTAGAGTATTCGATTTCCGCTGCCTGGGCGCTTGCCCGATTGCGCCGGAGATGGGATACGAAACACTTTACTCTGGAGAACGTACTATGGCGCACATGGATTGGAGCAAGCAAGTTGTGCTCGTAACCGGCGGGTCCGGATCATTTGGCAAGAAATTCATCGAGATTATCCTGAAGGAATATAACCCCGCGAAGGTAATTGTTTTCAGCCGCGACGAGCTCAAGCAGCATGAAATGCGCGCGGCGGGATTCGATCACCCCAACCTGCGCTACTTCATCGGTGACGTGCGCGACCAGCCCCGCCTGCGCCGCGCTTTCGACGGCGTGGATATTGTCGTCCACACCGCCGCGCTCAAGCAGGTGCCTGCCTGCGAGTACAACCCGATGGAAGCCATCAAAACCAATATCCTCGGCAGCAGCAACGTGATCGATGCCGCACTGGATGCGGGCGTGAAGAAAGTGCTGGCGCTCAGTACCGATAAGGCCGTCAATCCGGTCAACTTGTACGGCGCAACCAAGCTGGCCGCCGAAAAGCTGATCGTGCAGTCGAATGCCTATGCTGGTGACAAGGTGACCCGACTGGCCTGCACCCGCTATGGCAACGTGGTCGGCAGCCGCGGCAGCGTGGTGCCGGTGTTCCTCAAGCAGCGCAATAACGGCAAGATCACCATCACCGACGAGCGCATGACCCGCTTCTGGATCTCGCTGGAGCAGGGCGCTCGCTTCGTCATCCGCTGCATCGAGCAGATGCATGGCGGCGAGGTGTTTGTGCCGAAGATCCCCAGCATGTCGATCATGGATCTGGCGAAGGCAGTTGCCCCTGAATCGAACGTCGAGATCACCGGCATCCGCCCGGGCGAAAAGCTGCACGAGGTGCTGATCTCGGAAGACGAGGCCCGCACGACCGTTGAACTGGATGATATGTACGTGGTGCAGCCTGCCGAAGCGTACTGGTTTGGGCAGGAATGGCAGAAATGCGGCCGCCCACTGCCAGATGGCTTCCGCTATGCCAGCAACACCAACGAGAAGTGGCTCAATATGGAGCAGATCATGGAATGGGTCGCCCCAATTGAGTTCGCCTACAACAACGGGAAGCTTGACTGATGCGGCTGCTGGTGACGGGTGTCAGTGGGCTGTTGGGGCTAAACCTGGCTGTGCAAGCCGCGGACCGGTTCCACGTAACCGGCGTTATGCGCGGCAATCGCGCGCGCCCGGTTCCCGGTGTGCCTTTTGACACTATCCTGGCCGACCTGACCGAGCCGCAAGCGCTGGATCGGGTGGTGGAACAAGCCGCGCCGGACGTGATCATCAACTGCGCGGCGATGACCGAGGTGGATTACTGCGAAGCGCACTCCGAACAGGCGTACCGCATCAATAGCGAACTGCCCGGTCAGATCGCCTGCCTGACGGCCCGCACCGGGGCGAAATTGCTGCACATCTCCACCGATTCCGTCTTCGATGGGCTGCGCGGCGGATACTGCGAGGAGGACGAGCCCAACCCGGTCAACGTCTACGCGCGCACCAAGCTGGAAGGCGAGCGCGCCGTAGCCGCTGCAGACCCCAACGCGATTATCGCCCGGGTGAATTTTTACGGCTGGAGCTGGCAAGGCCGCCGCAGCCTTTCGGAGTGGTTCTTCCTCAATTTGTCGCAGGGCAAGTCTATTTTTGGGTTTGCCGATATTGTCTTCTCGCCGCTGCTGGTCAACGATATGATCGAGATCCTGTTGCGGATGATCGAAAAGCGGCTGTGCGGACTGTATCACGTCGTCAGCTCCGAGTCACAGAGCAAGTTTGCTTTTGGGCGCATGCTGGCGCGTGAATTTGGCTTTGACGAGACGCTCGTCTCCCCGGTTGCCTATCGCGACGCCGGGCTCAAGGCCGTTCGCTCGCCGCTGCTCAACCTGCATCCCGATAAGCTTACCCGCGCGCTGGGTGAGGAACTGCCGGGGCAGGAGGGATCGATGCGCCGGTACGGAGAACTGTACCGCCACGGGCATCCGCAGTTCTTGCGCAACCTGCTTTCAGAGCAGGGACCGCTTCTGAAGGAACAACTCCGCTGATTGTGTCACGAAACCGTTTTCTGGGAGAGTGAGGTGTTGCTATGGAAATTCGAGTCGGCTCGCATGTGATCGGGGAGAACCACCCCACCTATTTTATCGCCGATATTGCCGCCAACCACGACGGCAGCCTTGAGCGCGCCATTCGCCTGATCCGCCTGGCAAAAGAGGCAGGCGCGGATGCGGCTAAGTTCCAAAACTTTAGCGCGCCAAAGATCGTTTCCGACTACGGTTTCCGGTCGCTTGGCGGGCAGCAGTCGCACCAATCTACCTGGAAGAAGTCGGTTTTCGATGTCTACAAGGACGCTTCCATCCCTTACCAGTGGACGGAAGAACTGAAGGCCGCCTGTGATGAGGTGGGCATCGACTACTTCTCCTCGCCGTACGACTTCGATTCAATCGATATGCTCGACAATTACATGCCCGCTTACAAAGTTGGCTCCGGCGAAATCAACTGGCTGGAAGCGCTGGAGCGCATGGCGCGCAAGGGCAAGCCGGTCTTCCTGGCAACAGGCGCAGCGGATATCGGCGAAGTGCAGAAGGCCGTTCACTGCGTGCAGAACATCAACAAACAGCTTGTGCTGATGCAGTGCAACACCAACTACACCGCCAGCCTGGAAAACTTCCAGCACATTCACCTGCGCGTGTTGAACACCTATCGCACCATGTTCCCTGATGTGATCCTGGGACTTTCAGACCACACGCCTGGTCACGCTACCGTGCTGGGCGCAGTAGCCCTGGGAGCGCGCTCGATCGAAAAGCATTTCACTGACGACAACGACCGCGTTGGGCCAGACCACAAGTTTGCCATGAACCCAAAGGACTGGGCCGCGATGGTGGAAAATACCCGCCAGCTTGAGCGAGCGTTGGGTTCCGCAGACAAGTTCGTAGCGGGGAACGAGCAGGAGACGGTTGTGCTCCAGCGCCGCTGCCTGCGCGCCGCGGGTGATCTACCCGCCGGAACGGAGCTCACCCGCGAAATGGTCGAGGTCTTGCGCCCTGCTCAACGTGACGCCATTACCCCCGACCAGATTGAGAAGATCATCGGCCTGCGCCTGGCAGTGGATTTGAAATTCGGCCAGGAAATTAAGTGGGAACACCTGGTACGGTAGAACGGTAAGGAGCCTTCCGCCCGATGCGTGTGCTGTATTTCACCCGTGGTTATACCCCGCACGACCACCGCTTTCTGACTGCTCTGGCCGAAAGCGAGTTAGACGTGTACTTCCTGCGATTAGAACGCAGCGGACGGCAGATCGAGGACCGCTCGCTCCCGCCTGCAGTACACCAGGTACAGTGGGGTGGGGGCAAAGCGCCTTTCCGCTGGCGTGACTTGCCTGCCCGGGTGATGGAGCTGCGCGGCATCTTGCGTCAGATCCAGCCGGATGTGCTGCACGCCGGGCCGGTGCAGACGGTGGCCTTTATCGCCGCTCTGACAGGCTTCCACCCACTGGTGACTATGTCGTGGGGCTCGGATATGCTGCTGGAGGCCGATCGTACCGCCGCATACAGGCAAATTACCCGCTGGGTGCTGGCTCGCAGCACCGTTTTCGTGGGGGATTGCGCCGCTGTGCGCGACAAGGCCGCGGAATACGGCCTCCCACCCAAGCGCGCCTACCTATTCCCCTGGGGTATCGACCTGGAACGCTTCTCACCCCCGGCAAACTGGCGGCAGGCTGCGGACCGGTTCAACGTGCTCTCACTCCGCTCCTGGGAGCTGGTTTATGGCGTGGATGTGATGCTGCGTGGATTTGCTTATGCGGTGGATCACGCGCCGAAGCTGCACCTGATGCTGCTTGGCGGCGGGTCGCTGGCAAAGATGGTGCACGAGTTGATCCGCCAGCACCGTTTAGAAGATAACATGACGTTAGGCGGCTCGGTGAGCCAGGAAAATCTGCCGGGTATGTACCGCGCGGCGGATTTGTACGCCAGCGCCTCGCACAGTGATGGCTCTTCCGTTTCATTGATGGAAGCGCTGGCCTGCGGATGCCCGGCGCTGGTCTCGGATATTCGCAGCAACCACGAGTGGATCACCGGCGAACAGGGTTGGCTGTTCCCTGATGGCGACTCGACCGCGCTGGGCGAGGGCATTTTACGCGCGCTGCGTCTGGCCGAGTCAGACCCGGCTCGCATGGATGCCATGCGGAAGGCTGCGCGGCAAACAGCCGAGCACCGCGCGGACTGGGGCAAGAACTTCCCCGTGCTGCTGCAAGCTTACCGGGCGGCAGTAGAGCGTTCTGGTAAAACGGTGGCGGCGAAACAGCCGTTATAATGTCGTGTGGTTCTTTTGCCCATGCTGCTGATGCAGTTGGCAGCATGGGCAAGAGAAAAATTTGAGGAAATCGTATGCGAACAGTAGCAATCATACAAGCACGGATGAATTCCAGCCGCCTGCCCGGCAAGGTTTTATTGGACCTGGGCGGGGAGCCGATGCTGGTGCGCGTGGTTGAACGCGCCTGCCGTGCGCGGACTCTGGACGACGTCATCATCGCCACCACCACCGATCCCTCCGATGATCCGCTGGAAGCGCTGTGCCGCGAGAAGGGCTACGCGGTGTTCCGCGGCAGCATGTTCGACGTGCTGGACCGCTTTTATGGCGCGGCGAAGCAGGCCCAGGCTGATGTGATTGTGCGCATCACCGCCGACTGCCCGGTGATCGACCCGCAGGTGATTGACGATGTCGTGGATGCTTTTCACCGCAAGGGCGCCGGGTTTGCCTGCAATCGCCTGCCCCCACCCTGGAAGCGCACGTATCCCATCGGTCTGGATACCGAGGTGTGCTCCTTTGCGGGGCTGGAACGTGCCTGGAAAGAAGCAGAGCTGCCCTTTGAGCGCGAACACGTGATGCCGTTCTTCTATGATCAGGAGGGGCGCTTCAAAGTGGTGGTGGTGGATCACGACCCAGATTACGGCGCCTACCGCTGGACGGTGGACACCCCCGAGGACCTGGAACTGCTGCGCGAGATCTTCCGCCGCTTTCCCGATGATACCTTCACCTGGCTGGACGTGCTGGCGCTGGTGCAGCGCGAGCCGGGGCTGGCAAAGATTAACGCGGCGGTGAAGGCCAAAGTGGCGATGGAAGTTGACAGCCGAATGCGGCGCAAGGATGAAGATGTATGACAACACTGACGATTTTCAGCGCGCCCAAGCCGTTTACGAACCCGCACATTGCCACCATTCAGCGCAATGCCATTTGCTCGTGGACGAACCTCGGCCCGCAGGTAGAGGTGATTCTGTTGGGGGAGGAAGAAGGACTGGCGGAGGCTGCCGCGGAACTGGGCGTGCAGCACATCCCGACCGTGGCACGCAACAGCAACGGCACGCCGCTGGTCTCGGATATGTTTGCCCTGGCCCGCAAGCACGGTAAAGGCCGCTTGCTGGCCTGCGTGAATGCAGATATTCTGCTGATGCCCGATTTCGTCACCGGCGCGATTGATGCGGCCAAACAGGCCGAACGTTTTCTGCTGGTGGGCCAGCGTTGGGATCTGGACGTGCGCGATTTGCTGGACTTTGCACCCGGATGGCCTGATCGCCTGCGCGAGCGCGCGCAAAAAGAGGGCAAGCTGCATCGAGCATCGGGCAGCGATTATTTCATCTTCCCGCGCGACTGTTTTGAGAATATGCCCGCGTTTGCCATAGGCCGCGCTGGCTGGGATAACTGGATGATCTACGCCGGGCGGCGCAGCGGCTGGCCGGTGATCGACGGCACGCCTTCGATCATAATCGTCCACCAGAACCACGATTACAGCCACCTGCCGGGCGGCCAACCGCACTACAAGCTGCCCGAGACGCATGAGAATGTGCGCCTGGCGGGCGGCAAACGCACCATCTTCGAGCTGCAAGACGTGGACAGCCGCTTGGTGGAAGGCCACCTGCGCCCGTTGCCGTTCTCCTGGCCGAAGTTCTGGCGCGAGGTAGAAATTTTCCCGCTCATCCGGCTGAAATCGATGGCGCTGGGGCAGCTTTTCTATGCCATCTTCCACCCCCAAAAGGCGTACCGCGAATTTCGTCAGGCAAAATAACGCTGTTCGTTCACAAACTCTACGTAGTTTGTGAACGAACAAAAGGAACCTTATGCGCATCGGTCAGAACCCTGCCAAATACGTCAAAGAAGTTGCCAAACCGGCCCGTATCACCGTGGCGGTGTTGAACTACATCCCCTTCCTCAGCGGTTTCTACGCCGACGCGCTGGACGTGCTGAAGGTGTGCCTCGACAGCATCCGCGAGAGCGCCGATTTGCCCTTCGATCTGCTGGTGTTTGACAACGGCTCCTGCGAAGAGGCGCGCCAGTACCTGCTCGATGAGCACACTGCCGGGCGCATTCAGTTCCTGCTCCTCTCAGAGAAGAACCTGGGTAAGGGCGGGGCGTGGAACATCATACTTTCCGGAGCGCCGGGTGAAATCATTACCTACACCGATTCGGATGCGTACTTCTACAAGGGCTGGCTGTCACGTTCGGTACAGCTATTGGAAACCTACCCCAACGTGGGCATGGTCACCGCACGCCCCTTCCGTACCAAAGAGGAATTTTCATCCAACACGGTGGCGTGGGGCGAATCGACCGCAGCAGTATCGGTGGAGAAGGGGCACATCATCCCCTTTGCGGTGTTCCAGGAGTTCGACCGCAGCCTGGGCCAGAGCGATGAAGAAATCCGGCAGCACTATGATACCACCCAGGACGTGAAGTTGACCTACCAGGGCGTACCCGCCATCGTTGGCGCGTCGCACTGGCAGTTTACCGCGTACAAGGCCACTTTGCAGCAGTTCCTGCCCTTCAGCATGGACCGCCCGATGGGGCAGGTGAAGCAGCTCGACCAGCGCATGAACGAAGCTGGGTTGCTGCGCCTGATGGTGACCGACCCGCTGGCGATGAATATGAGCAATACGCTGCGCAATGTGCCGGGTGTCGCTGGTAAGCCTGCGGCAGAGGCGGTAAAAACTGGCGCGAATGGCAAGGGCAGCTCACCCCTGCTCGATTTCCCCCCGGTGAAGCGCGTGCTGCTGGCAATGTACGACAAAATCTTCCGCTGGTATTATGACCGGCAGGCTTAGGATCGATTCAAACCAATGACTTCTCCCAAACGTGTTTTTATCAGCGCCGATCACGGCCTGGCGATTATTTACTTCTTGCAAAGCGAAGTTGTCCCCTCCCTGCTGGAGCGGGGCGTAGAGGTTGTGATTCTGACCGATGACAGCCTGAAAGACGCCATCACCGAGCGCTTTGGCCGCCCAGGCTTGACGGTGGAAGGGCTACGCTTCGGGCAGGCGCGCAAGTATTTCGAGAACAATTCTCACTCGATCCAGCATTGGATGCACTTCCTGCGCTGGATGGGCGGCTCGAAGCGCATCAACACTACTGCCATGGATGGGCACATGCGCCAGATGAGCGTAGAAGCCTCCAAGCGCGGCAAGCAAATCCTGCCGCTGATCAAGGGCATCACGTGGGTCATGCGCCGATCGAAGCATGCTCGCAAGGCGCTGGTAAATGCTCAGGCGCGCTATACCCCCAACATCTACAGTGACCTGTTCGACAAGTACCAGCCGGACCTGGTGATCGCCTCGACGCCTGGATGGCGGCTGGACCGCTTCCTGCTGCGCGAGGCGGCAAAGCGCGGCATTCCCACCGCGGCGGTGATCGTCGGATGGGATAACCCTTCCAGCTACCGCCTGCCCGGCGCGCGCGTCGATTACATCAACTGCTGGAGCGAGATCCAGAAACGCGAGCTGGTGCTCGGCTCAGACTGGCAGCCGGAGCGCGTGAACATCGGCGGCATTCCCTCGTATGATGGCTATTTCCGCCGCGACTGGCTAATGCCCCGTGATGAATACTTCGCCCTGCACGGGCTGGACCCCAACCGCAAGCTGCTTTCGTTTGCGTGCAGCTTCGTCACTTTCTCGCCGAACTACCAGGATATCGAAGCGCTGGCGCGGCTGGTCGACTCGGACCGGCTGGTGGAGCCCTCGCAGCTTCTCATTCGCCTTCACCCCAACCACTTCATGCCGGGATCGCTCTACGAACAGGAGGCCAACCGGGTACGCGAACTGGTGAAACGCACCAAGCACGTGCACCTGGTGGAGCCGGTGGCCCTGGGCGGTGAACTGGGCCATTATTCAGGCGAAGATATGCCAGAGAAGGCCTCGATGATGGCCCACTGCGATGTGTTCCTCACTGTCTATTCGACGATGGTAGTCGAGACCGCCATCCACGAGCGCCCGATCGTCAGCGTGTGCATCGACGCGCCGGGCGGGTGGAACAAGCCAGGCAAGTTCTCGCTGTCGCTGTCGGAGATTGGCGAATGGCCTACGCACGAACGCTTCCGCTGGGCCGAGGCCGGGCGGGTGGCATTTAATGAGGAAGAGCTCTGCGAGCACGTCAACCGTTACCTGCGCGATCCGCGAGCGGACGCCGATCAACGGCGCAAGTTTATCCAGGACGAATGCACGTTCACGGATGGCAATGCCGGAATGCGCACCGGGGATTGGGTGTATGGCCTGCTGATGAAAGAGGATGGGCGATGAAACGACTGTGTCTTATTTCCCTCCCTTACGGGGAGGGAGACGCGGCCCGGAGAAACGTGGGCCGCTTAGGGGAGGGGCGATATTGGTACACCTATACCTGGGCCAGCAAAGAGCGCCCCTCCCAAAGCGCAGCGTCCCTCTCCCCGAAGGGGAGAGGAATGAAGATAGAACCCCACGAAGGTGGTGTTTTGGCGGGTTGCCGCGGTTTCAACCGCCAGGTAATAACGGAGTTACACCGATGAAATTCTTAATCGCCGGATTTGGCTCGATTGGTCGCCGCCATTTACGTAATTTGCGCGAATTGGGGGAGCAAGATATCTTCCTGTACCGCTCCAACCGTTCCACCTTGCCGGAAGACGAGATCGCCGGGCTGACGGTGGAGACCGATCTGCGCGATGCGCTGTCGCACCGCCCGGATGCTGTGATCATCTCGAACCCCACCGCGCTACATCTGGATGTCGCCATTCCGGCGGCGGAGCTTGGCTGCGCGATCCTGATGGAAAAGCCCATTTCGCATTCCCTCGACCGCATCGCCGATCTCGAAGCGGCGGCCCAACGGGGTGGGGCGCGGATTCTGGTTGGTTTCCAGTTCCGCTTTCACCCTACGCTGCGCCGCGCCGCGGAACTGCTGGCAGAGGGCGCAATCGGGCAGCCGCTGGCTGCGCGCGCCCATTGGGGCGAATACCTGCCCAACTGGCACCCCTGGGAAGACTACAAGCAGGGCTACGCCGCTCGCGCCGATCTGGGCGGCGGGGTGATCCTCACGCTCAGCCACCCATTTGATTACCTGCGCTGGCTGCTCGGCGACGTAGAGTCGCTGTGGGCATTCACCTCGGGGCGCGGCGGGCTGGAACTGCCGGTGGAAGATACCGCCGAGATCGGTCTGCGCTTTGGCAGTGGCGCGCTGGGCAGCGTGCATTTAGATTATTTGCAGCAGCCGCCCACCCATACGCTGGAAATTGTGGGCACGATGGGCACTCTGCGCTGGAACAACGCCGACGGCTCGCTTGCCGTCCACCGCGCGGGCGGGCAGGGCTGGCAAACAGAGATGCCGCCCGAGGGCTTTGATCGCAACTGGCTCTTCCTCGATGAGATGCGCCACTTTATCGCCGTGGCGAAGGGCGAAGCGCAGCCGCTTTGCACGCTGGAAGACGGGCGCAAGGCGCTGGAGATCGCTGTGCGTGCGCTGGAATCGGCCCAGAACTGGGCCAGCCAGGATGGACTCCGCAAGGCCCTCTAGGAGAATCGGATCATGGCACAGGTCTATACCACCCCCGAACGTTCCGGACTGACTACTCCCGTGGAATCGCGGCAGGTTAGCCGGTTCTTGCGCGGCGGATGGGTGCACGCATGGGTGATGCTGTATTTTGCCCTGTTCAGTGTCGTAATGACCTGGCCTCTGGTGCTCAAAATGCGCGACTCGGTTGTCGGCGATATTGGCGATAACATCTACTTTATCTTCCTGATCCGCTGGTATGCCAAGGCGTGGTTCGAGCTGGGCATTTCGCCCTTCTTTCATCCGTGGCTCAACTATCCGCAGGGCTGGAATTTGGCCTCCACCGATACCTCGCTGGCGACCACGCTGTTTGGGCTGATCCCCGGCATGTTGATTACGCCGACATTTGGCTATAACTTCGCCATGCTGGTGACGTTCGTTCTCTCCGGCTGGGCCATGTTTGTGTGGGTGCGGCGGCTGACCGGCTCTGCGCTGGCAGGCCTGGTTGCCGGGACGATCTATGCCTTTTTGCCCTACCGTATGGCGCACTACCTGATCGGTCACATGAACCTGTCGGGTACCGCATGGTTCCCGCTGTGGTTCATGGGCCTGTACGATCTGCTGCGAGCTCGTCGGTTGAGCTGGAAGCCCCTTGCACTATGCGCCGTGTCGCTTGGGCTGATCGGCTTTAGCTCGATGCACTACCTGCTGATGGTGGTGGTGATCTCGGCGGTGTTTGGCGCGGGCTACCTGTGGTTCGCGGAACGCTCACACTTGCGCCGCCTCGAGTTCTGGAAAGGTCTGACCGCCAAATTGGGTGTGCTGGGCATCATCAGCCTGCCGCTGGTGTTTCTCGCCGCGCTGCCGTTCTTGCAGCTCAATAGCCAGGGCGGTCTGGCCTCGCGCTCGGTGGCCTATGCCAGTATGTACTCCGCCAGCCCCACCGATTTCATCCTGCCCTCCACCGACCACTTCTTGTGGGGGCAGTGGGTTGGCAGCCACTTTGACCGCTCACTGTGGATCGAAGCGACAATGTATATCGGCCTGATCTCTGGCGCGCTGGCAGTGCTGGCGTGGATCAAGCGCAGGGCGGTGGGCCATCAGACTTTGCTAAAAGTAGCCCTGCTGGTGATTGTGGTGGCCTTCGTGCTGGCATTGGGAACTGATCTGCACTGGAACAACCAGCGCGTGGAAGTGCCCGTGCCGGGCTTCTTACAGGGTGTGCTGGGTCGCGAGACAACCCCCATCCCACTGCCTTCGTACTTCTTATTCGTCTACGTGCCGTTTTATGCCAAAATGCGCGCGCTGATGCGCATGGGATTCTTTGCGCTGATCTTTATCACCATGCTGGCGGGGCTTGGAACATCGTGGCTGCTGGAGAAGGCTGGACCACGGCGATCGGTGCCGGTGACAGCGCTGTTGATTGCGCTGATCTTCTTTGACTTTTACCCCGGTCCCTACACCAATTTTGCCCGCGTAGAAGCCCGCCCGGTAGACACCTGGCTGGCAGAGCAGCCGGGCCAGGGCGCGGTGGCGCAGTTCCCCTTTACCCAGGCCGAAGACCAGGACCAGATTTACAACACGCTGGTGCACGGCAAGCCCTTCATTGGTGGCTTCTTCTCGGCCAACCAACCCGAGCAGTACCTGCGCATCCGCCCGGTACTTGAGGGCTTCCCCAACGCCGAGGGCGCGGATCTGCTGCGCGAGCTAGACGTAGCGTGGGTACTGTTCGACACCAGCCAATACGCGGATTTCGCCCCGGTACAGGCTTTGGTAGAGTCCTTGGGTTTGCAGTATGTGCGGACTGTGGACGGGCAGGCAGTGTTCACGCTGCCGGAAGGGGAATAGTATGCGACGTATTTTATGCCTCAGTCCGCGCTGGACATACATTTTGATTGCGCTTGCCATGCTTGCGGGAATGGCGCTGGTAAGTTTTTCCACGGTCTCGGGGCCGGGGGTGGGCGGCGATGCGACCATCTACCTCACCTCTGCGAAGAATTTGCTGGCCGGACGTGGACTGGGCTGGACAGAGGCCGATGGCACCTTCCGCATGCTGCCCTATACCCCGCCGTTCTACCCGCTCGCTCTCAGCATGGTGGGAATATTCGCTTCGGACCTCGTCGCCGGGGCGCGCTGGTTCAACGTGCTGCTCTTCGGCGCGACGATTGCGCTCACTGGGCTTTACCTCTACCGCTCTACCGGGCTCGGCTGGTTGGCGGTGATCCTTGCCGGGCTGCTGGCCTTTTCTCCGGTGCTCATCGGGGTGCAGGTGTGGGCCATGTCCGAGTCGCTGTTCCTGCTGTTGTGCTTTGGCGGTCTGTTCGCGCTGGTGGAGTATCTTTATCAACCGCGGGCCGGCCTGTTGATCGCTGCGGCGGTTCTCGCCGGGCTGGCGTTCCTCACGCGCTACATGGGCGCTGCCTGCCTGCTCACTGGCGGGCTGGCATTGCTGATCTACGGCTTGCGCTCGGAACGGCGGCTGAACCTGCGCGCGCTCCAACCCGCATTCGTGTTCAGCGTCATTTCGGCGCTGCCGATGCTGGTATGGATTTTGATCGACTTGAGCACCACCGGCACGGTTAGCTCGCGCAGCGGGCAGCCAGCCTCAGCCTACGGCCAGCGCCTGCTGGAGATGTACCCGGCGCTGGAGAGCATCGTCCTATTCTGGCTGGTCCCCGATTCCGTCACCGGGCGGCTGCCGGGGATCGTTCGGGCGCTGGGCTGGTTAGCACCAATGGTTGGCATCGTCGGGCTCGGAGTGGTCTTATCGCGCCGGGCGAGCGAGAGCCTTGGGCAGAACCGGCGCGCGGGCTTGCTGGGGCTGGCGCTGGCGCTGTTCATCCTGGCCTATTTGCTGGTGCTGGCGGTGGTGCAGGTGTTTACCTACCCGCCCGTAACGCTCGCCGCGCGGATGCTTTCGCCGGTGCACATGGCGTTTCTGATCCTGGCGGTGGCCCTGGCCTTCCTCGCGCTGGCGTATCTGCTGCGCGGCAAGCGGCTGGGGGCGACACTGGTGTGGCTGGCGTTGTTTGCCTTGCTGGGCACGTATGTGCTGCGTGGCGGGCTGGTAGCGCGGCGGTTTTACGGCACCGGCATTGGCTACAATGCCCCCGAGTGGCAGGAGTCTGAGACGGTCGCGGCGGCGAAGGTGCTTCCGGCGGATGTGCCGGTTATTTCCAACGAGGTCACCGCGCTGATGTATTTTGCGGATCGCCCGGCGTATACGCTGCAAGAAATCTTCGCGGATAAACCCCAGGCGGATTTTACCGTCTACGGGGCGGGGGCCGACGAGTCGCAGCGGGTGTTCCGTGAGGAGAACGGCGCGCTGGTCCTGTTTTATAACACGCTGTACGAAGACTATGCCATGTACGGCGATCAGGCGGATGAACGGATCACTGCCTTGACCAAAGGCCTTTACCCGTACTTTCAGTCCGATGACGGCGCGATTTATTTCTACCAGAAACCTTCTTTCGCACCTTAACTTTTTTCTCCTCC
This sequence comes from Chloroflexota bacterium, assembly GCA_023434145.1. Classification (GTDB taxonomy): domain Bacteria; phylum Chloroflexota; class Anaerolineae; order Anaerolineales; family Anaerolineaceae; genus DSYU01. The sequence goes on along the minus strand of JAEYTI010000270.1, from coordinate 45,204 downwards.
TCACTTTTTCTCTTAAGTTTTCTCTGTGCTCTCTGTGGTGGGATTTTTCTTCTCTCAAATCAGTAAGGTTGATCTCTTGGATGAACACGGTTGTTTTGGCAGTATTGGGCTTATAATTGGCGGTTGCGCCACTGACGAAAGAAATTTCTGAACATGAATGGAGAACGACCATGACGATGAAATCGAACAGCGCCGTTTCGCGCGCTTTGGCAGCCCATGGTTACCGAATTTTTGCCTCTACCAGTATCTTGATTCTGATGGTTTTAACAGCCTGCTCGCCAGCCGCGGCTCCTGTGGCAACAGAAACACTCGCTCCTACTGAACCACCGGCCCCAACGCAGACGACCGCGCCATCGGCGACCGCCACCCTGTTGCCTACCGAGACGCCGCAGCCCACCGCCACGCTTACCCCCAGTGTCACCCCGCTACCGGAGCTGGCGCTACTGGAAGATGGTTTGAACGTCTGGTGCGCGCCAGAAGCCTATGCCGGCTGGCAGATCACCGGTCCTGACGCCCCGGATTATGCCCGCGTATTGACCAACGCCAACGGGCGGCTGCAGGTGGGTATCCCTTCTTCGTTCTGCGTGGTTGCTTATCATCTGAACCAGCCCGCCCCGCAAGGCATGCAGTTTTACATGTACAGCGGCGAGAGCGCCTTCCTGAAGGTGCCGCTGCAAACCGCCCCAGATAGAGCCGACGTGCTATGGACGCAGGTGACCCAGCCGTACGTGAACAACCCACCTTACTGGGAAGTGACGTATAAGCTGGCGCTGGTGAGCGCAGATGGCAAGGAGCTTTCCGCGCAGGACGTGACGTTTGCAAAACCCCTCCCCACACCGTGCCAGTACGGCGGCTTGCCCGATCCGGTGACCCTGGCCTGCGCTTTGACCGATCCGCTGGAGATCGAGCCGCACCCCGATGTAACATTCCCGCCTTACTACACGCGCCAACCGTAAAGGCGTATGGTAAGCGATCCTCAAGGAGAACGACTGATGAGCGATATTTTTGAAAAATTCAGCCTGCGCGACCGCACCGCCATTGTTACCGGCGGGGCCGGGCTGCTGGGCAAAGAATTCTGCCGCACACTGGCCCAGGCCGGCGCGCTGGTGGTCGTTGCGGACCTCAACGAGGCCTCCGCCCAAGCCGTAGCTGATGGACTGTACCGCGAAGGGCTGCGGGCGTGCGCCGTAGGCGTCGACGTTACCTCGCCGGAATCGGTGAAGGCCATGGTCGCCTCCGCGCTGGATGCCTCGGGCCGGCTGGATGTGCTGGTGAACAGCGCCGCGATGGACCCTAAGTTCGACGCCAGCCAGGCGGGTCAGCACAGCAATAACTTTGAAGATTACCCGGTGGAAATGTGGCGCCAGGCGCTGGACGTGAACCTGACGGGCATGTTCTTGTGCTGCCAGGCTGCCTCCAAGCCGATGGTGGAACAGAATTACGGCTCGATCATCAACATCTGCTCCACCTACGGCCTGGTCGGGCCGGATCAGCGCATCTACGAGAAGCCGGGGCAGCCAAAGCAGTTCAAACCCGCGTTCTACTCCGTCACCAAGGCGGGTGTGCTGGGCCTTACCCGCTATCTGGCGACGTACTTCGCTGGGAAGGCCGTGCGCGCCAACGCGCTCACACCGGGCGGCGTGTACAACAACCACGACGAGTTGTTTGCTACCAACTATTCGGCTCGCACCGTGTTGGGCCGCATGGCGGACCGGGACGAGATGAACGGCGCGCTGCTGTACCTTGCCTCGGATGCCTCCTCGTACATGACCGGCTCGAATATTGTTGTCGACGGGGGCTGGACGGCATGGTAAGCAGGAAACCTGCGGAGGTGCTGGCAGTCATCCCGGCGCGCGGCGGATCGAAAGGGATTCCGCGCAAGAATATCAAGAATTTCGCCGGGCACCCGCTAATCGCCTACAGCATCGAAGCTGGCCTGCAAGCGAGCACCGTCACGCGCGTCATCGTTACTACGGATGATGAAGAGATCGCCGAAGTGGCGCGCCGCTATGGGGCGGAAGTGCCTTTCCTGCGCCCGCAAGAATACGCCCAGGATCAGACACTCGATCTGCCGGTGTTCCAGCATCTCACCCAGTGGTTTGCTGAATATGAGGGCTACCGTCCTGACGTGGTCGTACAGCTACGGCCCACCTCGCCGGTGCGCCCGCCCACGCTGGTGGATGAAGCCGTTTGCATGCTGCTGGACCATCCCGAGGCCGATTCGGTGCGCGGTGTGGTACCTGCCGGGCAGAACCCGCACAAGATGTGGCGGCTGGACCCCAACGGCGGCCCGATGAAGCCGCTGCTGAGCGTGGAGGGTATCGCCGAGCCGTACAACGCGCCGCGCCAGGCCCTTCCGCCGGTCTACTGGCAGACGGGGCATATCGACGCCATCCGCCCGCGGGTGTTCGCGCAGGATTCGATGAGCGGGCAGACCGTCCTGCCGGTACTGGTCGAACCGGCTTACACGGTCGATATCGATTCGCCCAAGGATTGGGCGCGCTCGGAGTGGCTGGTGTGGCACTCAGACCTGGATATCGTGTACCCAGGCCACAAGCGCCGCCCCATCCCCCAGCGGGTAGACCTGGTTGTATTTGACTTTGACGGCGTGATGACTGACAACCGCGTTTGGGTTTCGGAAGAAGGGCACGAGATGATTGCCGCCTTCCGCTCCGACAGCATTGGTCTGAACAACCTGCGCAGCGCCGGGATTGATGCACTGGTGCTTTCCACCGAGGTTAATCCCGTCGTCACTGCCCGCTGCCGCAAGCTGAAGCTCACGGCGGTGCAGGGCGTGGAAGACAAAGCCGCCGGGCTGCGGGCGATTTTGCGGGAACGGGGGCTGGACCCGGCACACGTAATCTATGTTGGTAACGATACCAACGACCTGCCTTGCTTTCCGCTGGTTGGTTGCGCGATCGCCGTGGGCGATTCGCAGCCGCAGGTGCTGCGCCAGGCCGACATCGTCCTTAACGGGCGCGGTGGGCATGGGGCTGTGCGCGAGCTGTGCGATCTGCTCGTCAGCCGCAAGCAAAATTAGCTTTTTCCAATCCCTTTCACCTGCTACGCTGGTGAAAGGGATTGGAAAAAAAGAAAAAATGAAGGAGTTATCCATGGCACGTGAAGTGAAAATTGGCAGCCGCTATCTAGGTGACGGACACCCGGCCTACATCGTGGCGGAGATCGGCGTAAACCACAACGGTTCCGTGGAGATCGCCAAAGACTTAATCAAACAGGCCCACCACGCTGGGGTTGACGCCGTGAAGTTCCAGAAGCGCACGCCGGAGCTGTGCGTGCCGAAGGATCAGTGGAACATCATGCGTGAGACGCCGTGGGGCTATATCAGCTACATCGACTACCGCAGCAAGATGGAGTTCCAGCACGACGAGTATGCCGAGATCAACCGCTACTGCAAAGAGCTGGGCATGCCCTGGTTCGCCTCGGTGTGGGATGAGCCCTCTGTCTCCTTCCTCGAAGCCTTCGACCCGATCTGCTACAAGGTGCCCTCGGCCTCGCTGACCGATCACAGCCTGCTGCGCTGCCTGCGCGATACGGGCCGCCCGGTCATTCTCTCCACCGGCATGTCGACCATGGAGCAGATCCGCGAGGCGGTGAAGCTGCTGGATATGTCCAAGCTGATCCTCTGCCACGCGACCAGCACCTACCCCTGTGACCCGACCGAACTGAACCTGAATGTGATCCCCAACCTGCGCGACGAGTTCTCCTGCCCGATTGGCTATTCCGGGCACGAAGTTGGTCTTATCACCTCGGTGGTGGCGGTTTCGCTGGGCGCGTGCATGGTGGAACGCCACATCACCCTCGACCGCGCTATGTGGGGCTCGGATCAGGCTGCCTCGGTGGAGCCGCAGGGCTTCGAGCGGCTGGTGAAGTACGTGCGCGTTACTGAGCAGTCGCTGGGCGACGGCGTGAAGAAGGTGTACGAGAGCGAAATGCCCTCGCTGCGCCGCCTGCGCCGCATACAGCAGTAGGCAGGTTCCAGCGCATGAGTGATCTCGTAACGCGCGCTTCTCGCTCGGTGCGGCGCAGATGGACCCACGCACGCAGCAACGCTCACATCCGCCGCCTTAACCGGCAGATCGCGGCGCGCGCGCCCAAACCGGCGCAGCAAGCTGCTTACACACAGCCGGTCATCTTTTTCAACGCTTCTACCCGGCTCGCGGGGCTGAGCCTCAACGCCGCCTACCAGATGATTGCCGGTTGGGCGGTACGGCTGGCGGGTGTGCCGGTGATTCACTTTGCCCCGCGCCACGGCATGCAGCCGTGCGTGCTGGGCACCAACCGCGACGCGCCTACCGAGCCGCCGCCGTGCGAAGCTTGCATCCACCAGTCCGAGGCGATTTACGCCCACTCGGATACGCGCTGGTTCACCTACCAGGAGGATCCGGCTCTGCGCGAGGCGGTCGCCAACTGCGACGTAGACGCGCTGATGGGTTTCACGTACGAGGAAATCCCACTCGGCGCGCTAGTGCTGCCTTCCATGCGCTGGATTCTGCGCCGACATCATCTGAAGGATGACGAGCCGACCCGCTATCTTTACCGCCAGTACATTCTCTCGGCGTACAACATCAGCCGCGAGTTTGGCAAGCTGCTCAACGAGACCAACCCGCGCGCGGTGGTGGTATTCAACGGCATGTTTTACCCCGAGGCAACCGCCCGCTGGATGGCGTGGAACCGCGCGCCCGGCGGTGAGCCGCTGCGGGTCATCTCGCACGAGGTGGGGCTGCGCCCATTCACCGCTTTCTTCACCCCCGGTGATGCGACCGCTTACCCGATCAGCATGCCTGAGCGCTTTACGCTGACTGCCGAGCAGGAAGCCAAGCTGGATGCTTACCTGGAGCGGCGGATGCAGGGCAATTTCAGCATGGCGGGCGTGCGCTTTTGGCCCGAGATGCGCCGCCTGGATGACGACTTTATCCGTAAGATCGAGTCTTTCAAGCAGGTGGTGCCTGTCTTCACCAACGTGATCTTCGATACCAGCCAACCACACTCCAACGTCGTCTTCCCGCATATGTTCGCGTGGCTGGATGGAATGCTGGATCTGGCCCGCCGCACCCCCGACACGCTGTTTGTGCTCCGCGCGCACCCGGACGAGGCCCGTGAGGGCAAGCAGAGCCGCGAGAGCGTGGCGGAATGGGTGCAACAGCGCAATGCCACGGCGATCCCGAATGTGGTCTTTGTGGACCCCAAGCAGTACCTCAGCTCATACGAGCTCATCGAGCGCTCGAAGTTTGTGATGGTCTATAACTCGACCATCGGCTTAGAGGCGTCGCTGATGGGCGCGGCAGTGCTGTGCGCCGGGCGCGCGCGCTTCACGCAGATCCCGACCGTTTTCTTCCCTCCGACACAGGAAGATCACTGGCGGCAGGCGGAAGAATTTCTTCGTGCGGAAACAATCGAGATCCCCGAGACATTCCGGCAGAATGCCCGCCGGTTCCTCTACTACCAGCTTTACCGTACTGCGCTGCCGTTCGACAGCTTCCTCGAAGAGGACGGTATCTGGAACGGCTATGTGAAGGTAAAAGACCTGGACGCTTCTGACTTTGACCCGCTCAACTCGCCCGTTTTGCAGACCATTGTAGATGGTATTTTGCACGAAGGCGATTTTCTGCTGGATACTTAAGTCCCTGCCCGAAAATTATGTTGTGTTTTGTGTTTGTTGTATGTGCGACGTAGTCGCACATACAACAAACACAAAAATAAATTTCGGATAACGAGGTTCCTCATGCCGGATTTGAAACCCAAGACCATTGTCGCGCTGGTTCCCATGCGCCATCACTCTGAGCGCGTGCCGGGCAAAAACTACCGCCCGATCGCGGGCAAGCCGCTGTTCCATCACATTCTGGATACGCTGCTGCAAGTGCCGGAACTCACCCAAATTGCGGTGGATACCGACAGCCCCATCATCACTGAAAGCGTGCGGAAGGATTACCCACAGGTGGTGATCATCGAGCGCCCGGAACACCTGCGCGCCGATACCATCGCCATGAATGAAGTGCTGCTGCACTCTACCGAATACCTGCCCGCCGACCTGTACCTGCAAACCCACAGCACCAACCCGCTGCTGCGCTCGCAAACCATCTCCAGCGCGGTTCAGGCGCTGGTCAGCCAGTACCCGGCCTACGACTCGCTCTTCTCGGTGACGCGCATGCAGACCCGCCTGTGGGACCAGTTGGCCCGCCCGGTGAACCACAACCCGGCCATCCTGCTGCGTACGCAGGATCTACCGCCCATCTACGAAGAAAACTCCTGCATGTACCTGTTCACCCGGCAGACGCTCGAACAGCGGCGCAACCGCCTGGGCGAGCGTCCCTACATGTTTGAAATCCCGGCCTCTGAGGCGTGGGATATCGACGAAGAGCTGGATTTTTCAATCGCGGAAATGATTTTGTCCAAGAGAGGGTAAGAAATGCCAACCATTCTCATGACTGCCCCCTATATGATCCCGTTTATGGATCGCTTCCGCCCGGTGTTTGAACACTACGGCATCGAGGTGATCGTGCCCACTGTGGAAGAGCGTATGGAAGAAGATGCGCTGCTGCCCTATGCCGGGCAGGTTGATGGGACAATCTGCGGCGATGATCGCTACACACCCCGCGTGCTGGCCTGCTTTGCCCCGCGCATGCGCGTAATCTCGAAATGGGGCACGGGGATCGACTCGATCGACCGCGCGGCTGCTGCCAGCCTGGGCATCCAGGTGCGCAACACGCCGAACGCTTTCACCCTGCCTGTCGCCGACTCGGTGATGGGCTACATGCTGTCGTTTGTCCGCCGCCTGCCGTGGATGGACCGCGCGGTGAAAAGCGGTGTGTGGCAAAAGATCCCGGGGCGCTCGCTTAGCGAGTGCACGCTGGGCGTGATCGGCGTGGGCAACATTGGCAAGGCGGTCATCCGCCGGGCGCGCGCTTTTGGCATGACTATTCTGGGTAATGACATTGTGCCCATTGCGCCCGATTTCATCCTGGAAAACCGCGTGGAAATGACCACGCTAGAAGACCTGATGCGCCGGTCAGACTTTATCAGCGTCAACTGCGACCTGAACTCCACCAGCCGCCACATCATCAACGCTGAGAGCCTGGCGTGGTGCAAGCCTTCGGCGGTATTGATCAACTCTGCGCGCGGCCCGCTGGTGGATGAAAAGGCGCTGTGCGCGGCGCTGGAGAGCGGCGTGATCGCCGGAGCGGCCATGGATGTGTTCGAAGAAGAGCCGCTGCCTGCCGATTCGCCACTGCTGAAAATGGATAACGTGATGCTCGCGCCGCACAATGCGAATTCCAGCCCGATGGCCTGGGAACGCGTGCACTGGAACACCATCCGCAACCTGATCGATGGGCTGGGGATGGCGACAGCGGACCTTGAGCAGTTGATTGCTGCGGACGCAGCCTCTTCTGCTTGCAAATAAAGGGAGGAAATCATGACAGATCGACAGCGTGTTGTCTTAATCACCGGGGCGGGCGGCGGTATTGGCCGTGCCTGCGTGCGCGTGTTTGCCAGCGCGGGCTGGCGTGTAATCGCCGTGGACCGGCGCGAATTGACAGATCCGATGCCGGGCAGCGGCGTGTTCATCCAGTCTGATATCTCGCACGAGGAAAATATCCGTCAAATTTACGAGCAGGCGCGTGCATTCAGCCCTGTGCTCGATGCCGTGGTGAACAACGCCGCCGTGCAGGTCTGCAAGCCGCTGCTGGAGACCACCGCCGAAGAGTGGGATGAAGTGATGGCTTCCAATTTGCGCTCGGTCTTTCTGGGTACCAAGCTGGCCCACCCGCTGCTTGCGGCGGCGGGCGGCGGCGCGATTGTCAATGTTTCGTCGGTACACGCGGTGGCGACATCTGCCGGGATCGCCGCGTATGCCGCCAGCAAGGGCGGCTTGCTGGCCTTTACCCGCGCTATTGCCATCGAATTCGCGAAGGATAACATCCGCGTCAACGCGATCCTGCCTGGCGCGGTGGATACACCCATGCTGCGCGCCGGAATGAGCCGCGGTCACGTTGGTGCCGGTGATATCATGGAAAGGCTAGATAATCTGGCCCGCAAGACGGTCAACGGGCGCATCGGGCAGCCGGAAGAAATCGCCCGCTCGATCTACTTCCTGGCCGATGGGAATCAGTCCTCCTTTATGACCGGGCAAGGCTTGATTGTGGATGGAGGCGCGACCGCGCGTTTGAGCACAGAATGAGCACACTGAAAGAAACTCTCAAAAATACACTTCCCGCGCCGGTGCTGGGTGCGCTGCGTGAAGGAAAGGACGCATTGGCGCGCGCTGGACAGGCTCCTGCCGCCATGTTCCATCCCTGGCGCAGAGATACCGTGAAGAAGCTGGCTGTGCTGCGCGATACTCACAAGGGAAAGCGGTGCTTTATAATCGGCAACGGTCCTAGTCTGCAGAATACAGACCTCTCCAAACTTCCCGGTGAATTCACCCTGGGTATGAACCGTATTTACCTTGCGTTCCCCGATCTCGGCTTCCAGACCAGCTATTACCTTTCGGTTAACGACCTGGTGGTTGAGCAGTGCGCTTCGGATATCCAGAACCTGTCGATGCCGCGTTTTGTTTCTTGGCGCCACCGCAAGTGGCTGCAGCCGCAGGAAAATCTGTTTTTCCTCCACACCACGTACACAGGCCCAAAATTTGCCCCAGATATCACCGGGCGAATGTGGGAAGGGGCGACGGTCACGTATACAGCCTTGCAGGTCGCGTATTACATGGGCTTTTCTCAGGTGATCCTCATTGGCGTAGACCATAACTTCGTGACGAAAGGCAAACCAAACACAACCGTTACTTCACAGGGCGACGACCCCAACCACTTCCACCCTGGTTACTTTGGCAAAGGTTTCCGCTGGCAGCTTCCGGACCTGGAAACATCCGAAATTGCCTACGGAATGGCCAAGCAGGCGTATGAGGCGGATGGGCGCGAAGTCATTGACGCGACCGTGGGCGGCAAGCTGCGCGTGTTCAAGCGCGTAGAATATGACAGCCTGTTCTAGCCAGTATGACTCAGCCGCGCGTTACGATCATTACCCCATCCTTCAACCAGGCCCAGTACCTGGAGGAAACCCTCCGCTCGGTGCTGGATCAGGGTTACCCGAACCTGGAATATATGGTGATCGATGGCGGATCGACCGACGGCAGCGTGGAGGTGATCAAACGCTATGCCGACCGGCTGGCATGGTGGGTCTCTGAGAAGGACAGCGGTCAGGGCGAAGCGATCAACAAAGGCTTTGCCCGCGCTACCGGCGATATTGTGGCCTGGATCAACTCGGACGATTACTACCAGCCCGGCGCGATCGCGGAAGCCGTGCGCGCGCTAGAAGATCACCCCGAGTGCGGCATGGTCTTTGGTGATGTAGTGTCGATCGACGGGGCTGGGAATCCGGTGAACGTGATGACCTACGGCGACTGGGGCCTGGAAGATCTGATGCAGTTCAACATCATCGGGCAGCCGGGCGTGTTCATGCGCCGGACGGCGTTGGAGCAGGCGGGCTATCTCGATCGCACCTACCACTTCATGCTCGACCACCATTTGTGGCTGCGAATCGCGCAGCAGGCGCCCATCCGCTATGTGCCTCGCAAATGGGCAGCGGCGCGCTTCCATGCCGGGGCGAAAAATGTGGCGCTGGCAGCGAAGTTCGGGCAGGAGGCCTACCGCATCGCGCAGTGGATGCCCTCCCAGCCGGGTCTCGTGGAGCATTACAACCGCTTGAAGAACCGCATTTGGGCGGGCGCATATCGCTTTGACGGCTTCTACCTGCTGGATGGCGGCCTGCCTGGCCCGGCCCTTCGCGCATACCTGCGCGGGCTGTTTAAGCACCCTCCGTCGGTGCTGCCGGAAACTCGCCGCATGCTGTTCGCCTTCGCCAGCCTCTTTTTCAACGTGAGCCGACTGCGAGAATACTATCTCCAGCGCCGCCGGCGGCGGGTCGCCGAGCGCCTGGGAAAAACGGATCAGCCATGAACGTGGTGCGCCGGTACAGTTGGATTGCCGCGGTCGTCGCGATGGTTGCGTTTGGCGCGGGACTGGCATTGTTTGCCTACGCGGGCAGCTTCACCCGCTACTGGGCCGATGACTACTGCTATTCGGCCTGGGTGCAGCACTATGGCCTGTTTGGTGCAATTGCCGACTGGTACCAGACCTCCGGCAACCGGCTTTCGACTCTGGCGGCGGTGGCGCTGACGGAACTGTTTGGTCCGGGTGCGATTGGTTTTGTGCCGGGAGGCGTGCTGCTGTTGTGGGTGGGGGCGTGGGTTTTCGCCCTATCACGCATCGCACGGTTCGCAAAGTGGGGCATCCGGCCAATCTGGTGGTTTGCCGCGTCGCTAGCAATGGTGTACTTCACCGTGCTGCTGGCCCCCGATCGGCTGCAATCGGTCTACTGGCGCATGGGCACGCTCCACTACGCGCTGCCCCTTCCGCTGCTGCTGATCAACCTGGGCCTTATTTCCGGAGCGCTGGCCGTAAACCGGCGCGGATGGGCCTGGCTGGTTGTGGGATGCGGCTTGCTGGCCTTCTTTGCTGCCGGGCTATCCGAAACTGCCGGGGCGCTGCAAGCCGGGCTGTTTGGTCTTCTGCTGGCTGCATGGGTGATCTTCCGCAGGGGTGACAGGCGAGGAGGGATCCTTTTCACCGCGTCGCTGGTGGGAACCCTGCTGATGATGTTGATCCAGACACAGGCCCCGGCGAACGCATGGCGGCAGGCGGCTATGCCCCCGCCCGACAACTTGCTGCTGGTTGTACCGGTATCACTGCGCTTTGCCGCGGAGTTCGCATTCTATGCCCTGCGCGGGCAGATCGTGCCGTTCGCGGTGTTTGTGCTGGCGGTAGCCGCCTTAGCCTTGCTGGCTGTAGGGGAAGAGACGCCGCGCATCTCCGCCCGAGCCGCTGGGTTTGGGATCATTGGCTCACTTGTGATCGCCTATTTGCTCATTGTCTGCACTTTTGCGCCCAGCGCCTATGCTGGCTTGCAGTATCCCGCCGGGCGCGCGCAGATGCCGGGGCATTTTGCCCTGATGGCGGGCCTGGGAGCCGCCGCTGTTTTTGGAACGATTTTGCTTCGCCGTCTGATCCCGAGCGGCAAGGGATTTGCGCAAACTGTCGCGCTGGTGATCTTGCTGGCAGCCTGCCTCTACCCGCTGCGCGCGCTGCCCGTGGTCCGCGCGGATATCAGCCGGCTCTCTGCCTGGTCGGCCCGCTGGGATGCGCGTGACGCGCAAATCCGCCAATCCGCTGCCGCCGGGGAAATGGTTTTGATCGTTCCACAAGTGGAAGTGGTGCAAAGCCTGGAGGATATCGGCCCGGACCCAGCACACTGGATCAACGCCTGCGCCACGCTGTATTACCGCGTAGGTTCCATTACCGCGCAGCCCGAAGCGGTGCAATAATAGGTGCAGGAGGATTCACCATGAATCGTTTGGATGATCCCCTGGCAGCTCGTGCTCCAGTTGGAAGAGAGTTGTTCTCGGTTTTGCCGGTCTGGCTGATCCTGCTCGCGCTGATCTTCGCTGCCGGGCTGGCTGTGCGCCTGTATGACCTCGCTGACCCGCCGCTGGATTTCCACCCGACCCGGCAGCTTCACTCTGCGCTGATCGCTCGGGGCATGTATTATCAGACCCGCGTAGATATCCTTGCCGAGCAGCGATCGATGGCGGTGGAACACTGGCACACCCAAGGCTTGATTGAGCCGCAGATCTTCGAGCAGATTGTGGCGTGGACATATGGGCTGGTAGGGGAAACAGATCTGCAAATTCCGCGCTTGTACGCGATCGCCTTTTGGATGATCGGGGCAGGGTTTATCACTGCGCTGTCTGTCCGCCTGATTGGTCGCGGCGGGGCGCTGGCGGCGGCGCTGATCTTCCTAATGCTTCCGTACGCGGTTGTGGCCAGCCGGGCCTTTCAGCCCGAACCGCTGATGATCGCCCTGGTCGCGGCGGCGCTGTGGTCTGCCGTGCGATGGGAGCACCGCACGGTGTGGGGCCGCGCCCTGCTCACCGGCTTGCTGGCCGGGCTGGCAATCCTCATTAAAAGCACGTCGGTATTCTTCATCGGCCCGGCTTTGTTTGTGATCGGGCTGGCGGGAGGCGGGCCGCGCTCGCTGCAAGTGTGGGTGATGGCTCTGCTGACTGTATTACCCTTTGCAGTTTATTACATTCACGGGGTGTACGTCACCGGTATGCTGGTGGATCAGTTCAGCCTGCGATTCTTCCCTGAAATGTGGGCCGACCCGGCCTTTTACCTGCGCTGGCTTAGCAACCTGGAACGCATGGTTCCATTTGGGCTGGTACTGGCTGCGCTTGCTGGCGTGCTGCTGGTGCTGCACGCATATCGGCGTTGGCTGCTGTTTTCGCTGTGGCTCGGCTACCTGATCTACGGCATGACGCTGTCGCACCACATCTCCACCCACGATTACTACCACCTGCCGCTGATGATCCCCATTGCGTTGGGGATTGGCGCAGCAGCGCAGGGAGTGTTTGGCTTGATGCGAGGCCGGCGCTGGGGGGCGGTTATTTGGGCATCGCTTCTGCTGATTGCGGCGGTAGGGGTATACGGGTACCAGGCGCGCAACCAGCTCAAGCGGTTCGACGCGGCGGCACAGGCGCGCACCTGGTCCGTCATTGGCGCCGAGTTGGGGCGGGGAGCCGGTGTGGTGGCCCTGGCAGACGATTATGGATCTGGGCTAAAGTACTACGGCTGGATCAACCCGCGAAACTGGCTGACCGCCGACGAAATTGCCTGGCGTACCTCTATCGGCCAATCGTTTGATTTTGAAGCGGAGTTTGAAGCGCTTGCCGGGGATGCGGATTACTTCGTCATCATCCCGCCCGCTGAGCTGGATCTCCAGCCTGAACTAAAGCAAGCCCTCAACGACCGCTACACCATCTATCAGCAAAATGCCGAATTTATTATTTATGATCTACGCTGACCGTCGTTTTCGCCGGGAAGCCGTTTAGGAGTTTTCTCTGTGCTTGTTTCAATTGTGACACCCTCGTATAACCAGGCTCCATATCTTGAGGCGACCATCCGCTCGGTGTTGGAGCAGGATTATGACCAGATTGAGTACATCATCGTGGACGGCGGCTCAACCGACGGCAGCGGCGAGATCATCAAACGCTACGCCGACCGGCTGGCATGGTGGGTTTCGGAGAAGGATCGCGGGCAGACCGACGCGATTAACAAAGGCTTTGCACGCGCAAAAGGAGACGTTTTGGCCTGGCTCAATTCAGATGATACCTACCAGCCCGGCGCGATCCGCGAGGCGGTGGCGTATTTGAAGGCCCACCCCGAGGCAGGCATGGTGTATGGCGACTGCAATTATATCGATGAAAATGGGCGAGTCATTGGCCGTTTCCCTGCCGCCAGGACCAACTACGCGCGCCTGCGCCGGGGATACGTGCATATTCCGCAGCAGTCCTCCTTCTGGCGCGGCGACCTGTGGCGCAAGGTGGGGCCGCTGGATCCCACGTTCTACTTTGCGATGGATTATGACCTGTGGGTGCGGCTGGCGGCAGAGGCTCCTCTGCACTACATACCGCGCCTGTGGGCTAACTTCCGCTTGCACAGCGGCGCAAAGACCGTTCTGGCAGACGAGCGCTGCTGGCCCGAGATGCTGCGCGTGCACCAGCGGTTGGGCGGGGGGGCGCTGTCTCCCATTGTGCTTAAGTACCAGATCCGTAAACTGGCTGCCCCGCTGATCAACTGGCAGCGGCAGCAAATGTTCAAAAAGTATTCCTGAAGGATCACACGGAATGTGAGCAGTTGTTGCGCAACCATCCACAATCTGTGTGATTGCTCACATAAAACCTTTTCATGCCTTCAACGTATATTAAATCGTAACATGTAAGCCCCTTCATCCGGGTTATAATGAATTATGAAGGAGAAAGGTAAATAATGACCGAAAACCAGAATTCAAACCGGTCGATCTCTCCCCGCCCAGGCGGATTCTTCGGTGATGTGTCGAACCGCATCCGATTGATTGGCCGCCTGATGATGGATGATCGAGTCAGCCCTGTGCTAAAGCTTCTGCCCATCGGCGCCCTCATCTACACAATCATCCCGCTGGATCTGCTGCCGGTTAATCCGGTAGATGATGCCTTCCTGATCTGGCTGGGTACCAACCTTTTCGTCGATCTATGCCCGCCGGAGGTTGTGCAGGAGCATACGCTCGCTTTGAAGGGGTTAAGACCCGGAACCTGGAAGGAACCTGGGAATGTGCCACAGCAAGAAGAGATTGTCGAGGGGGAATACACCGAGAGCGACCCGAACGCCGCGCGGCGTTCGAATCCGCGGTAGTTTGAGTCGATAAACCAGTACCGAGACCGGCAGCTTGCCGGTCTTGTTTGGTTTCCAAAATTCCAATACGTTTTCTGCTAAATAAAAGCCAGAAGTACCCTAACAAACAGTCTCCTGTATCCAGGCGTTTTACCCTAGTAGTTCGCCGGGCAAAGAACTTCCTTTGTTAAGATACTTTCGGCGAATTACCTACCTGTAGGGAGGATTGTATGAAGAGAAACATTTCTGTTGTATATTTCCTGGCGCTGGTTCTGCTGGCCCTGGCGCTGACGGCCTGCGTGCCCGAGAACATCCGTGGTGAGGAGGTCCCTGCCACCGGAGAGACCGCACAGAATCTAGCCTCGGAAGGGCAAGGCGCCGCCGGAGACGCCCCTGCCACCACAGTGGCAACGGAAGTCACCGCCGAGGAACTGACGGCCGCTGCCCCGGCGGAAGTCGCCGCAGAGACGGCCGACCCTGAGCAAAGTGCGGCGCAGCAGGCTGAGGCAACCGAAGTGTTCTTGCCGAATGTGTCGAATGGGCGTATTGTACCCACCGATACGGTCACTAGCTTCCCCGACCCGGCAGGGTTTGCCTGGCAGCCGGTGATCGAGGATCTCTCCAAGCCGCTGGACCTGACAGCGCCGTCGGATGGCAGCAATCGCCTGTTCATCGTGGAGCAGACAGGCGCAGTGCGTATCTATCAGGATGGCACGCTGCTATCCGAACCATTCCTCGATTACTCGGATGAGGTGCTTACACGCGGTTCAGAGCAGGGCCTGCTGGGCTTTGCTTTCCACCCGCAGTACGCGGAAAATGGTTTCTTCTACATCAACTACATCGATCTGGAGGGCAACAGCGTCATCGCCCGGTTGAGCGTTTCGGATGACCCAAACGTGGCTGACCCCAACAGCGAGAAGCAGCTGCTGTACGTGGACCAGCCCTATCAGAACCACAACGGCGGCGGGATGGTCTTTGGCCCTGATGGTTACCTCTATATTAGCCTGGGTGATGGCGGCTCGGCTGGTGACCCTCAGCAAAACGCGCAAAACCTGGGCACGCTGCTTGGTAAAATCCTGCGCATTGATGTAGATAGCGGTGATCCATATGGCATACCAGCGGATAACCCCTTTGCTACCGCTTCGGGCGATGAACAGCCAGAAATCTTCCTCTATGGTCTTCGCAACCCCTGGCGCTTCTCCTTCGACGGTCTGACCGGCGATCTATACATTGCCGACGTGGGCCAGAACATGTGGGAAGAAATCGACTTCCTGGAGGCAGGCGCTCCTGGCGGCGTGAACTACGGCTGGGATTACCGTGAGGGCGCGCACCCATTTGAAGGCACCCCGCCCGCCGGGCTGGAGCTGGTCGATCCAATCTACGAGTACCAGCACGGCCTGGGCTGCTCTGTAACAGGCGGGTACGTGTATCGCGGCGAGGCGCTGCCTGAATTCCGGGGCATCTACCTCTTTAGCGACTTCTGTACGGGGCGTGTTTGGGGCTTGCTGCGCGGCACGAATGGCGCCTTCCAATCGCAGGAGCTGTTCCAGACCGGTTGGAACGTAACCTCGTTTGGGCAGGATGCGCAAGGCGAAATCTACTTGCTCGACCAGGGCAGCGGCAACGTGTATCGATTGCAGCGGAAGTAAGCACGCCGGCCTGCAATAATCAAGAACAAATTCGGGTTCGAAAGCGCGTGATTTTCTGCTTTCGAACCCGAATGTATTCCTGACACTACCCGGGACCAGGGGAGGGCTGCGCACCTGGTGGAAAAATGGGGGGGATAAGCGGAGGCAGCAGTGTTTCGATGATCGGCGGCAAAATGGGCGATGGCTCTTCCGTGGCAGGCGGCTCATCGGTTGGCGGGACGTCCGTTGGCGGAACGTCTGTCGGTGGGATGTCCGTCGGCGGTGGATCCGTTGGCGGAATGGGCGTTGGCGGGACGGCTGTCGTGGGTGCCAGCGTGGGTGGAACACGGGTGATAGGCGGTGTGGGGGTAGATGGGGCCTGGGTTGGCGGCGCTATCGTCGCAGTAGCCACTGGCGCAGGCTTATCTTCCTCTGGGCGATCCGTGAAGGTGCGGGTAGGGATGAAGCGCGTGCGGGTTCTGGTTGGGGTGGGTGTGAGCGTGGGCGTAAAGGGAATGAAGATAATTTCTCCCGGCAGGATCACCGTCTCATTGCCCATGCAGTTGGCCCGTTGCAGATCCGCCACCGGGATCGCGTGCAGTACGGAAAGCCGATAAATCGAGTCGGTGGGGTTGACGGTGTAGGGCACCCAGCCGTCCGGCGGCGGGCAGATGGTGCGGCGGCGCACGCTCGTTGGGTCAGGTGTGCCCGAGTGCTGGGTAGCGCCTGTTTGTGGTAGCCCAAAAACCCCTGTTTGGGCTGGATCTTGCGTGCCGCCATCTGTGCGAGCGGCATTTGGGATATTCCCCAACAAAGCGGCCCCAAGATAAACGATCAGGCCGAAGAAAGCAATCAGGCCAACCGTTACCGGCGTGCTCATTTGGGGCAGCGCACGGCGGGTGACGGCTGTTCTCGGCGTGGTGGCAAGGATACTGGCCGGCACTGCGGTCGCGTGGGCGGCGGTATAAATCGGGCAGCCCATGTGCTGGGCGGTCAGACAGGTATTGTGTTGATAATCAAGCTTGATGTGGCCCGGGGGAGATGCCTTGTGGCAGACATTCCCCGGTGAGGGAAAATCAAGCCGGGTACCTGGATCATCCTGCATCCCCAGGTGCGGGCAGCGTTTCACTTCCATAGAAACTCACTTTCAATGTTCTGGCGTATCGCTCATCTGACTGCCAGTGAATTTTTCATCGGCCAAAGCTTTCCAAGCATAACCATTTCCACAACCATCATCAATGGGGAATCTCACCGGAAGCATATAGGAAAAGTCATCCGATGCGAACCCTGGCGTGCCTGGCGCTGCACGGTCTCACCAGATGAGAGGTGACGCCGTTTGTTAGGTTGGATTCATGACGCCTGTCACTATTCAATTGTAGACTAAAACGCTATATTACAAATAAGATAACATTCGGTTGTTTATCTTGGCTTTACCAATAGCAGTTCGTACTTCGTTCCGAAGTACCCACAGAGAATTTGGAGGCTTGATGGCAGTAAAAACCTGGCAGACGATCAAAGTTCAGTATTGCCGGCACGCCGGGGGCGAAGTTGCCCTGGAGGCGGAAGTCCTTTATCCTGAGGAGCATCTGCCAGATTCCGGCCCTCGTGTTGTGGCGCACCGCTGCAACCGCGGCCTGGAGTGCGGTTTGCTGAACGAAGCCGCCTGTGTTTGGGCGGGTACGAACCCCAACTACGATCCCTTTACCGAAAAACAGACCGAATCGAACAAGTAATCGCGAGTGTGTCCCGGTGGGCTGCCGGGCCACAACCGCCGAATTGTTCAATAAAAGGTTCGCCCTACTACCATCAATGGCAGTAGGGCGAACTCTTTCGCATTGGTGGAACGCCTCACCCCTGCCCTCTCCATTTCGCAAACGAAATAGAGAGGGTGACTTGTTCCGCTCAGGCATTGGTTAGAAAGGCACCCCTCTCCATTTTTGGGCTTTGACAAAAATGGAGAGGAGTCGGGGGTGAGGCGTTTTAAAAGTTAGCGAATGACGCCCAATTTCTTCCCAACGGCGGCGAACTTCTCCAACCCCTGGTCGAGGTCGGCGCGCTCGTGGGCGGCGGAGAGCATGACGCGGATGCGAGCCTTGCCGCGCGGGACGGTGGGGAAGCCCAGTGCCATGGCGAACACGCCCTGATCGAACAGCTCGCGCGAGAACTGCTGCGCCAGTGGAGCCTCGCCCAGCATCACCGGGGTGATGGGTGTAACGGACTGGCCGATATCGAAGCCCATGCCCTGCATCTGCTCCTTGAAGTAGCGGGCATTCTCCCACAGGCGATCTACCAGTTCGGTCGATTCTTCGAGGATGGTCACACCTGCGAGGCAGGCGGCGCTGTCCGCGGCGGTCATCGCGGAGGAGAACAGGAACGGGCGGCCGCGCTGGCGCAACCACTCGATCACCGCAGCGGAACCGGCCACCACGCCGCCGACCACGCCAAAGGCCTTCGAGAAGGTGCCCACTTCCACGTCCACTTTGCCGTGCAGGTGGAAGTGATCGACGATGCCGCGCCCGCCGGTGCCCATCACGCCCTCGCCGTGCGCGTCGTCGACCATCAGCATCAGGCCGTTGGCAGAAGAAACTTCATAGATCTGATCCAGCGGGGCGATGTCGCCGTCCATGCTGAACACGCCGTCGGTGATCACCAGCCCTCGGCGGTAGCTGCCCGCGTTTTCCTTCGCCAGCCGGTCGAGGTCGGCGGCGGAGTTGTGCTCGTAGCGGACGATGCGCGCGCCGGAGAGGCGGCTGCCGTCGATGATGCTGGCGTGGTTGAGCGCGTCGGAGAAGATCACGTCTTCCTTGCCCACCAGCGCCGCGATGGTTGCCAGGTTGGCAGTGAAGCCCGACTGGAACGTGACCGCGGCCTCTACGCGCTTGAACTCGGCCATCTTGCGCTCCAGCGCCAGGTGCAGGTCCAGCGTGCCGGCGATCGAGCGAACGGCAGCCGGGCCAACGCCGTACTGGTCGATGGCTTCCTTGGCGGCCTTCACCAGCCGGGAGTGGTTGGCAAGCCCCAGGTAGTTGTTCGAGCAGAAATTCAGCACCTGTTTGCCGTCCACCACCAGCTTCGCGCCCTGCGGCGACTCGATGGTGCGGATGCGGTTGTACAGCCCAGCCTCTTTCAAGGCATCAATCTCTTGTTGAATCCAATCCAAACGTGTGGCAATGGTCATAGGGGAACCTCCAGGATCATTATAAATCAGGTTTAGGTGGGGGTAAGAAGTGAGGAATTTATTAAATTATGTCAGGTTATTCTTTCTTCTCGACGAAATAAGCAAACACCCAAATCGGAACGAGCAGGAGGAGACTGTCCAGGAGGGTACCGAGGGTATCGGAGGGGTGGTGGATCAGATTGGTTTGAAATGCAATCCCGGCCAGGATCCAGACGAAACCGAGGATTTGAAAAAAGGTAACGTTTTTGAGAAGGAAGCTTTTACTTCTCTGGAACAAATCGACATCTCGTATTTCTGCACTGGGATTTTCCCTGTGCAAAACAAACCGAAATATCGAAAACAAAGTTAACGTAAAAGCACCAGCGATTAGGTAGAAAGTTGCCATAATTGTTAGAAAGAATTAATGAACCGAGTTTCTCTCCAGATCGTAAATATCAATCTGTTTTTCTTCTAAAAGGGTTTCCAGGGCATCAACGCCGTTCTTTCTCGCAAATTGATACTCTACATCTGAGATGGGAACAGCAAGCAGCCAGGCTACTTTTTTGGTGGGGAAAGATAGGGTCTGAAACTCTTGCTCCCATCCAAATGGAGGAACGAACAAAATATGCTTCATTGAGGAATCAGGCATGTACATTTCAATGACATCGGGATAAATTGCTCCTGGAAAACAGCTGAAATGCTCGACAATGATATTAAATGCACAGGTAGATAGAATATTTGGGAATTGATCAAATTTCTTATCACATGCCCCGACAATTTCAACTCCAAGCTTTATGCCATCCACCTTTTTTCCAATAGAGAAATCTGAAAGTGCTACCGTAGCGAAAGAAATAACATTTTCAATCGGACAATCCGGGCACGAAACGATATCGATCCAGTTTGCTTTCTTTTCGTCCCAATAGGTTTGAACCTTGCATTTTTTATTCTCATCTCCAAAAATGGTGAGAATTGAATGGAATATTTTTACGTTTTCTTCGGTTTTGGTTGAGCCTGCCATTGTGAAATGACATCCTTTGTTGTTAGCATCAATTGAACGAACAACTCTGCATCATCCGCAAGCAATGAACAATCAAGAAAGCCGTGCTTCCGCCAGATACCCAATCTCCGCCAGCGCCGTCAGCACCAACTCCTCTTGCCCGGCGCGGACCAGCACGGTCGTTTCGTTGAGCGAGTCGCCCAGGGCGCGGGCGGCGCGGGTTTTGCGCAGGGCTGCCAGCACCTCTGGCGAGGTGACGCGCAGAATACTGACCTTCTCCACCACCGCCTGCGTTCCGGTGGCCTCCCAGCGTTCGAGCGCCTGCACCAGGTGCGGAGGGACGGTCTCTTTGCTGTGCTTGCGCAGCAGGCCGATGAGCTGGCTGGGACGCAAACCCTGGTTGCGGGCGCGCTCCAAAGCGGAGGGGATGATACGATACCTGTACTGACTATCTTTTTCCGGTCCCCACTCGCAGAAGCGGGCGACCTGATAGCGCACGGCACGAGGAGTCAGCGGGGGGATGGTCAGCCAGCCGTCGGAGGCGGCTTTGAGCGGGGCGTCTTCGGCGGGCAATCCTTCGGGGGCATTGCCGTGCCACAGGTCCGCGGCCCAGGCGGAGAGGCGCAGGGCGGTGGGGGGGCCGCCCTCCTCGCTGGAGGCAAGGTCCACCAGCCCCAGCCAGTGCATCGGCCCGCAGATCAGGAAGCGTACTAGCGCGCCATCTACCTCATCCCACGCGCCAAAGCCGCGCAGATACGCGCCGGTCTCCGCGCTGCGGATGAACCACGAGTCGTAGTCGCCCGAGGGGCGCTGGAAATCGGGCTGCTGCTCGTGGATGGCGCTGACCAGGGCCGAAAGGCTCCACCAGCGGTTTTCGGGGATCTGCCCGACCAGCTCCAAGAGCGCCTTGCGCGACCGCAGCGGATCGTTGGTCCACTCGCCCTCGAACTTCAGCCCGGGCAGCAGGCGCAGCTCGTTAAAGGTTTTGTCTTCCAGCCAGCCGCTGACCAACTGTGAAAGCGCCTTGGCTCGCGGCGATCCGAGGAAGGCCCGCGTCCGCTCGGGGTGGGGAATGCCGTCGTAATCGAGCAGGCGGGCGGCGTTGAGCAGCCCTTTCAGCGCCTCGGCGGTGATCCCGTTCTTGGGCAAGTGCGGGGCGGGGTCGACTCCGGTGCGCAGGGCTGCCAGCAGCGTGCAGGCGTGGTCGAGGATTCGGTCGGTGGCAGGGATCGGGTGCGCTGCCTCCACCGGTGTGGCGGGTCTCCCCAGCGGCGGAGGGGTGTCGGCGCGCAGGGCGGGCAGCAGCACCATGATGTCATCGGGTATGTAAGCAAATTCCTGCGGCTCCCCCTCACCGGGCTGGGTCAGGAAGGCCCGCCCCAGCAGCCCGCGGTACCACAGCACCTCGGCGGCGGTGGTTGGGCGCAGATCGGGCCGCTCGCGGTCACGCCGGGCGGGGCCCATGCGCCGCACCTCTCCATATTTCCGGGTGAAGGCGGCCCAACCCATGCGGCCTTCGCCTGCCAGCAGCGTGAGCAGCACGTTTTTCGCATCCTGCGGCAGCGCCTCGATCACCTCGGAGAAGTCCTGGTGGTCGAGAATGCCTTTTACCAGCAAGGGCAGGGCCGTCACCGTGTCGGGCGCGGTCAGCTCGATGCCCCAGCCCCTCGCAATGATTTTGAGGAAGCCGAGGTCGTGTCCTTGCAGAGTGTGTTCGAGGTCAGGCATGGCATGCTAATTGTATCGCAAGAAGCAGTTTGTGATCGGTTGGTGATGCCTGGCATCACCAACCGATCACAAACTGCTGGGATCTGGTATGACGGTCATTTGTAAGGTGCGTGTAATTGACGCTAATTCATCCAGCAAGTATAATTTTTCCAGGACTTCACCGTTTCCTGTCATTTTATCTTCCCTGTTGAGGCCGAACTGTATGGCGCTTAAAGGAAATCTTCGCGATTTCACCATCACCCAGCTATTAAACCTGATCAACCTGGCTCGCAAGACCGGAACGCTGGTGATCGAAGGCCCGACCGAAACGGCTCGGGTCGCTTTTCGCGAGGGAAAACTCTCCTTTGCGCAGTACGGCGTCGAAGACACCGGCCTGGCCTCGATCCTTCACCGCAGCAACAAGATCTCGCAGAGCCAGTACCGCATCCTCAAAGAGCGTACCGCTCAGATGACCGATAAAGAGCTTGGTTTGCTGCTGATCAATGCAGGGTATCTCAACCAGGAAGATATCCTCAACAGCTTGCAGCAGTACTTCATCGACGTGGTGCGGCGACTGTTTACGTGGGTGGAAGGCTTCTTCCGCTTCGAGCAGGAGATGGCCTTCCCCGGCGATGGGAAGATCACCGTCAAAGTGGACCTGGAGAATCTGATCATCGAGGGCTCGCGCCAGCTCCGCGAATGGGAGCAGCTCCAGGAAGAAATCCCCAGCCTGGAAATGGCCCTGCGCTTCACCGATCGCCCGGGCACCGACCTGAAGAACATCAACCTTAGCATCGAAGAATGGCGGGTGGTTTCGTACGTAAACCCCAAGAACACCATGAATCAGATTGCCCGTACGGTAAAGATGAACGATCTGGAAATTCGCCGGGTCGTCTATGGCCTGCTGCAAGCCGGGCTGGTGGAAATTATCCGGCCTGGAGGCGCGCCCACGGCTACCCCGTCTCGCGCCTTCCCGACCCAGAACAAAGAAGAACAAAAATCATTGGTCAACCGCATTATCCGCCGGTTAATTTCTGCGTAAGCTGGAACGATAAGGATACATCCTATGCAAACGGTAAAAATGGTAGTCACTGGACCCTTCAACTCGGGCAAAACCGAGTTTATCCAGTCTATTAGCGAAATCAACGTGGTTTCCACGGAGCGCAAAATTTCCTCCGAGGCCGAAAAGGTCAAAGATTCCACGACCGTGGCGATGGATTTTGGCCGCATTACCGTTGACCAGGACCTGGTCCTGTATCTGTTTGGTACCCCCGGCCAGAAGCGGTTTGATTTCATGTGGGAAATTCTCTCGGAAGGCATGCTCGGCTTCATTGTCATGGTCGATAGCACCCGCCCCGAGACATTCCGCGAGGCGCGCAGCATTTTGGAGACCTTCCGCGCCTATGCCCCCACGCCATACGTGGTCGCCGCGAATAAGCAGGATCTCCCCGATGCCTGGGATATCGAGGATATCCGCCTGGCGCTGCGACTGAGCCCCAAGGTGAAGCTGCTGCCTTGCGTGGCGACCAAGAAAGAACCGGTGAAAACTGCTCTGCTGGAGCTTTTGTACAGTATCCTTCAGGAAATGGAGGCGGGCTAGATCGGCTGAGGCCCGAAAACATAACCTGTGTCTTCGATCACGACGGATCAGGGCATTGTCCACTACGAGGTGTATGGCCGCGGTCGTCCCGTGATTCTTTTACACGGGTGGTTGGGGTCTTGGGGGCTCTGGCAAGAAACGATGACGTTTCTGGGCCAGTATTACCGCACCTACGCGCTGGACTTTTGGGGATTCGGCGAATCGGGGAAGAAGCGCAATACCTACCAGGTGCAGGATTTTGTCAGTCTGGTAGATCAGTTTATGGATAAGCTGGGCATCATACGTGCGCCGTTGGTAGGGCACAGCATGGGCGGTACGGTGAGCCTTTCGGTGGCGTTGCAGTACCCCGAGCGAGCGCAGAAGGTCGTTATTATCGGTTCGCCGATTGTGGGGTCTTCGCTGGCGCTGCCGCTGAAGCTGGCAGGCTACCGGCAGATTGCCTGGATGCTGTTTAACATGTTTGGCTCCTTCCGCGCTACCATGCGCGTGGCATCGCCGTTTATCTGCGGCGACCCGCGCTTCCCCGATATGATGGACCGCGACCTCTCGAAGACCACGCTCGAATCCTTCCTGCTGTCGATCTCCTCGCTGCGGCGAACCGATTTGCGGCCCCGGTTGAGCCAGCTCAACATCCCGGTGATGGGCATGTTTGGCGACCACGATAATATTGTTCACCCCCGCCAGTGGCAGCCGCTGCAAAATGGATATCCATCGGCCCGCATTGAGCGCTTCAAAAAGGCCGGGCATTTCATCATGCTTGATGATCCCCAGGTCTTTATGCAAAAACTCAAAGATTTCCTGGACTGTCCCTCTTGAAACATACCATGTTAGGACCTGCTGTTCACATACCTGCTGAAGATGCGGCGCAGATCCTGATGGAGGGCGCGCAGGAACTGTTTGACGTGCATCATTTGCCCCATTGGTCATCGGGTTGGACGCCGGGCAATGGCGAATGGAAGAACGGTCATGGCCGCGATCTGCTGGTGGATGGGGCAGGCAGCCTGCTGGGCAGCCTCGAGGCCACCTATGGCGCTCGCGGCGGGCAAGGGCTTGCGCTGCGCATTGGGCGAGCCGCCTTTCGCATCGGGTTGAACCGCCTGGGCGAGGCGGCTGGGTTTAACGCAGTGGCGTTCCGGCTGCTGCCTGCGCCCCGGCGCATGGAGCACGGATTGTATATCCTGGCCGATGCGATCGCCGAACTGACCGGTGATGAAATTGCCGTGCGGGCCGAGAAAAACGGCTGGCTGTGGCGAATGGTGCCAAAGGTGCCGGGCAAAGGCAAGCATCTTAAATCTTCCTGCTGCCTGATCACCGGGCTGCTGCAAGGGTTTATGAGCTGGGCTGGCGGCGGGCGCTTTTACCTGGTGCGCGAGATCGAGTGCCGTGCGGATGGTGGTCCGGCCTGCGTTTACCAGATTGATGCGCGGCCGGTGGATTGAGGGCGTATGTTTAAGATCATTCTGCAATCCAAGAAAAAGATCGCCCCATTCAATGAGCCTGCGCGTGACCTGCGTATCCTCAACCAGCCGCTGTGGCTGCTGCAGCGCGATGTGCTGGCAAAGTTCACCACCCAAGAGGTAGAGCTGCCGCCCGGCGCGCCGTTCCCGCAGCTTCGCGAGCCGTGCCTGGTGTATCGCGACAACCTGTATTTTGATGAACACTACATCGAGGAATTTGTGCGGCGCGCGCAGGCGGCCAACCGCCCAATGCGGGCGGCTTTTTCGTGCAACGACCCGGCCTTCCGCGAGCACATCCTCCCGCTTTCCACATCGTATACACCATCCGGCGACCTGTTCCTGGTGGACCTGTGGTATTACCCCAACGGCCCCGAACCCGATGCGCTGCCCCTGGTGGTAGACCTGGAGGCGAAAGAGATCGGTTACTACCACGTGCCGCTCTACATGGCGGCCTCTGGCGGCGACCTGGTGTACCAGGTTCCGCTGCGCAGCCTGATCGCTATTGACTCGTGGGTGCACATTTTTATCACGGACTGCGTGTTCGGCCTGTTTGGGCGCGGCGCGCGTTTTGAAAAACGCCTGAATACCGACCTCGGTTTTAAGCTGCAGGTACTGGGAACCGCGCTATTTGAGGGCCGCCAGCTTCTAGAAAGTTCCGCGGTGGTGAAGGTGGGGCGCAACTGCGTTATCGACCCATCGGCGATCATCCACGGCCCAACGACGATCGGTGACAACGTGACCGTTGGCGCGAATGCGATCATCGAAAACTGTATCATTGGCGATAACGTGAACATCTCGCAGGGCTGCCAGCTCATGCTCTCAGTGGTGGGTGATGGAACGTTTCTACCGTTCCGCGCCGCGCTGTTTATGACCTCGATCATGGATAACAGCCTGGTGGCGCAGAATACCTGCCTGCAGATGTGCGTGGTGGGCCGCAACACGTTTATCGGCGCGGGCTCCACCTGGACGGACTACAACTTGCTGCCTTCATCGATCAAGGCACGCGATGGCAGCGGTTCGCTGCGCAACGCCAACCGCCCCGTGCTGGGCGGCTGCATTGGTCATAACTGCCGCATTGGCGCGGGGATGATCGTCTATCCCGCTCGCACCATTGAATCGGATACAATCCTGTTTGCTTCGAAAGAGCGGCGTGTGATCGACCGCGATATCCGGTATGAAGATAGCGACCACCTTTCGCTACCGGTGGCGCACCTTCACCCGCGCCTTTATCCGCGCGAAGGTGAGAAAGTGGTTGAGTCGTGGTAAAAAATGGCTAAATATTTCTATAACCAGTGTTGTCAGAATGGTACGATTGGCATAAGATTAAGGAGCAGAAAAATCAATTCGTGTAATTTATATGCTTGCTATTCTTCAGGCCATCTGCCGCAGTGCCGCTGTACGTTTGTTTTAGGGAGGCCATAAATGGGTAAAGCCCGCCTTTTGATTGTTGAAGACGATTTCGATATCTCGAACATGCTCCGCATCTATTTCACTGCCCAAGGGTATGATGTAGATACGGCGCTGCGCGGGGCCGATGCGTTGGAAAAGACGCGCCAGGTGATGCCGCACCTGATTGTGCTCGACATTATGCTCCCGGACATCGACGGGTACGAGGTGTGCCGCAATCTGCGCCTTTCTACGCGCACCAGCCACATCCCGGTCATCTTCCTCACCCAGCGCGATGAGCGATCCGACCGCCTGCAGGGCCTGGAGTTGGGCGCGGATAACTACATCACGAAGCCCTTCGATATTGAAGAGCTGAAGCTGTACGTACAGAACGCCATTGCCCGCTCAGAGCGCGAGAGCCTGACCGATCCGCAGACAGGCCTGCCCGCTGGGCGCCTGATCGAAGACGAGCTGCGCCGCATGATCCGCCAGCGCAAGGGCTGGGCGTTCATGGATATTCGCATCAATTCGTTCGAGGCGTTCAAAGATGTGTACGGCTTCATCGCCGCCAACGACGTACTGCGCTTCACCGCCATGATGATCGGCGAGGTGATGGACGACCTGGGCACCCAAAACGACTTCATCGGTCACGCGGGCGGTGACAACTTCATTGTCATTACCAACGAAGAAGCGGCCGCGAACGTTCGCCAGCGAGTGAAGACCCGGTTTAAGGAAGAAGTGCTCTCGCACTACAACTTCATGGACCGCCAGCAGGGCTTCATCCTGGCCCCAGATGAAACGGGCAAAATACAGCAGACACCGCTGATGACCCTGGCTGTTGGGATGGTATCGCCTTCGACCCACGTGTTTGCCGATATCCGCGAAATCACTGAACTGGCAGCGGAAGAACGCCGGCAGGATGCCAACGCGTCCGTTAACCGTTAGGCGCTAACGCCAGATCTCGCGCCGACTGCTTTTTGCTTCCGAATATTGGTGCAATGGCCTTTTCATACGACCTCGGGTTTGCTCTCCTCATCGCAGCGATCGGAATCCTCTTTTTTCTGATCGTTTACCTCGCGCTCGGCTTTGTCCGGCGCGCGCGGCCTGCTCTGCAGATCGCTGCCCCAGTGGGCGGCGATGATCTGCTGTCAGAGCATGGAGATGGTGTGGTCGTGGTGGAAGTGGGTGGCCGGATTCGAAGCATCAACGCTCGCGCGCGGCAGTTCTTCCGGCTGCAGGAAGGCGAGGTCCCCAATCTGGAGCGGTTGGCGCGTAAGGTTCGCCCGAACGATTCGCTGCTGAAGCTGTGTGCCGCGGAAGGCCAGACCCGCTTTGTGCTGGATGGCCGCCTGGTAGAGGGTACCTCTTACCTCGTTACCAATGGATCGCAATCCACCGCGGTTCTTTCGCTGCGCTATCCCGAAATCACCAACGGGCTGGTAGGAATAAACGGCGCCATCAGTACCCAATCGTTGCAAACCTTCAACCAGCTAGCCCAGGCGATGGCCATCAGTCTCGATCTGAATGACACCCTCCAGGCGGTGCTGGAAAATGTAGAAAAGCTGCTGCCGGCCGAGTTCATGGAAGTTACCTTGTGGGATCAAGAGAGCCAATCTTTTATTCCCTACCATTTTGCCGGCCTTCCAGGTGTTGACCGCAAACTAGAGCTTTCATCCGAGCGCTACCTTGCCGGAGACAGTCTTACCGGATACCTCTTCGATCAGCGCACCCCGCTGTTGGCCGCAGACCTGAATGAGCGTGAAGATCTACGTGAGATCGTGCAGCGCATGCGCATCCCAACGCGCGCTTATCTTGGCATCCCGCTGATCGTAGGCAGCGAGTGCATTGGCACCCTCGAGCTTGGGTCGATGTCGACCGGAGCATTCCGTGAGGAAGATCTCGATCTTCTTCGCTTGCTCTCCGGGCAGGCGGCGATTGCGATCCACAATGCGCTGTTGTTCCAGATGGAACAGCGCCGCACCGCTGAACTAACGGGCTTGGCTCAGCTTGCCCAGGCGTTTAGCTCTGTACGCGACCCGGGCGGGCTGTTTGCCAAACTGGTGGAGAGCATAGCCCCGCTGCTGCCGGTGGATATTCTTGGGTTCCTTGTCTACAACGAAAACCAGCATCTTCTGGAAGCGCGTGTACCTTTCCATGGGCTGCCCGACCAGTTTGTGGAAATCTACCGCATCAACGTGCTGCCTGGTTCCCATGCAGAGAAGACTCTGCTGGACCAGGACGTGCTGATTACCGAGAACGCCTCAGAAGATGAAAAGTGGGTGCAGATGGGCATGGATCACCTTGCCCAGGCAGCCAGCCTGCGCGAAACCGTTCTGGTGCCGCTTTCTACCGGTGGGCACATGCTCGGCTATCTGCAAGCCTCCAACCACACCAGCGGGCAAACGCCGTTTAGCCAGGCGGAACTGCACCTGTTGATGATTGTGGCCAACCAGACGGCTTCTATCATCGAGAATGCCGCCCTGGTAGTGCAGTCGCGCCAGCGTGCGCAGCGCGCCGAAACACTCCGCCGTATCACCAGTCTGGCAAGTTCCGCGGCCAACCTGGATGAGATTTTGCAGTTCTCGGTGCAAGAGTTGGCCCGAATTTTGCGGGCTGATGTTGGCGCTATCTTCCTGGTCGACCAGGATCGAGGATCGCTGGTGCTGCACCAGTCCTCTCTATATGGCTCGATGCCCGAACAATCCGAGCGCATTACGCGCCTGGTAACCGATGATCCGCAGTTCCACTTCACGGTTTCTGGCACACAGCACCCGCTGACCTCTGGCAGCATCACGAAGAGCGGGCGCGCGATTGTGCCGTTCTACCAGTCGATCCTTGCTGCGTGGAATGTGGAATCGGTTATTGCAGTGCCGCTGGTGGTTCGAAGTGAGGGTATTGGCGAGTTGTGGTTCGGCAGCCATGCCGTGGAATTCTTTGACCAGGGCGATACCCAGGTTGTGGCGACCGCCGCGGGCCAGCTCGCAGGCGTTGTGGAGCAGTCGTCCCTGCGCAGCCAGACTGATGAAAGCCTGCGCCGACGCGTGGATCAGATGACGGCTATCACCCGGATCAGCCGCGAACTCAGCACATCGCTGGACCTGAACTACCTTCTGAACCTGGTTTACGATGAGGCGCTGCGCACCACAGGCGCCGACTGTGGCACAATCCTGCTGTTCGATTTGGACGGTAGCCATTATAGCAACCAGCCGAGCGTCCGCTTCTTTGTGGGTGACATGCCCGACGGGCGGCTTTCACCAGCGGAGCAGTTGGTGCTGGAGCGCGATCAGCCACTTGACGTGCCTGATTTTGCGCGGTCCGAGTTTCAGCCGCCGCACCCAGGCGTGCAGTCCGCGCTGATAGTGCCGATCTCGCACCAGCACCAGACGGCAGGCTTGATCTGCCTGCATGGTAAGGCGCTGGGTCAGTTTGACCAGACCACGATCGAGATTTCTCAATCATTGGCGGTGCAGGCGGCTGTGGCGTTGAATAACGCCCTTGCGTATGAAGATCAGACGCGCCGCAGCATGCTGCTGAAACGCGAGCTGGAAACGCTCTCCCGCCTGATCCAGGTGGCCCGCGTGCTCAAGCCATCGCAATCGCTGCCGCAGGCGCTTACCACCATTGCTCAGGCGATCCAGCAAGCAACACCGTTCCAAACGGTGCTGATCAGCGTGTATGAGCCGGAATCCGAGGCGCTGCGCCGGTTGGTTGGCGTTGGACTTACGCCAGAGTTGTGGGAAGATCTTCGCTCGCGCACGCAGCCGTGGAATGGACTTACGCGGTTGATGCACCCGGATTACCGCATCGGCGGCGCGTACTATATCCCAGAGAATAAAACGCCAGCCATTCCGCAGGATGTGCACGTGGTCAGCGTGCTGCCTTCGATGGATATCAAGTCGGAAGACGCCTGGCAGCAGCATGACATGCTGCTGATCCCTCTGTTTGACGCAGCGGAGAATCCGCTGGGGCTTATCAGCGTGGATGCGCCGGCCGACAACCGCAAACCCGATAAGCCGACCTTTGAGGCGCTGGAAGTCTTTGCCGCGCAGGCCAGCATCATCATTGAAAGTCACCTGCGTGCCACCCGCCTCGACAGCCAGTTGGAAGAGTCGGAGCGCGAGCGCACGCGCTTGCAGGCTTCGAAGGATCTGGCGCAGACCAATCTGCCGGTTATGCTCCACAAAGAGCTGGAGCAGTCGATCGCCCTGCACACGCTCAACGAGCGCATCGACCGCATCCGCGCCAGCCTGGAGATTGCCGCCATGGCAAACCGCCAGCAGAGTGAATCGGCTGTTTTGCGCACGCTGGCAAGCGAAATGTTGACGCGTTTCGCCATGCAGGTTGCGCTGGTTGCCGAGCATACCCCGGCTGGCTTGCGTCTTTTGGAGGTGATCGGGAACTTCCCGGTGGGCACCAATCCCGAGGCGCTGTTTGGGCAGCGCAACCCGCTGCGCCACCTGCTGCAGCAGGCTGCCACGGAAAAGCGCCGCGCGCAGGACGAGAATCTTCTGCTGGTTTCGAACCTGGAAAGCACGCCCGAATGGCAAAATACAACCATGTTGAACGTGCTCGAAGCCCGCAGCATGATTGGCTTGCCGCTGGAAATGGGGCACGACAGCATCGCGGGTGTGCTGGTAATTGGCCAGCGTGCCTTGCCAGCATTTGTAGAAGAAGACCGGCGCGTGTTTGCACAGCTCGCTTATCAGGTGAGCATTGGTATCCAGAACCTGCAACTGTTGAATGAAACACGCCGCCGCCTGAACGAAGTTAACCTGCTGCTCGATTTCAGCCGCAAGCTGGGTAGTTTGCAGCCGGAGGATATTCTGAAGGCGTTGATCGAGAACGTCAAACAGGTGATTGGCAGCGCCAATGCCGGTTGGGTGGGTATGTGGGAGGAAAAAGAGCTTTCCATTGTGCCGCAAGCCTCGGTGGGATACGGCTCTAGCAAGGACATTCTGGGCATCCGCTATCCGCTGCAAACGTCTACTGGCGAGGTAATGGACACCCGCGTGGTGCTGCCGCTGCGTGTATTCCGCACCGGTCGCTCAGAGCGGGCTGGTGAAATCGATTTTGCCGCGCAGTATAACCTCTCGGCGGATGATCTGCTGCGCTACCGTGCCGCGACGAACGGGCGGCTTCCGCTCTCGGCTATGCTTGTTCCGCTGCGCATCGGTGATACCGTGCTCGGCATCGTCTTCCTGGAGAACTTTGAGGCGCAGGGCGTCTTCACCGAGGAAGACGAGGCGCTGGTTTCTTCCTTTACACGCCAGGCTGCAATGGCGCTGGAAAATGCGCGCCTGTACCAGGCTTCTGAGCGGCGCGCCACGCAGCTCCAGGCACTGACGATGGTGGCTGGCACAATCACTTCCAGCCTGCAGAGCGACGAACTGATCGCCTCGCTGCTGGATCAACTGGGGCTGGTGCTGCCATACGATACCGCCACGTTGTGGCTGCGCAAGGGCAGTGAGCTGACCGTTTCGGCGGCGAATGGCTTTGCCGATAACGAACTTCGCCTCAATATCTCGGTCGCCGTCGAGGACAGCGACCTGTTCAAAACCATGATCCAGACCGGTGAGCCGATTTCGGTGGGCGATCTGCGCAACGACCGGCGCTTCCCCATGCTGATCGAGCCGGAATACCTTTCCTGGTTGGGCATTCCGCTCATCTTTAAGTCTGAAGTGATCGGCCTGATTGCGCTGGAGAAGCGCGAGTCGGATTACTATACCGCCGACTATCTCCAGGCGGGCACGGCATTTGCCAGCCAGGCAGCCGTCTCGCTGGAAAATGCGCGCCTGTTTGAAGAAAGCACCCGCCGCGCCACCGAATTAGACGAACGCTCGCAGCGTTTGGCCTTGCTCAACCAGCTTTCGAGCGATCTGGTCTCTTCCCTGGATATTGACCATATCTTCCGGCTGACGAGCAAACAGCTTATTCAGGCGCTCGACGCTTCTGGCGTGGCGGCGGTAATGCTCAATGCAGACAGGCAAACGGTTCTGCAGGTGGAAGAACCAGACCGCGGCGAATCGCTCCCGATGGTGCTGCCGGATTCGGCCCTGTTCAAGCATCTTGCCGATACACAGGGTATCTTCCAGACCAGCGATGTGGCTGCTGAGAAAGAGCTAAAACCGCTGATGGACGCTTTCCTCCTTTCGCGCAATGTGAAGACCCTGCTCGTGGTGCCGCTGATCTCTGGCTCGGCGCTGCAGGGCTGGTTCCTGATTTATGGAACAGAAGCGTACCGCTATACCCTGCCCGAAATCGAGCTGGCACGCACCATGTGCAACCAGACCGCGATCGCAGTGCAGAATGCGCGCTTGTTCGCTGAGACCCGCCGCTTGACGGAAGATCTGGAGCGCCGTGTGGAAGCCCGCACGACCGAGCTGCGCCGCGAACACACCAATTCGCAAACGCTGCTGCATATCATCACGGAACTCTCTACCAGCCTGGATATGGGCCTGGTTCTCAACCGCACGTTGAGTGTGCTGAACGAATCGACCGGCGCAGAAGAGAGCCTGATTGTTCTCTCGCAGGGCACATCTAACCAGTATCGGGCGGGCATGCACCTGGCCCGTATGGACGATGCGGCATCCGGCGTTACACCGGTGGAACGCCAGATCGCCCGCTGGGTGATCCGCTCGCGCCAGCCGGTGCTGATCGACCGCGTGCAGGATGATAACCGGTGGGAAGTGATCGCCGGGAGCACGCTGATGTACCAATCAGTGCTGGCAGTGCCGCTGGTGATGGGCGAAGAAGTGCTTGGCTCGCTGCTGCTGTTCCATCGCCAGGGAGCGTTCTTCTCGCAAGACCTGATTAATTTGCTGGAAGCCACAGCCCGCCAGATTGGCATTGCTCTGAACAATGCCGAACTCTTCAACCTCATCCGCGACCAGTCGGAGCACCTGGGCAGCATGCTGCGCGAGCAGCAGATCGAGGCCAGCCGCTCGCGCGCCATTCTCGAGGCCGTTGCGGACGGCGTGCTGGTCACCGACCCGCAGAGCCGCGTAACGCTGTTCAACGCCTCCGCTGAACGGATCCTCAACCTCACCTCTACCCAGGCGTTGGGCAAGTCGCTCGATTACTTCTCTGGCCTGTTTGGCAAGGCTGCTTCTGAATGGATGCAGACCATCAATAAGTTCTCCCAAGATCCATCCGCATATACCAATGCAGAGACGTTTGCCGAGCAGTTGGAACTGGATAACGGCAGGATTGTGGCGGTACACCTTGCGCCCGTCTTCTGGCGGCAAGAGTTCCTTGGCACAGTCTCGATCTTCCGCGATATCACCCATGAGGTTCAGGTGGACCGCTTGAAGAGCGAGTTTGTTGCCAATGTAAGCCACGAGCTGCGCACCCCCATGACATCGATCAAGGGATATGTGGATATCATGCTGATGGGTGCTTCTGGCGAACTGAATGGCCAGCAGGTCCACTTCCTGCAGATTGTCAAATCGAATACCGAGCGGCTGAGCGTACTGGTGAACGATCTGCTCGACATTTCGCGCATCGAAGCCGGGCGTGTTTCGCTCAACTTCCAATCGCTCGATCTGCGCGAGATTGCTGAAGACGTGATTGCCGATCTTCAGCGCCGCTCGCGTGAAGAAAACAAGCCCATGGACTTTACGTTGAAGGTGCAGCCGAGCCTTCCGTTTGCCGCCGGCGACCTGGAGCGCGTGCGGCAGGTGCTTGGCAACCTGGTGAGCAATGGTTACAACTACACGCCTGAAAATGGCTGCGTAACCATTCACATTCATCAGGTAGAGAACGAGATGCAGATTGACGTGGCCGATAACGGTATCGGCATTGATGAAGAGGGCCGCCGCCGTTTGTTCGAGCGGTTCTACCGCGGTGAAGATCCGCTGGTGCTCGCCACCGCCGGCACCGGCCTGGGCCTGGCGATCGCCAAGACCCTGGTGGAAATGCACCACGGACGGATTTGGTATGAAAGCTCGGGCGTGCGCGGAGAAGGCAGCGTCTTCTCCTTCACACTCCCGGTTTATGAAAGTCAGGAATGAGGCGTAGGTATGGCAAAAATTCTGATTGCTGAAGACGAACGTGATATCCGTGACCTGGTGCAGTTTACGCTGAAATTTGCCGGTCATGATGTGGTGGCTGTGGGCAACGGGGAAGAAGCCGTTGAAGCCGCCAGGCAGGTGATACCAGACCTGATTTTGATGGATGTTCGTATGCCCCGCATGACCGGATATGAAGCGTGTGAAAAAATGAAAGCCGATCCCGATCTGGTCAACATTCCGGTGGTGTTCCTCTCGGCCAAAGGCCAGGATTCGGAAATCCGCACCGGGCTGGATGCCGGCGCGGCTGAGTATTTGTTAAAGCCCTTTGCGCCTGCGGAACTGACCGCGCGCGTAGCTGAGCTGCTGGAAAAGTACACGAAGTAACCGCATTCTGTCGTAGATCGATAACGAGGTCTATGTGAGCGTTATTCTCATCGAACAGCAGGTAGTGCATTACGAGGTTCTGGGCCGCGGGCGCCCCCTGATCTTTATTCACGGTTGGGTAGGCTCCTGGCGGTATTGGATCCCCGTGATGCAGGCTGCCTCGATGGCGTACCGCGCCTACGCGCTGGACCTTTGGGGTTTTGGCGATACGGCGAAGGCGCCAAACAATTACACGCTCAACCGCCAGGTGGACCTGATCGATGGGTTCCTGTACGAGATGGGTATTGGGCGCGTGGCGCTGGTGGGGCACGGGCTGGGCGCGGTGGTTGCGAATCTGTATGCTCTGCGCCACCCAGACGTGGTCGACCGGGTGATGGCAATTAGCTGTCCGCTGGACGATACACGTGTCAACCCGCGCTTACGCAGCGCGCCGCCAACCGATCTTGCCGGCTGGCTACTGGGCCGCACCCCGCTCACAGAGCCGGTGCTTGCAGATGCTCCCAAGACCGATCCACAGGCCATCACCGCCTCGCTGGTGGGCATGAGTGTAATGCCCGAGGTGCGCGAGCTGAATGCCCGCCTGGCGACGCCGTGCCTGCTGGTGAGCGGGCAGAATGATCAGGCCGTCTCGCAGCCAGAGCTCGATGCGCTCCTCACGCTGCCCGAGCAGACCCATGCCATCTCCTTTGATCAGTCGGGGCACTTCCCCATGCTGGATGAGGGCAGCAAATTCAACCGCCTGATGGTTGACTTCCTCTCCCTGGCTTCTGGAGAGAGCCCGCGGCAGCTCCAGTTGAAAGAAGAATGGAAGCGAAGAGTAAGATAAATACACCCTAAAACGTGCCCGGAGCGATCTTCGCTCCGGGCACGTTTTTTTCATGGTCTCTGCGTTTTGCCGTGGTTGTAGAGAGAAGTTGCGGCGCAACTTCTCTCTACAACCATGGCAAAACCCAGCAAGCCTTTTTTCAAACATTGACAAACTCTGAGGTTTTACAATATACTGAAGCACGATAGAAGTCAGCACATGAGCTGTACTTCGAACGGGGAGCCTGTGTGACAGGCTGAGAGGAGAGCGAAAGCTCTCGACCCGCATAACCTGATCCGGGTAATGCCGGCGGAGGGAACAGACACGTGGACGAGATTACCTGTCACCCTCCCTGGCGGAGGGTGTTTTTTATGCCAGAAAAGCGGGCGCTGGTATTTGCCAACGGCAAAGTCTTTCACGTCGAGGCCGTACAAGCACTGATCCGAGCGGATGATTACCTGATCG
This sequence comes from Chloroflexota bacterium, assembly GCA_023434145.1. Classification (GTDB taxonomy): domain Bacteria; phylum Chloroflexota; class Anaerolineae; order Anaerolineales; family Anaerolineaceae; genus DSYU01. The sequence goes on along the minus strand of JAEYTI010000270.1, from coordinate 9,327 downwards.
CCGCGGATGGGGGATTGCATTACGTGCGCGCGCTGGGCTTGCAGCCGCACTTGCTGATCGGTGACCTCGATTCGGTATCGCTCGAGGATCTGGACGCGCTGCGCCGCCTACCAGATGTACGCATCGAAAAGCACCCCGAGCATAAGAACGAGACCGATCTGGAACTGGCTGTAGCCGCTGCGCTGAAAACAGGCGCGCAAACCATCCGCATCCTGGGGGGGCTGGGAGGGCGGCTGGATATGACACTCTCCAACATCTTCCTGCTGATGCTGCCGGACCTGGAGCACTGCGATGCGCGCCTGGAGGACGGCCTGGAAGAGGTCTTTCTGATCCGGCCAGGGCAAGCGGGAATTGTCGAAGGGCACCCCGGTGATATTGTCTCGCTGCTGCCGTGGGGCGGCCCTGCGGAAGGAATCCGCACGGAGGGACTGGAATACCCGCTGCGCGGCGAAACGCTTTTGCCCGAGCGCACGCGCGGCCTGAGCAATGTGATGGCATCCACGCACGCCCAGGTGACGCTTGATCGCGGGCTGCTGGTTTGCATTCACACACGGAAAACCCCGTTACAACCCAAGAACGAGGAGACGAGAAGATGAAAAACACACTGATTCGACTGTTTCTTTTACTGGTTCTGCTGGCCGCCGCAGGGTGTGCCAATACTCCCGAAGAGACGGCGGCCCCAACCGCCCCGGGAGCCGGAGAAACACCTGCCGGTACGGATGCGGTTGCCGCGACTGCACCCGCTGATTCTGGCGAGCAGAGCACTTTGACCGTCATGACCCATGATTCCTTCGCGGTGAGCGAGGAAGTGGTGAACCGCTTCCAGCAGGAGAACAACGTCCGGCTGGTCTTCTTGCAGAGCGGCGACAGCGGCTCGACGCTGAACCGCGCCATCCTCTCGAAAGGCGCGCCAATGGCAGACGTGCTGTATGGCGTTGATAACACCTTCCTCTCGCGCGCGCTCGAAGCCGAGATCTTTGAACCCTACAATTCGCCGCTGCTGGCGGACGTGCCCGAGCAGTTCAAGCTCGACAGCCAGTTCCGTGCCATTCCCATCGACTATGGCGACGTATGTATCAACTATGACAAGGGGTACTTTGAAGAAAACAACCTTGCTTTGCCCGAATCGCTGCAAGACCTGACCAAACCTGAGTATAACGGCTTGCTGGTGGTGGAAAACCCCGCCGTTTCGTCGCCAGGGCTGGCATTTCTTCTGGCAACCATCGCTGAGTTTGGTGAGGATGGCTACCTGGACTACTGGACCGCGCTGCGAGAGAACGGGCTGGTTGTGGTGAACGACTGGGAAACGGCCTACTACGCCAACTTCAGCGGATCCTCCGGGCAGGGGCCGCAGCCGATGGTTGTTTCGTACGGCAGCAGCCCGGTAGCAGAGGTGGTTTTCGCGGACCCGCCCATCACCGAGGCCCCGACCGCCTCACTGGTTGGCCCTAATATGTGCTACCGGCAGATCGAGTTTGCCGGTATACTAACCGGAACGCAGAACCGGGCGCTGGCGGAAAAATTCATCGATTATATGCTGAGCGCCCCCTTCCAGGAGGATATGCCACTGCAAATGTTCGTTTACCCGGTGAATCAAACCGCTGTGCTGACCGATGAATTCCAGCAGTATTCCCAAGCGCCTGAACAGCCCGCCGCGCTCGATTCCGCGCTCATCGCGGAGAACCGGGACGCGTGGATCCAGGCGTGGGATGAAACGGTGCTGCGATAGCGCAGATGGAAGCAACCCCGGCGGCAGGTGAACGTCGGTCTACAGCAGCACGGGCGGCAGCAACAGCGGCCAGGATCGTGCCCGTGCTGCTGTGGGTGCTGCCGCTCATTTTTATGGCTGTGTTCTTCTTCTGGCCGCTGGGCCGCATATTTGGATTGGCCTTTGAGGCTGGCGCGCGCGACGGGTTTGATCCGGCTTTGCTCGGTCGTATCTGGCGACCGCTGCGCTTCACCATCTTCCAGGCAGGCCTCTCTACACTGGTGACGCTGCTGATTGGCTTGCCCGCCGCCTATGTGTTTGGCCGGTTCGACTTCCCAGGCAAGGGCCTGCTGCGCGTGATCACCACGCTGCCGTTTATCCTGCCGACTGTCGTTGTTGCGGCAAGCTTCAATGCCTTGCTGGGTCCGCGTGGGTGGGCAAACCTGCTGTTGATGTCGATCTTCGATCTGACCATACCGCCCATCCAGGTGATGAACACGCTGGGGGCCATCGTCCTGGCACACGTTTTCTACAACACCACGGTATTTATCCGCGTGCTTGGCACCGCCTGGGAGCAGCTAGACCCGCGGCTGGATCAGGCTGCGCGCGTGCTGGGGGCCTCCCCAATGCGCGCCTTGCGCGAGGTGACCCTTCCACTGCTGCGCCCGGCACTGCTGGCGAGCTTGCTGCTGGTGTTCATGTTCGACTTCACCAGTTTTGGGGTGATCTTGCTGCTGGGCGGGCCGGGCTATGCCACGCTGGAGGTGGAAATTTACACTCAGGCGCTGCAAATGCTCAACCTGCCGCTGGCAGGGCTGCTCTCGGCAGTGCAGCTGCTCTTCACCCTGGTGCTTACGGCGCTGTATTCCGCCCAATCGGCCAGCAGGACGGTTCCGCTGGCCCCCCGCTTGCGCGGAGAGGGGCAGCGCGCGCCCAAAACCTGGGGCGAGCGGGTGGCTGTATGGGGTGTTATTTCGCTGCTGGTCATATTGCTCGTTACGCCGCTGGCAGCCCTCTCTTTGCGCTCTGTGACGCGTGTAGAGGCCAATCGCGGGCAGCGCACGGAAGTGACCCCCGGCTTTACCCTGGCGTATTACCAGGAGCTTTTTATCAACCGCCGGCAGTCGTTCTTCTACGTGCCACCAGCCGCCGCCGCGCGCAATTCGCTGATCTATGCCGGGGCAACCGTGTTGATCTCGCTGGCGCTTGGCTTTCCGGCTGCCAGCGCGCTCTCGCGGCGCACCTGGTTCAGCCGCGCTCTCGACCCGCTGCTGATGCTGCCGCTGGGCGCTTCTGCGGTGACACTGGGCCTGGGCTACGTCGTGACGTTCTCCGGTCCGGCTTTCAATCTCCAATCCTTCCCCTGGCTGATTCCGTTTGCGCACAGCCTGGTGGCGCTCCCATTCGTTGTCCGCACGCTGCAGCCTGCGCTGGCATCCATTCCGCGCTCGCTGCGCCACGCGGCTTCGGTGCTGGGGGCGTCGCCGTTCCGCGTTTGGCTGGAAGTCGACCTGCCCATTGTGACACGCGCGGCCCTGGTGAGCGCGATTTTTTCATTCACCATATCGCTGGGCGAGTTCGGCGCCACCAGTTTCCTGGCCCGGCCCGAGTATCCCACCCTGCCGGTGGCAATTTTCCGCTTTCTTTCGCAGCCCGGCGCGCTGAACTATGGGCAGGCAATGGCCATGGCCACTCTGCTGATGCTGGTCTGCGCGTTGAGCATCCTGGTGCTAGAGCGCTTCCGCCTGCCGGAAGGGGGAGACATCTGATGAGCATGCTGGAAGTGCAGGATATCTGGAAAACGTATGAAGGCAAGCCGCTGCTGTGCAGCGCGTCATTCTCGGTGGCTGTGGGCGAGACGGTCTGCTTGCTGGGAGCCTCGGGTAGCGGCAAGAGCACCCTGCTGCGAATCATCGCCGGGCTAGAGACGCCGGAATCGGGCCGCGTGCTGTGGGATGGGCAAAATATGGCGGGCGTTCCCGTGCACCAGCGCGGATTTGGGCTGATGTTTCAGGATTACGCGCTCTTCCCGCACCGCAGCGTGGCGGAGAACGTGGCGTTTGGGCTGCGGATGCAGAATATGCCGCGCGCCGAGATCCATCAGCGAGTTCGTGAAGCACTGGAGCGGGTGAACATGGCGAGCTTTGCCGAGCGCCGGGTGACGGATCTCTCCGGTGGAGAGCAGCAGCGCGTGGCGCTGGCCCGCGCCTTGGCCCCTGGTCCGCGCCTGCTGATGCTCGATGAACCCCTGGGCGCGCTGGACCGGGCGCTTAAAGAGCAGGTGGAGGAAGAGCTTCGCCGCCTGCTGCACGCAGCGAATATCCCTGCCATCTACGTGACGCACGATCAGGAAGAGGCCTTTGCCATTGCAGACCGGCTGATCTTGCTGCGCGATGGCAAGGTGATCCAGGCAGGTGCTCCGGCACACGTGCACGCCAGCCCGGCTTCCCCCTGGGTGGCGCGCTTTTTGGGCCTCAGTAACTTGCTGGAAGGTCGTATCACCAGCATCGAACCGCTGGAGGCTGAAACTGCGCTGGGCAGCTTCCGTGGGGTGTGGGCAGCGAGCGGGCAGCCGCAGTTAGGGCAGCCCATCGTGCTTCTGCTGCGTGCGGCAGATGCTGAACTCGACCCAATATCAGGCGGGCCGAACGTGTTGCGCGGTGTAGTAGAAGACAGCGTGTTCCGTGGGGAAGGTTTCCGGCTTGGCATTCGTGCGTCAAACAATCAGGAGTTCTCTTTCTACAGTGATCGGCCGCATGAACCGGGCGCGGTCGTGCGGCTGTCGCTGCCAGAGGCGGCTGTGCAGTTCTTGCAGGAGGATACGTGAGCGAACCCGTAACGGTTATCAAGCTGGACATCAACCACGTGGAAACGTGGCGCTACACCGGGCATGTACTGCGGCGCTGGCCCAACGCGGTGCTGCTGGAAGCACACTTCAATCGCGACGCCTCTGTCTTTCACGATATTCCGCTGCTGCGCGGCGACCCGTTTGTGGAAATCTTCTACACCGATCGTTGGTACAATATTTTTGAGATCCACGACTGCGAAGATGGGCGGTTAAAGGGCTACTACTGTAACATTACGATGCCCGCGGAGTTTGCGGATGGGGAGGTCGCGTACGTCGATCTGGCGCTGGATCTGCTGGTGTACCCGGATGGGCGCCAGCTTGTGCTGGACGAGGACGAGTTTGCCGAGCTGCCGCTGGATGAGATCACCCGCCAGCAGGCGCGGATTGCACTGGTGGAATTACAAAAGGTGATGGAGACTCCGCCGGTACTGAGCGATTTGCGCGATTAAAAAGAACGAATGGCTGTCTGAAAAGACTTATCTTGTGTTGTGCTATCCTCATGCATAGGGTTGGCGCAACACAATAAACTCTTCCCCACTAGAAAGGGGCTGTCCGAAATGAACATTCGGACAGCCCCTCACTCGTTGTTTCAGAGCGTATTACCAAAACTTCTTGTAACCCTGGAAGAGCGGAACACTCAAAGGATTGGCTGGAGAAAGGCCTGGGTCATTTCCATTGCTTCCAAAATCATATCGCCCAGGACGAAGTACATTAGCAGCAGAAAGACGACACAGCAGCAGCACAGCACCAGAAGCACGATCAGCACGATCAGCCAGGTGCGGTTGCTCTTTGGCGGCTGGGCTGCGGCAGGCGGCGTTCCATACGGCGGCGGGGGAGCGCTATAGGGTGGGGGCGCAGCGACAGGCTGGTCCGGATCATATACGCGTGCACCACCTACGGGAACGCCAGGATCTGGGGTTACGTCTGCATCGGGGCTGTACACGCGCGCTCCGCCGGGCATTATCACCGGTTCATCACCGGGAAGCGGCTGCTGGGCCGGTTGTTCGGGCTGGAACAAGTTGTCGTTGTCGTTCTGGTTCTGATCCATGGCTTTCTCCTTGAGGGATGGGTATCAAAGCATCATATTATCGCGAATGCACCGTATTTGGTCGGCGCTAGGGGCTAGGGGAGCTTACCAGTTAAAGCCTTCGACCACGAACGGGCAGACGGCGAAGCCGCCGATTACACCGGCGAACATGAGCACTGCCAGGCACAGCACAAGCAGCGTCATGACGATGTTCAGGTAGCCCAGCACCAGGCCAGCGGTCGCCACACCTTCACCGGTCTGCTGCCCCATGCTTTCGCGGATCTGGTTCTTGGCGATGTGCCCGGTGACCACGGCCACGAGACCACCCAGGCCAAACAGGCCCAGCCAGGCTAACACGCCCGAGATCAGGCTGATGAGGGCAAGAATGTTCGTTTCGGCAAATGGAGAGGATGTATATTCTTGCTGAGGATACTCAGACTGTGGATATTCAGACATGGGAAACTCCTACGAATGCGTAGTTTGGCGCGGGCGGAAGGCCCACCAGAACAGCCAGGCTGCCAGCGGCAGTAAGATGCAGCCGATGGCAAGCGGGACGAGGACAGAAACAAACGAAAGCGCGGTGGAAACCAGATCTTCGAGGATGCTTATCGGCACGTTGCCGGCTCCCATCGTCGTGGCGCTCACTGTGGGGCGAACGGCAATTGATTTAACCGTGTGAATGCCCCCTGCAACCAGCAGCCCCGCCGCGATCGACAGCACTGGGCTTACATCGGTGATGGTTTTTGCGCTGGCCGCAAAGAGGATTGCACCGGCAGCCGGGCGCACGAAGGTTTGGATCGCATCGTTGATGTGATTGACGGCGGGAACTTTATCGGCGAAGAACTCGATCAGCGAAAGCACAATCAACAGCCCAATAATCCACCAGTTGGTGAGCGCATTCCACGGCTCAGAGAGCTGGAACAGATTGGTGAATTTGGCTACCAGCGCCACAATCAGCAGCGGTATGTAGGCGTTCAGGCCGGCGCTGGCCGAAAGACCAAAGGCGGAAAGTATGTTTAACAGGTCCATCCAAAACCTCTTCGAGCAAATATCATAACAGGAAGCCTTCCCAGGTGCCGGTCAGCCAGAAGCGCAGGGCATCCAGCACACCGATCTGCACCAGGGCGGTGAGGAAGCCGGCCAGCAGCGGCACCCACAGGTCGCGCCAGCGTTGAAAGCGGTTCTCACGCTTCGAAGCCATCAGCCAAACGATGGTGTACACGGTGGTAAGGATCAAAAAGATTGCCAGCGCGCTGAGAAAGGCCAGCGGGTAAAGCAGGATGGGCTGCTCGGAAAGGATCGCTATATCAAGCAGGACGGCCAAACCCAACAGGGGCAGGAACTGCCGCCAGCCTGCCAGCGCCGGGCGCGGATCGTACGTGGTCCAAATCGACTGGTGGACCACCGGCACGAGGATCGCCGCGATCCCCAACCCCAGTCCGGTGCCGGTTAGCAGGCGCAGCCAGTTCTGAGGCTCATACAGCCCAGGATAGCTCGGGAAGAAGTGCAGGTAGGAGTTGGCTCCATCCAAACCAAAGGCCACCAAAGACATCCCTAAAGCAAGCGAGATTTTTAAGGGCGGCATCCCGGCTCGCCTGCCGTACCGGGAAAGATACGCGCCTCCTAGAAGCGCGCCCAGGTACATGCCCGAACAGCGCGCGCACAGCGGAGTCTGCCGGTCGCCGGCGAAGAAAGAGCGAGTCGTAATGCGGTGGCAGACAGCGTATCCTGCGGCGTCTGCTTTGCCCATCAGTCCGGCGGGAGTAAAGTACAACCACGTCCCAAAGACGATCCCGGCAACAATAATGAGGAGAACCTTTAAACTGGCGGAGTGGTTGGCCAGGAAATCGGCCCGGAGCGGGGTATTTTCCATAACAAACCAATTATATGGGTTTCCAGAGGGGCGCGCAAGGAAAAATGACGGGAACAGAAACCGGTCAAAGCACGTTAAAATAATGTATGGTTATTTCGTGTACCACGAAATGCCTCCCCAATCCCGTAGAAGGAGATTTATTGTGATGAAACGCTTTGTCGCTTTCGTCTCTTGCATATTGTTTCTCACAGGTTGTGCAACGGTCTCGCCTCAGGCTGCTACAACGACCAGTTCGGTTCCGACGGTTGATGTAGCACAAGCAGCAGCCCAAACTGTCACCGCTATAGCGAACGAGGCCGGTACTGCAACGGCGATGGCTATTCCAACGAATACGAACACCCCGCTGCCGCCCACCGTTACGCCTACCCCCTCGTTGACGCCGACGCCCAATTATCCAGCGGAGGGCCGCGGCCCAACCGGCTTTGCCGCGAATGTGAACCCGCTGACCGGTTTAGAGGTGGATGACCCGAACATTCTCAGCCGCCGCCCGATTGCAATTAAGGTGGAAAACCTGCCGCGCAATCACCGCCCGCAGTTTGGTCTCAGCCTGTCGGATATTGTGTACGAGTATTACACCGAATTCGGCGCGACTCGCTTTGCCGTGGTGTACTATGGGCAGGATGCCAGCCGGGTCGGCCCTATCCGCTCGGGGCGCTTTTTCGATACCGAGGTGGTGCAGGCATATAAGGCTGTATTTGTGTACGGCAGCGCGTATGAGGCCGTTCGCAACCGCTTTGCCTGGTCCGACTTTTGGAACCGCCTGATCATCGAAACCACCAATTCCTGCCCCGCGCTGTGCCGTTACAACCACAACGGTGAAGATCTGCTGGTGGCAGATACCGCTGCAATGCAGAGCTACCTTGCGCAGCGTGCTGTAGACAACACCCGCCAGGTTCTGGATGGCATGTTCTTCAAGGCGCCTGCCCCAGCAGGTGGCAGCGCGGCGAATAAGGTGTACGTTCGCTATTCTGGCGCTATTTACAATCGCTGGGACTATGATGCCGCCTCGGGGCGTTACCTGAGGTTTGTGGATGCAGAGAACGATACGAACCGCAACAACGAAGTGTACGTTCAGCTTACCGATGCGCTGACGAGCGAGCCCGTGACCGCAGCGAACGTGGTGATGCTGTGCGCCCCGCACCAGTACTTCGTGAAGAACGATACAGAAGAGGTGCTGGATATTTTCCTGGATAACCGAATGCCCTCCTATGTAGGCTGCGATGGGCAGACCTATAATGGGGGCAGGGGAGCGGGATATGTGGCGCGTGATGGGCAGGTTTACCCCGTTACCTGGAAAGATGCCGACGCCAGCACGGTTGTAACACTCTACAACCCCGATGGCACGCCTTTCGCGCTCAAACCGGGGCAGACCTGGTTCGAAGTGATCGGCGCTTCATCTTCGGTGCAGCAGCAGGACGATGATTCCTGGCGATTTACCCACCGCATGGTGCCTTAGCAGCCAATCTCAACCCCCGGCACTGCCAGGGGTTGAGGATAAATTGGACCTAACAGAACTGATATTCTCACCCAGATTTAACCTATCTTGACTTGACTTTCGTTCTGCTTAATGGATAATAGATGCAAGAGAGTGACAAAGAACGAACACGAACAACGACAATTGAGGTCACCTCTTCTGGATTTGCTATCCCAAAGAAGAGGAGGTGGTGCTGTACATGGATAGTAGTATTACGCTTAAGGCTGCAGCACGCCTCCTCGTTATTCTATAACGAGCGTTAGTGCTGCAGCCGATAGGGAGCCTCTGGTGAAAACCGGAGGCTTTCTATTTTAAATTTTTAATTTGCTCAGTCGCAGTGGCTATTCGGCGAATTGCGCCCTTACGGGCGCCTCCAAAAAAGAATATTGGGAGTTTT
>JAEYTI010000241.1 GCA_023434145.1 Chloroflexota bacterium | reverse complement strand
TTACCAGTTTGTTGGTCGCAGGCTGGTTATGCCTAGCATCACCAGCCTGCGACCAACAAACCCACTCCACGTATAATGGGGAAAATCTGGCTCTTTAGGAGGTGCCGTGGTTGAAGGGGAACGTTGCGGAGCAACGTTCCCCTTCAACCACGGCAAAATCCAGAGACCCGAAAATCTTTTTCTGGCGATATGGGTGTTATACCTGTTCCCAGTTCTTCCCCTGGTCAAAAGGACAGAATGTAATAAATCTCCGCGATTTTGTAAAAAAATATTGTTATGGAACAGTGATTTGGTAAATAATGCGATAAAATATGTTTTTCCGAGCAGTTGTGATTATGGGTTATCGCCAACGGTCCAATTACGGGGGAACCGTCGTGCGTGCATCTGCAAGGTAAAACGGTAGGGGGGAACCGGAGATTGAGAAGTACAAAGGAACGCATGCAGGACAAGTCGAGAATATTGATTGTAGAGGATGAAGAGGGGTTGGCCCTGACGTTGAAGCTGCGGCTGATGCGTATGGGATATGCTGCGCTTGGGCCGGTAACCACCGCTGAACAGGCAGTGGAGCAGGCAACGACTCTGCGCCCTAGTTTGGTACTGATGGACATTCATCTGGCGGGGCAGATGAATGGGATCGAGGCCGCAAAGTTGATCCGCGATTGCTGTCAGATCCCGGTAATTTTCCTCTCGGCGCTGGATGAAGATCAGGTACTGCGTGAGGCGCAGGGCAGCACGCCGTATGGTTACCTGATTAAGCCGGTAGAAGAGCGCGACTTGCGGGCGGCGATCGAAATGGCGCTGAACCTGCATCATCTGGAGATGCGCCTTAGTGAAAGTGAAGAGCGCTACCGGCTGATGTTCGATGCGATGACCAACGGTTTTGCGCTGCTCGAACTCGATCACGGTGGGCAGCCAGACTACCGTTATTTGATGACGAACCCGGCTTATGAGCGTTTGCTGGGATTAAAGCCAGGCAGCTTGGCGGGCAAAACCGTTCGAAGCGGCAGCCCTGACACCGACCTGCATTTTTTTATCGAGAGCATGGGTCTGGTAGCCAGCAGCGGCGAGCCCGCGAATTTTGAACGATATATTCCGGAACTGGCTCGCCATTTTGGGTTCAAAATCTACACGCCAAAGGCAAACCAATTTGCCGTTATCCTTGAGGATCTGACAGAGCAAAAACAGGCTGAGGTGAGCCTGCGCGATAGCTACGTGCGGCTGGAACAAGAACTGCGCCGCACCACGATTCTGCGCGAGATTGATCAGGCAATTATCACGCTCTCAGATCTCGACAGTATGGCGGATACCGTCCTGTCGCGAATGGTCGACCCGGCGGAGATCGACGCGGCTGTTCTGTTTGTTCCTGAAAACTTCGGCACGCGTGTAACCAAGGGGCATACGGATATGCTGACCACCCTCACGCCGCTGCGCCAGGTGGGGGCAGCCGGCTTTCTGGAAGACGCGCTCAGTCCGCAGGTGTTTGATTGGCAGCTCGATCGGGCGAATCGTGTTTACTACAGTGGAGTTATGGAGTACCTGGACCTGCGGAGAGAGGATGATGCGGGGGCAAAAGAGCTGTACGAGAAGACCGGCTACGCTGGCTGCGCGGTAATCCCGCTTTCTGCGCACAAGCTTCAACGCGGCATTCTGCAAGTGTACCGTTTTCACATTAACCGCAGTGATCTTTCCTGGCAGAAGTTCCTGCAATCGGTGGCGACCCAGGTGACCATTGCCATTGATAACATGGAGATTATGGATGGGCTGCGCCGTACCAATGTGGAGCTTTCGAATGCCTACGATGCCACGATCCAGGCGCTGGCTGAAGCGATGGAGCTGCGTAACAAAGAATCGCCGCAGCACACCAACCGTGTCACTGAACTGAGCACGCGCCTGGCAGAGGCGATGGGCATTACCGGCAAGGCGCTGGAGCACTTTCAGCGTGGGGTTCGCCTGCACGACCTGGGCAAGATTGGCATCCCTGACCGAGTATTGCTAAAGACCGGCCCACTGACCGAGGCAGATTGGATCACCCTGCGGCAGCATCCTGAGCTGGCATACCGCATGCTGGCGGGGATCAAGTATCTGGAACCGTCGTTAAATGTGGTGTACTGCCACCACGAGAAATGGGATGGCAGCGGCTATCCGCGCGGGCTGAAGGGGGAAGAGATTCCGCTGACAGCACGCATTTTCGCTGTAGTAGACGTGTACGATGCGCTGATCACCGACCGCAATTACCGGTTGGCCTGGCCGAAAAAGGATGCGCTGGAGTATATTTCGAAAGAAGCGGGGCGGCACTTCGACCCTAAAGTTGTCGAGATGTTCTTTAAGATTATTGGATCGTGAGGCCCCTTGAGCAGAGCCGGTAGCGAATGACCGGCAAAGATTGCGCAATCCTATGCAGGGCCGTGCCCGTTGTTGGACGGCCCTGGGTCTTCTTCTTCCTGCTGGTCTAGCCAATCGTTGATCTGCTCGGCGTGCTCTTCTTCGTGCAAGAAGGTAGCATCGGCGATCCACTGCGCCAGGGGTACATCGTTTAGCCAGGGGTAGCGGCGAGGATCCGTTAGATCGCGCTCACCCAGCTCCGACACGCGGCGGATTGTCTGCTTGCGAACGGCCAGCCAATCCTGCCAGATTTGCTCCATCGCGCGGTTCTTGCTCAACTCGTAGGCCTGTTGGTTGACCTCATCTTCCGGGCGGGTGTTGAGTTCCAGATACGAAGGCCGGTCGATGCCGCGCTGGATCTGGAACAGCATCGTCACCATCTGGCCTTCCCAGTACGTCAGGTGCGCGAGGATATCTTTGATCGACCAATCATGGATCACGCCGGGCGCGAGCAGCAGTGCGTCGGACAGCGGTTCGAGCATATCGAACAACTCTTTCCGCGCGTCTTCCAATTCTTCCAGCAGTTCGGTTTTGTTCATAGGGTGGTTTTCCTGGCTCTTAGGGGATTGCCGTGGCTTTCGAGGAAAATTGCCAAGCAATTTCCCTCAATAACCACGCTGCATCTCTGAAACCCGTTTTCCTTGGTTTTTTGTGTCGTCCGATTTTGAGTATACTATAAGAGCCGGACGATATCCCCTTCTGGAGAATTTTATGCCCCACGAGACGATGACCCCGCGCGAGCGCTGGCTGGCGGTGCTAACCCGTCAGAAGCCCGATCGAATCCCTATGGACTACTGGTCGACGCCCGAGTTCAGCGCCAAGTTGATCCGATACCTGGGGTTTAGCAGCAAGAGCGAGCGCAAACTTGTGAACGATCTGAACCGCTACTCACCCGATCCGCGGCGCGTAAATGAGGGCAAACGAGCGCTGCGCGAGGCGCTGACGTATCTCTCGGTCGACTTTGTGGTATCGGTGGGTCCGCGTTACACAGGCCCCAAACCTGCGCCCGATACTGATATCTTTGGCTGCGCCTATCGCACCATACGGTACGGCACGGGGGCATACAGCGAGGTGGTGGGGCATCCGCTGGCGCAGTACCGGACGGTGGAGGAGATCGAGGCGAGCTACCGCTGGCCCTCGGCAGATTGGTACGATTACTCCGGCCTCCCGGCGCAGATCGAGGGCTGGGAGCATCACCCGATTCGCGGGGGAGGTTCGGAGCCGTTTTTGATCTACAAGAATCTGCGCGGACAGGAGCAGGCGATGATGGATCTGGTTGAGAACCCGGAAATCGTCCACTACTGCCTGGATAAGCTGTTCGACCTGGCCTATACCAATACCCTGCGCATCTACGAAACACTGCCCGGAAAGGTGATGATCACCTACGTGGCGGAGGATATGGGCGGGCAGAATAACCTGATGTTCTCGAAAAAACACATCCGCGCTTACCTGATTCCGCGCATGAAGCGGGTGATTGACCTGGCGCACCAGGCGGGGGCGTTTGTGTTCCATCACAATGACGGAAACTGCCGCGCCATTATCCCCGATATGATCGAGGCGGGCATCGATGTGCTGAACCCGATTCAGTGGCGGTCGGAGGGCATGGAACGCGAAGGGCTGAAAGCGGATTACGGTGACCGGCTGATCTTCCACGGGGCGGTGGATAACCAGTACACGCTGCCATTTGGTACGGTAGAAGAGGTGTGCCAGGAGGTGGCGGATAATATCCGTATCCTGGGGGCAGGCGGGGGGTATATCCTCGCGCCGTGCCACAACATACAGCCGGTGACAAACCCAGAGAGCGTGGTCGCCATGTATGGGGCGGTGCGCGAGTACGGCTGGTCGTGATGGCGAAACCAAGAGTCGTTGGCGCTCTGATCGGCGACATTCAGCGAGAAGCCTTCGCGCGGGTGAAATACGGCGATCTGTTCGACCGGCTGGCGCAGGAGGTAGATCTACTGGCAGTACACGACGCTACCCTACGCGGGGCGCGGCGCTATCTCAACCTGGCGCAGGCGTTTCACCCCAACCGTGCCCGCTGGAAAGAGCGCTTTTACAAGAATTTGCCCGCCTTTGACCTGCGCTCGCGGCAGGTGCGGGATTTTTTGAAGCGGTGGGAAGGCAAGGCTGATTTTTGCTTGCAGTTGGGGGTGATGTTCGATGCCGCTGTACCGGGTGGCGCCATCTCAAATGTGATTTACACCGATTACACCGCGGCACTCTCGGCGGAGCGGCGGGATGCCGGGCGCTCGCCGTTTACGGCTGATCAGCGCCGCCGCTGGCTGGCACTGGAGCGGGGCGCGTTTGCGCACGCCCGCCACATTTGCACGCGCAGCGATTTGGTGCGCCGTTCGGTGATCGAGGATTACGGAATTGCGCCGGACAAAGTCACGATGGTGGGTGGTGGGGTGAACTTTTCCCCACTGCCAGACGTACCGGATCGCTCGGGCAGAGAGACCTGTACAATCCTGTTCATCGGCAAGGAGTTTGCGCGCAAGGGTGGGGATTTGCTGCTGGAAGCCTTCGTGAAACTGCATACCAGCCGCCCCAACCTGCGCCTGAAAATGGTCACCGCCGGGCCAATCCCTACGGGCCTGCCATTGGATGGTGTGACGGTAATCCCGCCGACATGGGACCGTTCCGTGATCGCCGGGCTGTTCCGCCAAGCTGACCTGTTCGTGCTGCCCTCACGCCTGGAGACGTGGGGGGATGTGCTGCTGGAGGCCATGGCGTACGGGCTGCCGTGCGTGGGTGTGCGCGGGCAGTCGATGGAAGAGATCATCGAGGATGGAGTGACCGGGCGATTGGCAGAACCGGAAGACGCAGCCTCACTGGCGCAGGCAGTGGCTGAATACATTGACGCGCCCAACGCCTGCTGGGAAGCGGGACGGCAGGCGCGTCGGGTTGTAGAAGAACGCTTTACCTGGGCAGCAGTGGCAAAAAAGCTGGCCCAGGTGATGATTTAGGTGTTTTCAATCACAGCGCCCGGATGCAAGGGTTCAGAAATGGCTGGCGCATCCTGACCGCTGTAAATGGCAAGCCGGTCCTGCAGTTCGGCCTTGCCCCACGTCCGGCGCACCCACAGTACAGTGAGCCAGCACCCGAGGATCATGGCGATTAGGCCGATGATGCCCGCCTCGGGACCAAATGCGCCTCCCGTCCAGATTTCCGGGCCGCCCTGCTCGATGGCGAACACTGCCGCCCGGCTGGTACCGCCGCTGACCGGGAAGCCAAATACGTAACCCTGAAAGAAGTTCCAGGTAAGGTGCAAGCCGATGGGGATGGACAGCTCACCAGTGAGCACATAACCCATCCCCAGCATGAATCCGGCGATAATGATGTTTAGGGTGCTGGTAAGGGTTGCATTAGGGTTGAACATGTGCAGCAGGCCGAAAATCGTAGAGGAGATGACGTAGCCAATGATCAGCGCCGTGCGGGGCGAGAGCCTTGGCAGGTTCAAGCCCTCGGCTATGTTGCGCAGGTGATAGCCGCGCGAAAGAACCTCTTCTCGTATGGAAACCGAGATGAAATTGATAAAGCCGACTAGCGCGACGATCCAGAAGGAAAAACCGATTTGCGGCAGCACGTAGAACGTATCCACCACTGTGATCCAGCCCGCGGCAAGCTCTACCACAAAGATGAATACCATCAGAATAGCGCCGAGGAACGCACCAAAGGCCAGGTCGATCCACCAGCGGCGGTTGAAGTGGAAGCCGAAGTCGGCAAAGCGACGGCGGTCCAGCAGCCTGCCTGCCAGCCACAATGCCAGCAGTACGCCCGCGATCTCACTTAGGATCGCGGCAGTGCGCAAGCCAGGGCTGCTGAAAATGTAGTTGACAATCGCATTGTACAGAGCCTGTGGGGCGAGGCCGCCGGGGATCTGCCCGGCAGCAGAGCCAACCGCCCAGGCTGCCAGCAGCACAATCAGGCCGGTAAGCTGGGTGGCAATGGCGAACAGTACGATTTGCAGCAGCATGCGCCAGCCCGCGCGGAGACGGCGTTCGGTGTGGTTCCAGAATGGATTTGGCATTGATGCACCCCTAATGAGAATTTGACAGGGCGGGCCCCGATTTGTACGGGACAGGCAGGTTTATGAAACTGCTGGAGTGAGCGAGTAGCGCTCTACGTTCTGGCGCGCTTCGGTGCGCCAGCGGATCACCAGCCAGGTGCCAAGCGCCGCCAGCGCCATACCAACGATCCGCACGGGCCAAACGGGCAGGCCTACCACCGACATTGCGTTTACATCGCTGCCCTGCATGAACCACGATAAGAAGCCGACGTACACCGGATCGATGGTCATAAACAGCGCGCCCAGGTACCAGATGGCAAGATTGGCCGGTGGGGAGGACGTCAGCAGGTGCTTGCGCAGCAGGTAGACGGTGTAACCGATCAACACGGTGATGACAGTTGGCCCCAGCCCGATCAGCAGCCAGTGCGCGCCGGTGCGGGTTGCAACCGGGTCAGCATAGATTACCTGACTGGTAAGGAAGCCGTTGGTCATAAAGCGAAACTCTTGTACAGCCACGCCCATCAACCGGGCGAGAAAATAATGCGCGCCCTCGTGAACCAGGTTTTGGAAGATCGCTACGATGGCTAAAGTAACGTAGATATACAAACTGCGCTTGATGTTCATTGGTGATCTCAGAATTCCAGAATTGGAGGGTGTGAGCCTCTACCAATATATACGAGCAAGGGAAGAAAAAGGTTCAATGGATAGCAGCATGGCTGCATGCGAATAGCAAGACTCGAGACCGTTCTGAAGAGAACAGCCTGTGGAAATTCTTACGTTGTGAAAAAAAGCACAGAGCGATTATACCCCTGGATGGACATCCACGGCAGCAAAATGCGCCTGCTCAACACCCTGCCACGTTTCGCCCTGTGGCACGCGGATATAGGCGCCCAGCAGCGGGGACGCCGCGCGGATCTGCTCATTAACGCGCAGGGCCAGCCGCCGCATGGAGAAGTGCGCATTCGGCGCGGCGCGCAGCGAAATGAAGTGATCGGCGGAGCGCAAATTCATGCCCAGCAGCACGCGGCGGTTGTAGCCGTTGGGCACCACATATGCGGCGACGTGCGGGCTCACTGCTGCCAGCGCTTCGTAGGCGCGGGCAGCCTGCTGCATGACACTGTGGTATGCCGATTCCATCCCCGCGGTGACCATACGGCGCGGGACGGCATACCCCAGGCGGGTGGTGAGGGGCTGCACGGTTTGAGTCATCATGCGGTGGCGCTTTAGCTCAAAATAACCGCCCTGATCGATCAGCACGTCGAAAGTGTAGGTGGCGTGTTCGGTCTCGCGCAGGGGGATATCGTGCCTGTTCATGCTACCCAGCAGGGTGCGGGCCAGGTCTGCTCGGGCTTGCGGGGCGAGCTGCTGAATGTGGCGCATAGCCTGCGCATAGGAAAAGCCCCCGTGGCGGTAGAGCGCGGCAGCCAGTACGCGCGTTTCGCCTTCGGGGTCGCATTCTACCAGGCTGCACCAGTCATCGGATGGCTCTGTGGAGATGGCTGCCGCCTGCTGTTCAAGGTTGGCGGCAGACTGCACCAGATAGGGCACACGTTCGACGTACTTGATCAGCGTGGGGACGCTCTCCAGCGCCACTGCTTTGATCTCTTCCCCAATGCGGCGCACTTCTTCCAGCGGGCTGGAGAGCATCTTGCGCAGGGCGTGCTCCAGCGCGCGGGCGTTGATGGTCATGCCCAGGTTTGCCAATGATGCCGCTGGGAGCAGGAAACGGCATACGTCCACGTACTCTGAACGGATGCGGCGCTCCCAGGCGCTATCGGATTCGTCTGGCAGGCGGGGGTGGTCACGCTCGATATCGCGGCGCACGGCGGGCAGCGTGGTGAGGTAGGCTTCAAACAGCGCTTTGCAGGAATCTTCGTACAGCCCGCGCAGGGGGTGCTCCTCCAGCTCGGGCGGGATAAAGAACTCCTCCGGCGACCATTTCTGGTAGCGGGTAGATTTTTCGGTATACGAGGCCAACCGGCTGCCCTCGATCGTTTCTACCGCCAGCCGCGAGACGTTTTCCATTGCCACGTGCAGCACGGCGTGTTCCGCCACCGAGGAATGCCCATAGCCAACCACCCATTTCTCGTGGAATTCAGCGCTCTTCTCGGCGGTCAGCTCGGCGGCAATCTTGCGGAACGATTGTGGCGAGCGTGATGTTTTGGCGAAGGCTACCGCGATGGTTTCAGGATCCAGCGATTGCGGGTCGAGCAGGTAGATTTGTCGTTCAGGGGGCATGAGCGAGCACCTCCCGGGCGCGTTGGGTATCTAAAACCATCTGTTCGATCAGCGCCTCTGCAGACGTGAAGCGCAGCTCGGGGCGCAGATATTGTAAGAATTCCACCCGCACGGTCTGGTCGTACAGGTCACCGTCATAGTCCATCAAATAGGCCTCCACACGAGGCGGCGCGCCGGGCGGATCAAAGGTGGGGCGCACGCCCACGCTGGTCACCGAGGGCAGGCGCTTACCGTCTACCACCGTCCAGGTGGCATAAACGCCATAGGCGGGGATCATCTTCTCGCTCCAGTAGGAGATGTTGGCTGTGGGGAAGCCCAACTGCCGCCCACGCTTGTCGCCGTGAATGACCGGGCCTTCCAGGAAATACGGCTGCCCGAGCATTTCCGCGGCGCGCGCAACGTCACCCTCGCGCACCAGGCGGCGGATCGCGCTGGATGAGATGCGCTCGCTGCCCTGTTCCACCGGCTCGATCACTTTTAGTTGATAGCCGAGCTGCTGACCAATGGCCTGCAAGGCCGGAAGATCGCCCTGGCGGTTGCGTCCCAGGGCAAAATCGCTGCCTACCCAAAGCTGGCGCAGGCCCATGCGATCAGCCATACGCTGCATGAATTCTTCTGCGCTCAGGGCGGCGAGCTCGCGGTCGAAGGTGAGTGTGATGACTGCCTCGATGCCCAGCGCGCCCATCATCCGGGCGCGTTCCTGCGGCGAGGTGAGATACATGGGACCGGATGCGCCGCGTAGAACGACCATCGGGTGCGGGTAGAACGTCACTACCACCGGGGTCGCGCCAGCCGCGCGGGCTTGCTGTGCCAGGGGAACGAGAATCGCCTGATGTCCGCGGTGCACGCCGTCGAACGTGCCGATTGTGGCCCAGGTGTTCGTCAGTTCCACTTCCTCGAAGGAAAGGAAATGTCTCATTTCGGGTCTAAGAGAAAAATACCTTTTTGGGCTGCCATTCGTTGCCCTCAGCGACGTATTCTAACAGCGCAACCAGCTCACCCTGCTCGCTGACACCGCGCACCATGCCTTCCGCGCCTTCTTCGGCGGGGATACGATGCCCGTGGCGGATCGCGTCGACCTGCTCGTGCTGTAGCTCGATGGCAGGCCAATCCGAAAGCGCTTCGGCTGCCGGAATGAGGTATTGGTACCAGTTGCCATCTTCAAAGGCTTCGCGTAGGCGGCGCAGGGGTACGGCGTCGCGCAAGGTGAAGCGCCCGCTCTTGGTGCGGCGCAGGCCGATCAGGTGCGCGCCAACGCCCAGCTTCTCGCCCAGGTCGTGCGCCAGCGAGCGCACGTAGGTACCGGAAGAGCAGTACACGTCAATAACAGCCTCGGGCGGCGCCCATTCCAGCAGTTCCAGGTTGTAGACTTTGATACGGCGCGGCGAGAGATCGATATCCTCGCCTTCGCGCGCCATCTCGTATGCCTTACGCCCTTTAATCTTTACTGCCGAGTAGGGTGGGGGCACTTGTTCAATTTCGCCAACAAAGGATCCGAGTGCCTCTTCAAACTGGCTCTCGTTGAGCTTATCGACCGGCTGGGTCGACAGGATTCGCCCATCGGCATCGTAGGTATCGGTCGTTGCACCCAGGCGGATCACTGCCTGGTAGCGCTTATCAGAAGCGGAAACGTACTCGCTCAGGCGCACGGCAGGCCCTACCAGTATCACCAGCACACCTGATGCGCGAGGATCAAGGGTGCCCGTGTGACCGGCACGGCGAATATTGGTCCCCTTGCGAACGATCTGTACCACATCGTGCGAGGTCAGCCCTACCGGCTTATCAACTACCAGCACCCCTGAGATTGCATTTTTCAGGTCGAAGCGACTGTCATTCATGTTCGTGTGTTTCTCCCCATCGGAACCTGGCTGACCTATGAATCGCCCTCCGCGCGTTGGGCGGAAGGGGATGAAAATATCATCCTTGTAGCAGCGAGCACCTGTTCCTGAACAACCTCCAGCGTACCGGCGATATCCGCGCCGGCTGCTGCCGGATGGCCCCCTCCACCAAATTGTAACGCAATTTGTGAAACATCGAAACCCGGTCTGGCACGCCAACTTACCTTCACGTGTTCATTCTTCTGCTCGACGAAAATCACGGCAATGTCGGCGTCGATGCTGGATAGCAAACTCACTAGATCCGCATCGTCGTTGCCAGGGTAGCTCGCTCCCACGCGGTCTTCCAGGGTGAGCGAAGTCCATACCATGCTGCTGCCGGACTCATTCCCGTTGGCAGATTCCGAAATACCGGCTGGCTCGCTCTGCATCCGGCTGAGACCGTAGCTCCAGTAGCGGGCTGCTGAAAAGGTTTTATTGGTGAGCGCGCGCTGGTAGAGCTCGGGCAGTTCTGCGCCTTGATCCATCAACATCGCCGAGAGGCGCAGCGCCTCCGCCGTCATGTTGGAGGTGCGGAAGCCGATCGTATCGGTGACAATGCCGGTGAGCAGGGCGTCGGCAACCGGGCGGCTGTATTCCAACCCCCAATCCGGCAGGTAGCGGGCGATAATTGCTGCTGTGGCTACCTGCGCCGGGATCACCAGATTTACCGCTGCGAAGCGCAGATTGGTTACGTGGTGATCGATGTTCAGGTCGGGGGTGCGGTCGTTCAGCACACCTCCCACCCGTTTGAGGTCAGACGCATCGACAACAATCACCAGGTCGAACCCGCTCATGTCACCAGCGGCGCGCTGGACCTGCTTGCTGCCTTCCAGGTGGCGCAGCGAGTGGGGTACGCCATCTGCCAGCACCATGCGCACGGTCTTGCCTGCCTGCTGGAGCGCAAGCCCCAGGCCCAGCAGCGACCCGACGGCGTCACCGTCCGGGCGGATGTGTGAAGTGATCAGCACGCGGCTGGCATTCTGAAATACCCTACTGATCTGCGCGTTTGTGGTGGTGATATCGGCTGTACGGTCTGCTTCGATGGGTGTTCCGTTACTCGTCATCCTGGTTTTCATCTCCGGCGGCAGGCGGTTCTTCTGCGGTGCTGCTCGTGTTACTTTCTTCGTTGCGCAGTTCGGCCAGCATGCGCTCGATATGGTCGGCGCGTTCGGGCGTCGGATCCCAGTGGAAGCGAAGCCGGGGGAAAACACGCAAATCCACACGGTCAGCCAGGGCTCTCCGCAGGAATCCCACGGCAGAGTGCAAACCTTCCAGAATTTCCTTGCTTCGCTCGTGGCCTTCCACCGCTGAGACATACACATCGGCGTATGCCAGTTCGCGGTCCACGCGCACGTCTGTAACGGTCACGCCGTTTAACCGGGGGTCAGCCACTTCCATGACCAGCATTGAAGCAAGCTCGTCGCGGATGCGGTCATTAATACGTTGTATTCGAATCTTTGATGGCATTTCTTGCCTCCAATCCCTATCCCCCTTGGCGTTTTCCCCGCGGGCCTGGTATCGGTGCTGCCCGGTAGACCAGGCCCGCGTATGAATTACACTATTTTACAACTTCTCGAGTGTATAGCAAACGAACGAATCGCCAACTTGAACGTCGTTAAAGTTCTTCAGGCCAATGCCGCACTCAAAGCCCTGGCGGACTTCGCGCACATCATCGCGGACGATCTTTAGCGAGCCAATCTCGCCATCGTGAATTTGTTGGTTATTACGCATCACGCGGATGCGGGCATTGCGGCGGACTTCCCCCTGCACAACTTTGCAGCCAGCAATGTTTCCAACTTTTTGAACGGAGAAAACGGCCAGCACCTCGGCGCGGCCCAGGTTCACTTCGCGGAAGGTGGGGGCGAGCATACCCTTGAGCGCCTTCTCGATATCTTCTACCAGGCGGTAGATGATGTCGTACTGGCGGATCGAGACGCCCTCGGTTTCTGCAAGACGCATGGTAGCGGGGTCTGCGGTGACGTTGAATCCGACGACAATGGCATGAGAGGCCGAGGCTTCGAGAACGTCGTTCTCGCCGATGTTGCCGGTGGTCGCCTTGAGGATGTTGATCTTGATTTCACCCTTGCCCAGCTCTTTGACCTCGTTCATGATCGGCTCGAGCGAGCCCTGTACGTCGGCCTTGATGATCAGGTTTAGCTCTTTTTGCTCACCGGACTGAACGCGGCTGAATAGCTCTTCGAGGGTTGCCTTGGGGGCTGCGCTGGCCAGATTCTGTGCCTTGATCTTGCGCTCTTCCACGGCGGCACGGGCTTCTCTATCCGAACTGTAGCGGGCAAACACCTCGCCCACCTGGGGCACGTCGTTGAAGCCCATCACCTGCACGGGGGTGGCAGGACCGGCCTTGTGCAGCTTGCGCCCGCGATGATCAAACATGGCACGCAGGCGGCCAAATGCTCCGCCCGCCACAATAATGTCGCCCATTTCGAGCGTGCCATTCTGCACCAGCAGCGTGGCAACCACACCCTTGGCGCGGTCTACCTGAGCTTCGACAACCGTACCGTACACTTTGCCCTTGGGGTTTGCGCGGATATCGGTGCTGTCGGCGATGAGGAGGATGGCTTCGAGCAGATCTTCCAGGCCCATCTTCTGCTTGGCAGAAACGGGCACGACCAGCGTATTGCCGCCCCATTCATCAGGTACCAGACCGAGCTCGGCAAGCTGGCGCTTTACAAAGTCGGCATTGGCGTCGGGGCGGTCAATCTTATTGAGCGCCACCAAAATCGGCACGCGTGCGGCCTTGGCATGCGCAATGGCCTCACGGGTTTGCGGCATAACGCCGTCGTTTGCCGCGACCACAAGAATAACAATATCGGCTCCCTGGGCGCCGCGGGCACGCATGGCGGTGAACGCCGCGTGCCCGGGGGTATCCAGGAAGGTGATTGCGCGGCCTTTTAGATCTACCTGATATGCGCCGATGTGCTGAGTGATGCCGCCGGCTTCACCGCCGGCCACATCTGTCTTGCGCAGCGCATCGAGCAGGGTCGTCTTGCCGTGATCGACGTGCCCCAGGATGGTGACCACTGGAGGACGGACGACCAGGTCGGCTGTTTTTTCTCCGGCGATAACCTGCCGCCAGAGTGGAATTTCACCGGTTTCTTTTTCTTCAGTGGGTTCGGGGGCCTCAAGGTTGACTTCGTAGCCCATTTCAGAAGCGACCACCGCAGCAGTATCGAAATCGATCTGCTGGTTGATGTTCGCCATCACGCCGTTCGACATGAGGACTTTGATGATCTGGATGGGGCTTGAGCCCATCTTTTGCGCGAGGTCGCGCACGGTGATGTTGCCGGGCAGTTCGATCTTCTTTTGCCCATTATTGCTCATATGTTACCTCCTCTTCACTCGCCGCAGATTCTGCTGAATCGTCAGGTGAGGAATATTCGTTCGCGGTGAGGATGGAATTGCGCCGTCTGGTATCTTGAGCAATCGGGCGGGCGTCGATCAGCAGTTCATTGTGTGCTTCCCAACGATTCAGTTTGCTCCCGATTCGTTTCGTTCCCCGGCCCTTCTTCCACAAGATCCTCCACAGTAGATGGAGCATCCTCTGGAGGAAGGGTCGCCATGAACGAACGTAGGGTTTCTCGATCCAGTTCGGTCAGTTCCACCTTCAATGCATGCGCCAGCGCGCCTTTGAGTCCGCGTTCCCAACAGCTCGGGCGGTCGTGTAAATAGGCGCCACGCCCCTGGACCTTGCCTGTCGGGTCAATCCGCAGTCCCTCGGGGGTGCGTACAACGCGGATCATCTGGCGTTTGGCCAGTGTCTCGCGGCATCCCACACAGGTGCGCTGCGGCACATGCTTCGTACGTTTTGCGATCTTTTTTGCCACCTCTGCTTCTCGATATCTTTTTTGATCCTTCGTTGGGTGATTATTGGTTGACAGCTTCGTTGCACATCAATAACCACCCAACGAAGTTCATTCAGCTATACAGTACGTGGTTGAAACCAAGGGGAACTGGTGGCTTACCTGCCAGCTACCCTCGGCAATTGACAATTACCATTCCCATTCTTCGCCGGCGCGCTTGTGCTTCTTGCGAGCAATTGTGCGGTCGGCATCAGGATCGTACTCCACTTCCACGCTCTTGCGGCCCTTCTTAACCTTCTTCTTCTTACCGGTCTTCGGGTCTGTGGTAGTGCCTTCTTCTTCCTCAGACTCTTCCTCACTCGGAACGACAACGTCGGGTTGGAGGGTGAAGAGCTGATCAAAGGTGACTTCTTCGCCTTCAGCGGTGGTGTCAGGTTGTTCAGCTTCCTGAACCGGGCTGGTGGGCGCGATGGTTACATCTTCGGCAACGGCAGGTTCCTGATCGGCAGCCTGGACGATCTCATCGACCGGCGCGGCAATTACCGACTCGAACCCACCGGGGCGTTCTTCCTCTGCCACAGGTTCGGCTGTTTCAGCGCCCGCTGTCTCAGCGGCCGCTGCTTCCTCAACCGGGGCAGCGACGGTGTATATCTCAACCAGATGCTGGATTTCCTGCATGGCGCGTGGTCCGATCCCTTGCAGCTTGAGCACCTCATCCTGGTCGATCTTCATCTGCATGACCAGATCACCAATGGTGGGGTAGCCATTTTCTTGCAAGGTGTAGGCCACGTGCTCGGGCAGAGCGCTGTCGAGGACGTTCATTTCGAAAGCCGAGGCGGTGATGGTCTTGCGCATTTCCACCTGGCGGGTGTCGTCTACCTTCTTTTCTGGGGCGCGCCTGGCCGTAGCGCGCTTCTCCACCGAGTCGACAAACTTGGCCATGCGGTCGTACTCTTCGGGGGTCAGCGGGCGGTTTTCAGCCTTCTTGGCGAGAAGTTCCTGCATGCGTTCGATGCCGGTGGTTTCTTCCTCGGCAATCTGCGCGTACGCCGGGTCTGATTGGAGCTTGTAGACCACATCGGTTGCGGCTTCGGGCAGGCTCTTGATGTCGATGCGCCAGCTGGTGAGCTTGGCTGCCAGGCGGGCATTCTGCCCGTCGCGGCCAATGGCCAGACTGAGCTGATCTTCAGGGACTACGACGGTGGCTGTCTTGCCGGTGGCGCCGGGCTTCTCATTGAGGTACACGCCGTGCACGCGGGCAGGGCTGAGCGCCTTGGCGATGTAAAGGGCCGGGTCGGGGTTCCATTCGATCACGTCGATCTTCTCATCATGCAGTTCGCGCACGATGGCCTGGATACGCACGCCGCGGATGCCTACACAAGCACCCACCGGGTCGATGCCCTGCTGGGTGGCGTAGACGGCGACTTTGGCGCGCTCGCCGGGTTCGCGAGCAATGGAACGGATCTCTACGATGCCGTGGTAGATTTCGGGAACTTCGTTTTCGAGCAGGCGGCGCAAGAAGTTGCGATGCGTGCGTGAGAGGATGATCTGCGGGCCGCGCGGGGTGTCTTTGACCTCGGAGAGTAGGGCGCGTACGCGGTCGTGAACGCGGAAGCGCTCGCCGGGGATCATCTCTTTGCGGGGCATGTTGCCTTCCGCGCGCATTTCCAGGCCAATGGTCAGCCCTTGCGCGTTGACGGCCTGGACGATGCCAGAGACGATTTCGCCCATCTGCTTGTCGTAGAACGAGAGCTGCGCCTGGCGCTCCGCGTCGCGGATACGCTGCTGGATCACCTGGCGGGCAGTCTGGGCAGCAACGCGGCCGAAGTCGCGTGGGGTCGATTCAACGACCACCATCTGGCCCATCTCGGCCTCGGGGTTATAGCGGCGCGCTTCCGCCAGAGTCACCTCGGTGCGGGGGTCCTGCACCGAATCGACCACCTCTTTATCGGCAAAGATGGTTACCTTGCCGGTTTCGAGGTCAATTTTGGCTTCCACTTGCTGCGCGTTAGAGGCGTTGACTGCGCGGCGGTAGGCCGAAACCATCGCCGATTCCAACGCTTTGACGATCACTTCTTTCGGAAGTCCTTTTTCTTCTAATACTTCATTGAAAGCCAGGACAAACTCGTTCTTCATGCCGACCCATACTCCAAATCAAAAACTGAAAACTCTTGTTATCGGTTACCTGCTGGTTAATATGCAGAAAAGTGGGGGTGGCCCACTTTTCATCGCCAACGTTTCTTCAAATCAGTGCGCTCATTTTAACATATATTGAAGGCGCATGCAAGGTAATGCGTACTTTTATTATGTATCGATCCAGAATTTATTTTGGTGACCGTTCAGGCCCGGCAGTTTTGAAGGTGTTTTCTGCTACAAAAAAATCACGCAACATTGCCTTGCGCCCTACCCATGCCTGGCGGCTAAAGCCACGGCTAGGTCAACAAAGTCCCACCTTCGTGGGACTCCCTTTACTGGATAATCTACTTCTAATTTCGATGTGGAAAAGGCGAAACAGGTTTTTTCTTAATAATGCGCCCCTATTGATGACTGTCCGGCTATATAATTAAGGTTACTATTCAGGCTCGCAGGGATTTTGTGTGTTTTGTGAGGGGATTGCTGTACATCCTCTCACAAAACACACAAAATCCCATATCAGTCTGAGTAGTTACGAAGGTGCCACTTCAAGCGACAAACCGGAGGAGAAGATGAAGCATACAACGGGGAGCTTTTGCGGAGCCAGGGGGCTGGAACTGTTCTACCAGGCGTGGCTGCCGGAGGCCAGGGCTGCTGCCAGCGTCGGAATCGTCCACGGCATGGGCGACCACAGCGGTCGGTTCGATCGCCTGGTGCAGCCGCTGACAGACGCGGGGATCGCCGTGCACGGCTTCGACCTGCGGGGGTTTGGGCGCTCGCCTGGGCGCAAGGGTCACATTGCTTCGTGGGGCGATTACCGCGAGGACGTGCGCGCCTTCTACCAGATGGTGATGGCGCAATCACCGGGTGTGCCGCTGTTTCTTCTCGGCTACAGCCTTGGGGCGGGGATTGTGATGGACTACGTGATGCGCGATTCCACCGGGCTGCGCGGTGCGATCTTCATCGGCGCGCCGCTGGAGCCTGCCGGGGTTGCTTCCAAAACGCAAATCATGATGGCGCGGGTGCTTTCGATCGTCTGGCCGACTTTCTCTATTGGGATGCACAACGATATCGATGGCGTATCGCGCGATCCAGACGTGCTGGCGGCACTCATCACCGATCCGCTGCACCACAACCGGGTGACGGCGCGGTGGGGCACCGAGTCGATTGCGGCAACGGATTGGTTGCGCGAACGTGCGGAAGAGATCCGCTTGCCGGTGCTGTTTCTGCACGGCGGCGATGATCCGTTTAACTTGGTGGGCGGCACGCAGCGCTTCTTCGAGCAGATATCGTTTGCAGATAAGACGCTCAAAGTTTACCCTGGCAGTCGCCACGAGATCCACAATGATCTGGATCACGCCCAGGTAGCGGAGGATATTGTGGAGTGGGTAAGAACACGTTTGTAATTACTACGCAAGGCTATCGTAGAACTCCAATGCGAAAATAGGGCGGTAGAACGCTCTTCTGCAGTCCTATTTTTGCCCTATCACGAGCAGGTGGTTTGAAATGCCCACAATGGATGGCTCGTTGCATGTTCCCAAGAGAAGGTCTTTCCAGGGTTTCCACAATTCTGGGTCTTGTTCAACACGCTCCAGGTGTTCTGCAGGTAGATGCGCGGCTAAACCTTCGCACCCAACCTCATCCACTATTTTCGCTCCTGCATCTTGAATTAACCCACGTAATTCACCTGGCTGAAAAGCATACCACCTGACGGACCCATCATAAATACCACTTTTCTGGATCTCTTCTGTTTTAAACTGATTGATTAAATCTTCATTCATCCAGTAAACCATGGAACGGTAAATAGCCATTCGTGTCAGTCCGGTAAGGAATAAAAAGCCACCGGGCTTTAGAACTCGTATCATTTCATTGACTGCCCTAACTCGCAAAACTTCATTGGTCAAGTGTGAGAGTGGAGCACCCAAGCTGATAACCGCATCAAATGTGGATGTTGCATAAGGCAGAGAAGAAATATCACCTTCGGTGATAGAGACCTTTTGATTGGAAATGCCTTCTTTGGTTACTTTTTCTCTTCCAAGCGTTAACATCGCATGTATTAGATCGAACATTGCGATTTTGTAGCCCTGTTTTGCAAGGTGTATAGCGTAGCGTCCGGGGCCGCTCCCGGCATCAAGGACAAAACCATTCGCGGGCAGAAAGCGAGCTAGGCAGTGCGTCGTAATTAAATACTCAAGGCGTGTATAAGGCGATGATTGAAGACGCTGCCATTCGTTTGGCGATTTTCCTTCATATGCTCTATAAATATCTTGCAGTTTCATGTTCCATCCCTCAAGCTGTGTGGTCCAACTGCGTTTGTTTTTATTACAATCAATCTGCGTAATATTTTTATACACGATCACCCTGCTCTCTTCAACAAAGATTTTTACAGTGCGGCTGTATGCTATAATCCCCCCATGAGCCAGGAGTTCATCGTTACGCCGGAAGAGATTGCCTGCGCCTGCCGCGGGGAGCTGCATCCGCTCGCCGTCCGCGGGATGGAACTGTTCAACCGGGGGGAATACTTTGAGGCGCACGAGGAATTGGAGCTGGCCTGGCGCGATGAGAAGGGGCCGGTGCGCGAGTTGTACCGCGGGATCTTGCAGATCTCTGTGGCGTATTATCACATTTTACGCAGGAACTACCCCGGCGCGAGCAAGTTGTTCCTCCGTTCGCGCACGTGGCTGGGGCCGTTTCCCGATGAATGCAGGGGCGTTGACCTGGCCAACTTCCGGCGCGATTATGGGCGGGTGGAGGAAACACTACGCCGCCTGGGGCCGGAGAACATTCAGCATTTTGACCGCAGCCTGATGCGGCCGATCACCTGGAGGATGGATGACCAACACTGAACTACCATTTGCGGGGCGAACAGCCCTGGTGACCGGCTCGGGCCGCGGAATCGGGCGGGCCATTGCGCTGCGGCTGGCCCAGGCCGGCGCGGATGTGGTGATCAACTATCACCGTAATGAGGCCCCTGCCGAAGAGGTCGCCTGCCAGATCCGCGAGATGGGCCGCCGGGCGATGGTCGTGCGCGCCAACCTCTCCAAGACGGAAGATATTGATCTGCTGTTCGATGCGGTCGCGGCGGAGTTTGATGGGCTGGATATCTTCATCAACAATGCCGCCTCGGGTTTCAACCGGCCTGGGATGCAGCAAAAGGTCACCGGTTGGGATTGGACGATGAACGTCAACGCCCGCGCCTTCCTGTTTGCCGCCCAGCGCGCCGTGCCGCTGATGGAAAAGCGTGGCGGCGGGCACATGGTGGCGATCTCTTCGCCGGGTGGCACGCGCGTGCTGCCCGATTACATCGCCGTGGGGGCGAGCAAGGCCGCGCTCGAGTCGCTGACGCGCTACCTGGCGGTGGAACTGGCCGAGAAGAACATCGCGGTCAACGCCGTGTCGCCGGGTATGGTGCTGACGGATGCGCTCCAGCACTTCGCTGTGCTGGGCGATCCGCAGGTGATCGAGCGCAACGCGGCCAACACGCCCGCCGGGCGGCTGACCACGCCCGAGGATGTGGCAGAACTGGTGTCGTTCTTATGCTCTCCGGCGGCCTTCATGATCCGCGGCCAGGTGATCGTGATCGATGGAGGGTTTACCCTCCTTGTCCCGAAGTAAAGTAATATTTGCTGGTTTTGAAAACGCCTTGCGTTTTCAAAACCAGCAAATATTTTTTGAGGCGGGCGAAGCCCGCGATTCAGAGAGAAAGCCCCTGCGGCAGAGCAGTAACGAAAACTCACTCTTCGAGCAGGACGGCGCGGGCGGGTGCGCCGTCTGAGCCGCCCAGCTTGAGCGGCAGGCAGTACAGCGTGTACTTGCCCGGTTCCACGCGCGAGAGGTCGATGCCTTCCAGGATCACCATGGCGGTGTTGAGCAAAATGCGGTGGGTGGGGACGCTGTCGCCGTAGGGGGCGATGGAGAAATAGTCGATGCCGATCAGGCGAACGCCGCGTGCCACAAGGTACGCAGCACCGCTGGGATCTACGGCTACAAAATCTTTCTGGAAGGGCAGGCCCTGCTCTTGCCAGTAGCGCGAATTGCGCGTCTTGAGCAGAACCCGCTCTGTGCCCGCTTCGATCCCGGCGGTTTGCAGCACTTCTTCAGTCACCAGATCAACGTCATCAGGGATCTGGACCACCTGGCAAGGCCCTACCAGCACGTCCAGCGAAAGCGTCTCGATCGTGCTGCCGTCGGCGATGAAGTGGTAAGGCGCGTCGACGTGCGTTCCGGCGTGCGCGCTGAGCGCCAGCCGCGAGACGTTGTTGTGCTCGCCCTCTTCCATTTTCGAAACGCGCTCCAGCACAATCGGCGGGTCGCCGGGCCATACGGGCAGGGCGGGGGTGACGGTGAGGGAAATATCATGGATTTTCATGCGGCCTCCTTATCTTGATTCCTCTCCCCGCTGGGGAGAGGGACGCTACGCTTGGGTGAGGGGCAATGTTTGCAGGCCAAAGCACTTGATTGCCAGTATCACCCCTCCCTTAGTCCCTCCCCAAGGGGAGGGAAAAGATCCATTTTTACCAGCCCTTCGATCTGAAAATATCGATCAGGAATTGATCCCGTTCTTCCTGGGTCATCGGGCGGGGACGGGCGTAGTCTTCCAGCAGGGCGGTGAGCAGCTCGGTCTGGATGTGCCTGCCGTTGTAGAAGATGTGCCGGTCGACAAACTCGCGCCGGGTGCCCGGCACGGGGATATCCATCTGGTCGAAGAACAGGTTTCCCAGCCCGTAGTGGATGAAGGACCCCTCGTGGAACTCCATGTACTGCGGGAAGTGGGCCTGGCTGCCGCTGACGATCACCGCCCCGGCTTCTGCCAGGGCGCGGAAGTTGCGCTCCTGGTGGTCGGAGGGGAAGTGAACGTAGATCTCGAAATACTGCAAGGTGACGATGGGCAGGTAGCCCTCGGAGCGCAGCCGCCGCACTTCATCTAATATCCAGCCGTAATCACCGCAGCTTGCTACGCCCGACTCGCTGGCGGTTGCGAACACGCCGGGCGGCCCTACCGGGTTGCATCCGATAAAGGCCAGCCGGTTACCGTTGTGGTCCACAATGGCGGGGCGGCGAGCAGCTTCAATATTCTCGCCGCCGGCGAAGAGCGTCCAGTCGCGCTCATGATACATGTTGAGCGAATAGTCAAAGGGCCGCACGCCCCAGTCTTTATTGTGATTGCCCGAAAGTTCCACAATATCTGTACCGATGTATTCCAGCAACTCGATATACTCCGGGCGGCTGCAAAACATCACACTGGTGGAGTAGGGGTTGGCGAGCGGGCAGTCGGGTGTAAAGCTAACCTCATTGCTGATGTGCGTCAGGTCGGCGGTGACCAGCCAGTCGCGGATGTCACGGGCGGGGTAGGTGGCGCCAAGACTGTCCATCCGCGCGCCGGTAGCGCGGGCCAGCGCGGTGACTCCGGTCATCACCAGGGTGGTCATCTTCGCGGGGTCGCGGTTAGAAGCCGCTGTGAAAATGGTTGCACCGGGGCCTAGGGCATTTTGCAGCAGCACAACTGCCTCAGGGCTGCCACTGACGCCAAACCACACCGCCAGCGGATACTGCTGCGAGTCGAACTGCTGATCCATCGGCGAGACGCCATCCACGCGCAGCACCTTCCAGCGCGGCTCGATCGCCTCGAATGGGATGATTGCCAGCGAGCCGAAACCGGTTGGCGCGCGCTGCGCCCAGGCGGCGTCCAGCAGATCCGCAGCGGGCAGCGTTTTGATCCGCCCGGGGCCTGCCGGTCCCCAGTTGGCTGCAAATGCGGCTTGCGTTTCCGGGGCCATCAGCAGCGTGCCGGTAAAGGTGCTGCCTGCCTCACCGCGCCATGCCCGCCGGATCTCTTCCAGGGCGATGCCATCTGGCAGCGTAGGAAAGGCTGCCGCGATTGCATAGACCCAGGTGGAAGTATCGGGCGGGCCGCCGCGCAGCGGACCAATTTGCACGTTGGACTGCTCCACGGCCTGCGCCTTCTGCGCGCCCTGTGGCAAGCGGATCTGCTCGACCAGGGCGGGCGGCATGGCCGGATCCAACCAGATGTTGAGGATTTGCACCGGCGCGGGGGTGGCGGTGGGTGGAGGAGTCGCCGTGGGGGTGAGCGTTGGGCTGGGCGTGGGCGGTACGGGTTGGAAGGGTGTTGGGGTGGGGCTGACGATGGATGGGAACAGATCATCAATCGACAGGCCGTTCGATTCCTGCCCGGCTGGGCCAGGGAGTGCCGATCCACAGCCGTTAAGGATCAGGACGAACAAGAGCAGTGAAAGAAGCAGAGCGTGGTGGTTGTGTGATTTCATAGCTGCATCCCGTTTGGCCTGCCCGTTCTATTCTCCGCTCCAATTGGAAAGAGAGAAGATCATGTCGAGAAATTCCTGGCGCTCCGAGGCTGTCATTGGGCGCGGGCGCGCGCCTTCTTCCAGGATCGTGGTCACAAGCTCCACGCCCAGGTAGCGCCCGTCGTAGAAGATGTGGCGGTCGATAAAGGCCGGACGGATCTCTTCCGGCTCCATCTGGTCAAAGAACAGGTTGCCCAAACCGTAGTGGACAAAAGCAGGTCCAAAGTCGCCGTCTACGAGCGTCATGGTCTGCGCGTAGTGTGATTGGCTGCCGCTGACGATCACCGCACCGGCCCGGGCCAGGCGGCGAAAGTCAGGCGAGCCCTGGGCCGGGGAGGGCACGTAACCGAGCGTTTCCACGTGCTGCAAGGTGACGATGGGCAGCTTGCCCTCTGCCCGCAGCGCGCGGACTTGCTGCTCCATTCTGTCCAGGTTGCACGGCGCGGAGCCGGGCGTCCATTCGGTGGCCCAAACGGCCTCAGGGCCAGCCGGGCTGCACCCCAGGAAGACCAACCGGCTGCCGTTGTGTTCGATTTCCAGTGGAACTTGCGCGGCGATCAGGTTTTCGCCACCGCCATACACGCCCCAACCGCGCTCGCGGTACATCTCCAGCGAGTCGAGATAGGGCTGGTGGCCCCAATCGAGGTTGTGGTTGCCGGTCAGCTCGATAATGTCCGCGCCGACCGCTTCAAGCAACTTGATGTAGCGTGGGTTGGAACAGAAGCGCATATCGGCGCGCAGCGGGCCGGGCTTGGGGCAGTCGGCGTAGAACGAGACCTCGTTGCTGATGTGAGTCAGATCGGCCTCGGCCAGCAGCTCGCCGATATCCTTAGCCGGGTAGGTCAGGCCATCCGATTCCATCTTCTCGGCGATACGGCGCGAAAGTGCGGTGACACCGGTCATCATCAACCGGGTGAGCTTATTGGGGTCGCGGTTGGTGGGCAGCGTGATCCCTTCCGCGATCTCCGCGTTGCCATGGAGGTTAATACGCATTGCCAACCCATAATCGCCCAAATTTAGATCAAAGGGTGAGATGCCGTCCAGGCGCAGCACTTTCCAGCGCGGCTCGATTGCCTCAAAGGGGATCAACGCGAGCAGATTCTCTTCCCATGCATTGGGGAGCAGTTCATCAGCATCCAGGAGGCGAACGGTACCTTCCACGGGCTGCCCTAATCGCAGCCCCATCGCCGCCTGCGTCTCGGCAGTCATCAAAATGGGAAGGTTCCAGCCCGGGATAGGTTTGCCCTTACGCCAGGCTTCGTGCAACTGGTCATAGTCAACCGTATCCGTGAGGGTCGGGAAGGGTGCTGCCAGGGCATAGACCCACTGGGTCGTAATTTTTTGGCGGGGTTCCATCCCATCCACTCCAGCGAGGAACAGGTTTGCCAGCTTCTGATCCTCCGTGGTGCGGACAGTGGCAGGCAGATCTAATGCATTCCGCAGCCCAACAGGAACTTCCGGCGAGAGCCACAGGACCGGTTGTGCGGGCGTGCTGGTTGCCTCGGGTGTCGATGTGAGTTCTGATTTGCGTGTAGCCTGTGCGGTGCTCGTGTTCGCTGCCGTTGGCGCTGGCGCGGTTGGGGGATCCGCTGTTCCGACAACGCCAGATGGGGCGCAAGCGGTGAGCAGGATCATCATCAGGGTAAGCAGCATCGAGAGCCGTCGGGTCATTTGGCCTATTATAACCCCCGCCCCTATACACTTG
Organism: Chloroflexota bacterium; assembly: GCA_023434145.1. GTDB lineage: Bacteria > Chloroflexota > Anaerolineae > Anaerolineales > Anaerolineaceae > DSYU01. Next base: position 3,941 of record JAEYTI010000241.1, on the reverse strand, counting down.
ATCGTTTTTGAGAGCCTTTCCCGGTACAATACAAATAAATACTGATGTTTCATTTTGCAAGTATGGCGGACTTAGTCCGCCATACTTGCAAAATGAAACATCAAACAAGAAAAATAAGGAGGGTTCCTCCATGCGAGAAGTAGCAGTTTTAGGGATCGGGCAGACGCCCGCGGATGAACATTGGGATAAATCGCTGCGGCTGCTGGCCGGTGAAGCCGTGCTGGCGGCTGTGCAGGATGCCGGGCTGGAAGAGGCCGAGAGCATCTTTGTCGGCAACATGATCTCCGGGGCAGCCAGTCACCAGCAGCACTTGGGCGCGTACATCGCTGACTGGGTCGGCTTCCGGCACGCCTCGGCGCTGCGCATCGAAGCCGCCTGTGGGTCGGGCTCGGCGGCGTTTCGCGCTGCCTACATGGCCGTAGCATCGGGCGCGGTGGATACCGCCGTGGCGGTGGGTGTTGAGAAGATGTCCGACTCGCCCGGTAACGAGATCACCGCCCAGCTTGCCACCGCCGCCGACGCAGATTGGGAGTTGGATATGGGCGTCTCGTTTGTGGCGCTCAATGCGCTCATCATGCAGCGCTATATGTACGAATATGGCTGGAAGCACGAGCACTTCGCGCCGTTCTCAATCAATGCGCACGCCAACGCGGTGCATAACCCATTTGCCCGCTTCCGCGAGCCGCTGACCGAAGAAGGCTACAAGCGGGCGCCGATGGTTTCGCATCCCATCAACCTGATGGATGCCTCAGGCATGGCGGATGGCGCGGCGGCGGCGGTGCTGGTGCCGATGGATATGGTGCGCGGCAGCCGCATTCGCGTGGCGGCATCGTCCGCGGCAACCGACACGATCGCTGTCCACGACCGGCGCGACCCGCTGTGGCTTACCGCGGCAGAAAAGTCTGTGCAGGAGGCGTACCGGCAGGCCGGTGTAGGGCCGAAGGATATCGACATCTTCGAAGCGCACGACGCTTTTACCATCATGGCGGCGCTTTCGCTGGAGGCGTGCGGTTTTGCCGAGCGCGGCAAAGGCCCGCAGCTTGCTTTGGATGGCGAAATTCGCCCGGATGGCCGCATCCCGATCGCCACACGCGGTGGGTTGAAGGCGCGTGGTCACCCGGTGGGCGCAACGGGCATGTACCAGATCGTAGAGGTGGTGCAGCAGCTCCGTGGTGAGGCGGAAGGCACGCAGGTGCGGGATGCTCGGGTCGGCATGGCGCAGAACATTGGCGGCAGCGGTTCCAACATCCTCACCCACATTTTGATCGCTGATTAACAGCAGCCAGGGGCAGTCCAAAAAGTCACTTGGACAGCCCGCGTAAAGATGGGTGTTTATGATGAATTGGGCCAGCACATGTGCTGGCCCAATTCATCATAAACACATTTTCGATAACACCTGGTTGCTATGATTCGCCGTTTACTTGATGGGAATACAGAGCGTGGTGTTGGGGTGGATCAGGTTCGGGTTTGCAATGCTGTTCACCTCGCGCAGCCGCTGAAGCGTGACGTCGAAGCGGTTAGCAATGGAAGAAAGCGTATCACCGCGCACGATGGTGTAATACTGCGAGCAGGTGTTATTTACCGGACCTTGCTTACCGGGTGTGGGGTTCTTCGGGTCGATGGGCACGATGGGCGCGGGCGGGCGGTTCGTCTGGTGATTGTAGAAGGTGTAGGTGGAGCAGTTGCCACTCGCCTCGAGTGTCACGTTGGTAGAGGTGAGGCCATCGGGGGCCCAGCCATCCTGCATTACTTCACTGAGAATCCACTCGCCGGGGGTCAGGTCTTCGAAGCGCGCCCAGCCGGTGCCATCGGTGCTGCCGGTGATCATTTCGCCGCCAAAGGCCGGCTTCAGGTTGATCGCCCAGCCAGGGATACCGGCATTATCGAAGGAGTCGCGCTTGAAGACGTACAGGCACGCTTTGTCGGTGCGGTTCTTGAAGCGCACATCTTTGTAGGTAAAGGGTGTGTCGAGCACAATCTGGAAGCTGGAAGGTGTCACTGCCGTCTAACCGGGACGGACCTCTTCTGAGACTGTCCAGGAGCCGAGTGCCAGGCCCTCGAAGTGGAAGAAACCGTCGACGTCGGTCGTTGTGCTGAATGTTTCGCCGGTACTGTCATTCTTGACGGTGATCTTCCAGCCTTGCAGCCCTTCTTCCAGGTGATTGATCTTGTAGCCGCGGATGCCGCCAAGCTGCTCATTGGTGAAGATCGGCTGGGTGCACAGGTTGTTGGCATGGTCCAGGTGTACTTCCTGCTGCCGAGGCGTGACTGCCCGCCACCATCTTGCCTGCTCTGCGTCCAGAACCTCTTCCACGATCCAATCACCCAGGGCAAGGTTGGTGAAATACACAACGCCGCTGGCATCGGTAATGCCTTCCTGCGTGCGCTGCGTGCCCTCTTTATAGCGTAGCGAGAACTTCCAACCCGCCTGCGGCTGGCCGTTGATATCCACCTTCTTCGGTGCTATGCAGCCTGTGTGGACCTGCTTGTTTACGAAGACGACTGGCTGGCATTCGCCAGGGTTGAAGGGTGAAGGCAAATCAAGCGACGTAGTGTCTAAGTAGCCTTCGGCGGGCATCCAACCGTTGCGCGTTTCTTCCTGCACCGTCCATCTGCCCGGGATCAGGTTGCGGAAGTAGGCCTTGCCCTCCCCGTCGGTCTCTTGCAGCAGGTTAATCTGGCCAGAGCTGGCGTTCATTTTCCAGCCGGGGATGCCAATCATGTTGCCGAGCGGGTTGCCGCTTTCATCTAGCTTAATCACTTCGAGGCAGGCCAGTGCTTCAAGCTTGAAGCGCACCTGGGCGCAGTTGCTGCCCTCGCCGCTCAATGTGACCTTGAAAGTCGCCGGGGTGAATGCCCTCCAGCCTTCTGGGATGCTCAACTCTACTACGTACGTTCCGCCCGCGAGCCCTGGGAATTGGAAATACCCATTTTGATCGGCTTGACGGCGAATTGCGGTAGCGCCATCGCGATCTTCGCGGACGGAGATCTCGAAGCCAGCACCACGCGCATTGTGGTAAACGTCGATGATGTGCCCCGCGATGCAGGTGCCGCCGATCTCATTGCCAGGAGGCACCGGCTGCATGGTGGGGAGAGATGGGGCGGGGGTGGGGGTCATGCCGCCGAGCATAGCGGCCTCCGGTACTGCCGGCTTGGCCCCGGCTGCCGCCGCCTCACTGCTGGCGCTGCCCGATGACGCAGGTAGATTCGGGATATTCCACGAGGTCAGATTGCCTGAGCCTTGCGCGCGGGCCGATACCGAGCCTTCGCCGCCTGGCATCCACGCCACATAACCGATGGCAACAATCAGCATCAGAACGTTTAGCGCAATGACCAGGCGCAGCAGAACGTTGCCCCTGCGCTTCGGTTCTGGTACCTGGTTGTGAAAGGGTTTTTGGTAGAACATTGTATGCTCCTGAGTAATATGTTTTGTACAATGGTCAGTAAGTGTTATTGACGGTTGGCACGAGGCCACAAAACGATTTGATTTTTTGGAATTTACTCATTGATCTGGTGGTTTGTGTTTGTCATCTCCCCCCGCTTCATTTGAATCCAGTGCCAGAAGGTTCGCCAGGAACCTGATCAGGCCGTTGAAGTCGCTGAAATACTGCTGCCTATCTCCCGTTGTTTCCTGGATCGAGAAACGCCATTCAGCACTTTCATGCTCCTTCCAGGCCCGCATTAAAAGAGAAAGATAGTTCTGGCCTTTGGGCATGGTGCCTCTGCAAATATAAGTTTGTCAAACCGGCTCGTTTGGTAAATTTAATATAACCAACTGGCGTTACAATTTCGTTTCATTTTGCAAGCTTTTATATATAATTAACCCAAGTTGCTACCTTGTCGTAGCGGGATAAAAGATCCATGCGTTTTCTGGTAAAGTGTAGGTGCTCAAACCAAAACTGAACCGGAGGAACGCATGGACAGCCAAATTGTAGCAGTAT
>JAEYTI010000198.1 GCA_023434145.1 Chloroflexota bacterium | reverse complement strand
CCATCCGGTGGATTGCATCAAGAACATCGACTTTTTCGGCAGGGCGGGCGGGTGGCTGGAGCAGCCCCTGCGCGGCAAGCAGCATCCGGCGAACGGTAGCGAGGTTAACAGTGACGTTGTTCATTTTTCTCTGCTGAATTGAGTCTGGTACAACTGCGCGTACAGGCCGCCCAGCGCAATCAATTCGCCGTGCGTGCCGCATTCAACGATTTGCCCGCGGTCCATCACCAGGATCTGGTCGGCTGCCAGAATGGTGCTGAGCCGATGGGCGATTACAATGCTGGTGCGCCCTGCCATCACCCGCTTAAGCGCATCCTGGATCAGCGCTTCGGATTCGCTGTCGAGGTGGCTGGTGGCTTCATCCAGCACCAGCACGCGCGGATCTTTGAGAATGACCCGGGCCAGGGCAATGCGCTGTTTTTCGCCGCCGCTCAGGCGGTAGCCGCGCTCACCCACGACCGTATCATAACCATCTGAGAGGCCCATGATAAATTCGTGGATATTGGCGGCTCGGGCGGCGGCTTCGATCTCAGCGTCGGTGGCATCCAGCCGGGCGTAGAGCAGGTTGGTGCGGATGGTGTCGTGAAACAGGTAGGTTTCCTGCGTGACCATGCCAATCTGCTGGGTGAGCGATTCTAGCGTCACATTGCGCAGATCGTGCCCGTCCAGCAAAATGTGTCCCACCGTCGGGTCATACAGGCGGGGGATCAGGTAGGTCATGGTGGTTTTGCCCGCCCCACTTGGCCCCACCAACGCGACAAGCTGTCCGGGTTCGGCGCGGAAGGAAACGTCTTGCAGGGCGATGTCGCGCGCCTGGGTATGGGGCATCACCCCCGCGCCCAGCGCGCCGTCCTCGCTCAGTCCTTCCAATCCCGGTTCCGCGGAGATCAGCGTAGCTTCTTCGGCTTCTTCGCGGTCTCTTCCATTTCCGCTTTTTCCTCTATTCTTGTCTTTTTCATCTCCAGAAAGCGCCGCGCGGATGTTGTCAATGCGCCCGGGCCGGTTCACCTCGCGCAGCAAGAATTCCTCTTTCACAGCGTAGTGGAAGGTGACGTTTTCAAAGACCAGCTCGCCGCGCACGTTGTCGAGCACCACGGCGTCTGGCTTTTCTTCGATCTCCAGCGGCAGGTCCACCACTTCGAATACGCGCTCGAAGCTGACCATGGAGGTGGCGAACTCTACCGGAGCGTTGACCAGCCCTTGGAGCGCCATATACAGGCTGGCAAGGTATGCGCCAAAGGCCACGATGGTGCCGATGGTAAACGCCCCTTGAATGACCATGTAACCGCCAATGCCGTATACCAGCGCTGTACCAACCGCGCTGATGAGGCCGATAATAACGAAGAACGACGTGCCGGTCACTGCGCGCAGAATACCCAGGTCACGCACGCGCTCCGAGCGGTTCTGGAAGCGGTCAACCTCTACCTGCGTGCGCCCAAACAGCTTTACCAGCAGGGCGCCGCCGATGTTGAGCGTCTCATTCATCATTGCGTTCATCTTGGCGTTGGCTTCCATTTGGTCGCGCGAGATATCGCGCAGGCGGTTGCCCAGACGACGCGCCGCCAGGATGAACAGTGGCAAGATGATGATGCTTACCAGAGTCAGCCGCCATTCCAGGGTCAGCATCACGAGCAATACGCCAATGCCCTGGATGATATTGGTGATGATGCCGACAATCGTGTTGCTGATGGCGTTTTGCGCACCGACCACGTCATTGTTCAGGCGGCTCATCAGCTCGCCGACCTTGGTATTGGTGAAGAAGCGCAGGCTCATGCGCTGTAAGCGGTTGAACAGCGCCAGGCGCAGATCGTAGATCACGCCTTCACCCACAAAGGCATTCAGCCGCCGTTGAACCACGTTGATCAGCCCGCCAATAATCGGGATCGCCAACAGCGCCAGTGCCAGCCGCACCAGCCGGTTGATATCACCGGAGGGGATGGTGCGGTCGATCAGGTCGCGCATGATCAGCGGAGTGAGCAGCGTGAGCCCAGTGTTGATTAGGATCATCAGCAGCATGCCGATGATCTGCGAGCGGTAAGGCCTTGCATAGCGCAGAACGCGCTGCATCAGTGCCCAGGTTACTTTTGGTTTTTCCCCCGTTGAACTAACGTAGCTCCACCAGCCGGTATGCCATCCCATGCTTTGCCCTGTCCCTTTTTATGACTCGTTCTACCCCCTGCCGGATTTGAGTATAGCCCAAGTTGACATATCGTGCAAAAGTTCTAATTGAGGGTATCCCAGATTTCGCGTGGTTTTCGAGCATTTTTTTGGATAGACGTTATGAGCCTAACCCAACATTTTTTGTGTCTGGCACGAGACGTAGACTCGTGCCAGACACAAAAAATGTTGGGTTAGAAACGAAATGCAACTTTATTTTTCCCCTTGCGTATACAGTGAAGAGTTCGAAAAACACAACCAATCTTTGCACTTTACGCACGAGATGGCTAGAGTGTCTTCTGGTGCGAGGAAAGAACCATTTAGGAGAATGACCGATGAACAACCGCAAGAGTTTGATTTTTCTGCTGCCACTGATCGCGCTGGTGTTGATGTCCTGCCGGGTGAGTGGTGTTCGCTTTAACCGCGACACCGTACGCGCTTCGGGCAATGTGATCACCGAGACACGTGATGTTTCTGACATTGAGCGCGTTTCTCTGGAAGGCATTGGTGACCTGGAGATCGTTCAGGGCGACACCGAGGGCCTGATGATTGAAGCCGACGATAACCTGATGGAATACCTGGAGATTGAGATGCGCGGCCGCGAGCTGGTGCTTGGCTTCCGCGAAGGCGTTTCGGTGCAGGGCGACATCACCCTCAACTTCACCTTGCAGGTGAAAGAATTGGACCGTATATCTGTTAGCGGTGCCGGGAACATGAACGCCGCCTCTCTGAAAACCGGTGACCTTGCGCTGGAGATCACCGGCGCCGGCAACATGACCATCAACGAACTGGCTGCCGAGGATCTCTCGGTGCGCGTGAGTGGTTCGGGCAACCTGGATCTGGCCGGCGAAGTGGCTTCAGAAGAGCTAACCATCACTGGCTCGGGCAACTTCACCGGCGGTGACCTGCGCTCTGAACGTTCCTCCGTCCGCATCAGCGGCGCCGGGAATGTGACAACCTGGGCCGAAGATGATCTTGACGTAACGATTACCGGCTTTGGCACCGTCAGCTACTACGGCAAGCCGTCTGTCTCGCAGAACATCTCTGGTGCAGGTGAGATCAAGAGCCTGGGCGAAAAGTAAAAGCTTGGCTTTTTGGAAACTGCCGTAATTGTAGAGAGGGGTTGCGCCGCAACCCCTCTCTACAATTATAAAAAACCAGAGACTCTTTTCATCGGCAAAACACGTTCCGATACTGCCGGTGTATAATCGTTCCACTATGGGTATCCCGGAAACACTGACAAAAGATTTACTGCTTGTCCCGCGTGACCGCGCTGTGACATTATTGATGCGCCATTCGGCGCGCTTTCCAATCATCCCGCCGGACGAGGGCTGGGAAGTGATGCTGACCCCCGAAGGTGAGCAGATGGCTGAAGACCTTGGCACCGTGATCGGACCGCAGTTCGCGGAGGGCCTTCTTCGCTCTTCCCCGGTGGAACGCTGCAGGGCTACCGCCGCGGCAATTGCCCGTGGCGCAGGGTGGAGCGGCTCGGTCCTTGCCGATGAACGCATCAGCCACGGCTTCCATGAGCCATGCTGGAACCTGGTGTATTCCAATGGAATAAACGGCATCGTTCCCGAGCCCATCCCGCAGGCTTTAGGGCTGCTGGTTGACCGCGATAGTGACGGCCCGCGTTTGAATGTAATGGTGACTCATGACACCGTCTTGTGTTCCATGGTTGGCGGGCTGCTGCGCGCGCCCGTGCTGGGTGAACACTGGCCCAACTATCTGGAGGGCGTCTTCTTCTGGCAGGAGAAGCAGCAAATCCGCGCGCTGTGGCGGGGGATGGACTACCGCTTCCGCGAGGATTTATGTCTCTCGGTATAAAATCTGACCGATTAAAGTCAGATCTCATCCTGCTGTTTGTCGCTGCGGTATGGGGCAGCGGGTTTGTTGCGCAGCGGTTTGGCGCTGCGCAGATGGACGCATTCACTTTCAATGGTGGGCGTTTTCTCCTCGCAGCGCTGATCATTTTTATCGCATCCAAACTGCGAACTGGTGAGCCGCCCGCGCCGCCGAAGAAGAATCAACTGGCATGGATGGTTCTGGCAGGCGGTTTGCTGTTCACCGCTGCCGGGTTGCAGCAAGCCGGGCTAGAGACAACCACCGTAGGCAATGCCGGGTTCATCACCGGCCTGTACGTTGTGCTGGTGCCGCTGATCTTGTTTGTGGTGCTCCGCGAACGCGTAACCTGGGCACAATGGCTGGCGGTGCTGATCGCCGTTGCGGGCGTGGGGCTGTTGAGCCTGACGGACGAATTCCGCCTCGTGTCAGGCGACGTGCTGGAACTGGCCGGAGCGGTGGTATGGGCCCTGCACGTGATCCTCGTTGGGCGGCTGGCAAGCCAGGGCGCGGATGTAATGCGTTTCTCGGCGGTGCAGTTTGCCACCTGCGGGGTGCTCAATCTGGGACTGGCACTCGCGCTGAACCCCGATGTGTTTCAGGTGTTAGCCAGATCCTGGCTGCCGGTGGTTTATTCGGCGGTTTTCCCCGGCGCGATAGGTTTTACTTTGCAAATTACCGGGCAAAAGCATGCCCCAGCGGTGGATGCCGCTATCATTCTCAGCACCGAAGCGGTGTTTGGCGCATTGTTTGCATATTTATTCCTGAGTGAGGTTCTCGGCCCGCGCCAGATCCTTGGCTGCGTGCTGATCATGGCGGCGATCCTTTTGGCGCAGGTTCGCCCGCAGGAGAAGCTCCGTTTGGAGCCAGAAAAAGCAGGGTAGGGGATTTCCTACCCTGCTTTTTCTTTTTTTCCTATCCTGACAAACAATCTGCCCTTATATAGAATTGATTACCGGACACTTTAAGAAATGACGATTGTCCAATCTGGTACACTCGAGTTCAACCTACCAGGGAAGAACGGAGTGAAGCGATGGACAATCGTCGAGTGTATCGTACCATTAGAATGGC
>JAEYTI010000195.1 GCA_023434145.1 Chloroflexota bacterium | reverse complement strand
GCCATTCTAATGGTACGATACACTCGACGATTGTCCATCGCTTCACTCCGTTCTTCCCTGGTAGGTTGAACTCGAGTGTACCAGATTGGACAATCGTCATTTCTTAAAGTGTCCGGTAATCAATTCTCTATAAGAGCTATTTGTAAGTTATTGGCAAAAATACGTTGGAAAGACCATTTGTTTGAAGTGACCAGAGCTCTGCTCCGTGCATGCCATCATCTGCAATAAAGAGCATTTTGCCATTGAGCACAAAGAAAGAGGTCGGCGAAGAAGATTCTATACCTGTTTGGATATCAACACAAATGTGCGTCCCTTCTGGTGTTCCATCGGTAACCCACAATTCCTGGCCATGATTCGCATCGGTAGCCGAAAAGAATACCCATCCCCGGTACCACGCCACTGCATCTCCCACCGTGTAGTCGCCGCTTGCTGAGGTTAGCGTCTGAACCGTTCCCGGTTCCCCAAAGGATGAAACTGCCATCCGAGAGAGTGGCTTTTTCCCGTCGATTTTCATGTCAAAATATAGTTTTCCGCCGATATTTTTCATCCACATCATTGAACGGTCGAACACCTTCTCGATTCCGGTGGATTTTCCACGCGTCCGATAAAGCACTCCTTGTACTCCATCATCACCAAAGTAGTAGAGCGTATCACTGATAACTACAGGATCTGTGAAAAGCGTCCCCCCATTTAGATTAAGATCCTGAACCAGTTGGGTGGTTGTGCCGTCCGACTGCCAGAGTTCGATCCCATATGGTTCTTCTATCGGCGCAAAAAAAACCAGGTTATTAGCGGCGATCAGGATACCTGGAACATAGTGGGATAGGGCCGGAAACGCTCTAACAATTTCAGTTTCTGTCCCGTTCGTTTTCCAAAGCTTTGTGCCGCCCAAACCGTTTCCATAGGTAAAGAAAAACAGCCAACCATTCGCGGTAGCCGCACTGGACCCCCTACTGTCGTTTGTAAAATCACGCACTTTCGTAAGGCCATCCCCGTTTGTTTTCCAAAGGGTCCAGGTACTAGAACCTGAAAAGATGAACAACTCGTCATCTAGTGTTGTTAGGGAATCAGCTTTTAAGGCTTGGGGATCAACTTTCACAGCATGATCCTTTGTCCCATTGGTTTTCCATAAATAATGAAGATTTGTCTCATCTTTTGCAGAAAAGTATATTGATCCTTCAAACACGATTGGTTTAGCGTATGAGCCGTCACCCAATGCATCTCCGTTTGGATTAATTTCGGCAATCTGATAGGTTCCTGCTTCCGTCCCATCGCTAACCCAGGGTTCATAGCCATGGGTCCCATCATTCACAAAAAAGAACAACTTGTTTCCAAAAGGCGTGGCCAAACGAATGTTCGCGCTCCCTGAACCAGGAAGAATATCTTTCACCATTGAACTTGTACATGGATTGGTGTTATCTTGTTTCTGCCTAGTTTTAAAACTGGCATCAACAGGAGACATTGTGAATATCAAGATGAATATTACAGCAGCGAACAACAATTGAGATGTGGGGCGACGTTGTTTTTTCATGTTTTTGTCCTTGGAAAGTTGTTTTTGGGAGCTACTTGAATATTATAGTTCTCAATACAAAAAAGCGGCAGTTGTGAGCTGCCGCTTTTTTCGTTATATATTGAACTTCTATATCATCAACCGCATTGGTTCTTCGAGGTAGAGGGCTAGCGTCTGCATAAAGCGCGCCGCCTCTGCCCCATCTGATACGCGGTGGTCGATGGATATGGTGGCCTTCATGCGCGTGCCGACCTTCACCTCACCGTCTTCCACAACGGGCACTTGCATTGCCGAGCCCACAGCGAGGATACCTACCTCGGGCGGGTTGATGATGGCGATGAAGTGATCGACCTCATACATGCCCATGTTGCTGATGGAGAAGGTTGAGCCTTCAATATCCTCAGTGCGAACTTTGCCAGCCCGCGCCTTGCTCGCCAGTTCGCGCATCTCAGCAGAGATCAGCCGCAGCGGCTTCTGGTCGGCATCCTGCACGACCACCGTCATCAGGCCACCCTCAATGGAAACCGCGTTGCCAACGTTGACACGACCATGCCGCACCACTTCATCGCCGCGCAACGATGCGTTGATGTTGGGGAACTCGCGCAGGGTGAGCGCAACGGCCTTGACGACAAAGTCGTTGACCGAAATCTTCTGGTCATCCGGCAGGTAGGCGTTCACCTGCTTGCGGAGATCGAATAGCTTTTCCACGTTGTAGGTACGGGTAACGTAGAAGTGCGGGATCTGAGTCTTCGACTCGACCATGCGGCGGGAGATGGCATTGCGCAGGCGGCTGTTCTTAACCACCTCGTCCTCTTTGGCCGCTATCGCGCCGGTCCATACCGGGGCAGGAGGAACGGGCGACTGCTGGCGCTGAGGAGCCGCGGGAGCCTGTGCCGCCGCGGGCGTTTCGACTGGCGCACCAGCCGCCGCTGCCGGCCCAGCCTTGATGGCAGCCTCGACATCGCTGCGAACGATGCGCCCAGAGGGACCGGAGCCCTTTACCTGCCGTAGATCGACGCCGTTCTCGCTCGCAATCTTGCGCGCCAGGGGCGATGCCTTCAGACGGCCGCCATCAACTGCCTGCGAAGGCCCTTCATCATCAGGTTTGGTTGGCTGGATTTCCTGAACGGCCTTCTGCGCAGCTTGGTCGCGATCCTGTTCGATCTGCTGGGCTGCCGGTGCTTGCGCGGCCTGACCGGGGGTTTCAGCGGCAGCCTGTTTGCCGCCAACCGTGGGCGGCTGGTCATCGCCCGCGCCACGCTCGGGGATCTCCCCGCCGATGTCGGTATCCGTTTCCGTTTCGGCCTGGAAGGCTTCTTCACCCTCCTTCGGTTGAGACGCAGCGGCCTCTTCAACACTCTCACCTTCGGCGGCGACAATGGCGATCGGCGTGCCTACCGGCACTACGTCGCCTTCGCCAACCAGGTGGCGGGCCACAACACCCGAAAAGGTCGACTCGACTTCCACTGTGGCCTTATCGGTCTCGATCTCTGCCAGCACTTCGCCTTTATTGACGGCATCCCCCTCGGCTTTGACCCAACGAACCACCGTGCCTTCGGCCATATCAAAGCCCAGCTTAGGCATGGTTACGGTATCAGCCATTGAGAACCTCCTTCACCGCGGCGATAATATCCTCCACCTGCGGCAGCGCCATCTGTTCCAACGTACGGTTATACGGCAGCGGCACTTCGTCTTGTGCCACGCGCTTGATGGGGGCATCCACGTAATCAAACGCTTCTTCATAGATGCGCGACATAATCTCTGCGCCAACGCCGTACGATTTCCAACCTTCTTCCACAATCACAGCCCGGTTGGTCTTCTTGAACGATTCCAACACCGGGTCCATGTCCAGCGGGCGGAGCGAGCGGAGATCGACGATCTCCACTTCAATCCCGGCTTCCTTTGCCAGTTGGTCCGCCGCCTTCATGGAGACGTCCAGCATCTTGCTGTAGGTGACAATGGTGATATCTGAGCCTTCGCGCTGTACCTTCGACTTGCCAATCGGCACGGTGAAGTCGCCGTCGGGCACTTCTCCACGCGTCTGGTAGAGCGTAGCATGCTCGATAAACAGCACCGGGTCGTCACAGCGGATAGCGGCTTTCAGCATACCTTTCGCATCCGCGGGGGTTCCGGGAGCAACCACCTTCAAGCCGGGAAAGTGCGCAAAAACCGCATCAGGGGTCTGCGAATGGGTGGCGCCAAGCTGGCGACCACCGCCGCCCACCGCGCGGATCACCATCGGCAGCACAAACTGCCCGCCGAACATATAGTGCAGCTTCGCAGCCTCGTTGACAATGTGGTCCATCGCCGCAAAGGCAAAGTTGATCGTCATCAGTTCGGCAATGGGCCGGGTGCCGGTGAGCGCCGCCCCAATCGCGCCGCCGATAATTGCCGCCTCGGCGATCGGTGTATCGCGTACCCGCTCCCCGCCGAAGTGATCATAAAACCCTTTGGTGACCGCATATGTGCCACCCCAAACGCCTACTTCTTCACCCATAATAAATACTTTGGGGTCGCGCTCCATCTCTTCCCAGATCGCCTGGGAGATCGCTTCACGCATCGTAATCCGTGCCATGTTTCCCTCGCTCCTTAGCACTCTTCGCTAACGTAAATATCGGCGTAAAGCTGGTCCGGGGTCGGTTCCGGGCTGCTCTCAGCAAACTGTACGGCCTCGTCCACTTCCTTGAAGCTCTGGTCATCGGTAGCGTTCAGTTCTTCCTCAGTGGCAATTTTATTTTCGAGTATGTACTTACGGTACACGCCAATGGGGTCGTTCTCCTGCCATTTGTGGACCTCTTCCTGCTTGCGGTAGCGCTCTGGATCACCCATCGAGTGCCCGCGGAAGCGGTAGGTCATCACTTCGAGGAACATAGGGCCGCCACCGCCACGGATCTTCTCCAGCATTTCGTGAGTCTTTTCCTTTACCGCCATCAAGTTCATACCGTCTACGCGGTCAGCGGGCATAGCGTACCCGGCGGCCTTCTGAGTCATTTCTGTCACCGCGGAGGCGCGTTCGATGGTGGTGCCCATGCCGTATTGGTTATTCTCTACCACCCACAGCACCGACAGATTCCAGACCTTGGCCATATTCAGCGCTTCGTGGAAGAAACCGATATTCGTTGCGCCGTCGCCAAACATGCAGATGGTTACGCCATCATTGCCCTGATACTGGTCTCCCAGCGCCAGCCCGGTGGCCAGCGGCAGATGCGCGCCAACAATGGCGTGCCCGCCAAAAAAGTTTTTGCTCACGTCGGCAAGGTGCATCGAGCCGCCCTTGCCTTTCGAGATGCCCGTGGCTTTGCCGAGCAGTTCCGCCATCACTTCGTTGGCTGAGATTCCAACATTAATCGCCACACCGTGATCGCGATAAGCGGTGATCACACGATCTTGCGGTTTGCGCGCCGCGATCAGGCCTGTACTTACAGCCTCCTGCCCAATATACAGGTGCAGAAAGCCGCCAATTTTCCCCGCTTGATACAATTCCGCCGAGCGTTCTTCTAGCCGGCGGATGACAACCATCTGGTGGTACAGTTCGAGATGCTCGCTTTTATCCATAAATCGATTTCCTCCCATGTGATTTCCCCATCGATTGGGAAAGCCTGATGGATGATGCAGGCCAATGTATAGCTACTTTTCTCAATTATATCAGAATAACATTTCCTATCCAGTTGATTGTACAAAACAGCACAGACTCTGTGTATATTGATTTCTCGTAACGTTTGGGTGAAACCTTTTATCACCCGTTGAGCAATGACAGCTCAAGCTTCGCGAGATCTTCTTCCCACGAGTGATCGAAATGAAAAAGGCCACCCAAAAAGTAGGGTGGCCTTTGATCTTCTATCTGAAAAGCTGTTCGGGCTTTGTGGGATCGCATTGCGTGACCCGCAACGACCCCTTAGGGTGTTTGTCTGGGGTGCTTAATCTGTCGGGACATTTTTAAACATTGTAGAGATATTCTTGCCGCGGCGGTGCAGCAGCGCCATGCGTCCAACAAACCACACAATGCCGCTGCCGAAAAGCAAGCCAATCGCTCCCAGGGTTTGGAAGTCCATACCGCCGGAGATTTTCAGAGCAGAATTCATCCAAATGCTCCAGCCCAGGTAGCCAATCCCCAACAGGCCAATCAACGTAATCAGCGGCAGCGGACCGATCTTTATGCGAACAAAACCCGGGGCTTGCTCGAAGATGTCGCGGCGGAGGAATGGCATGAGCGCAATCGCCAGTGTAGGGAGGATCACAACGAAGGCCATTATATAGACTGGGACAAAGTTCTGCAGCAGACCACCGTCCAGCGCGGCCTTCACCACGCCAAACACAGCCGCAATGCAGACTAACAACAAGGCAATCAGCGGGCTGTTCAGTACAGGGTGGATGAAAGCGACATCCCCGGGGATCACCTCATCTTCGGCCCATGCGATCAATTCTCTGGTTGCTGTGTATAGAATGGTAAGGGCCATATTGAGGATGGAAAATATCCAGGCGGCGCTCACAAACCCAATCAGCAGCGGGCTGGGGTTCAATACAGCGCCGTACAGAATAAGCCAGGGGTTCGCATCTGCCGCACCGGACAGATACAGCGTGCTTTCTGCCGCCAGCCACTCCAATGGTATCACACGCTGAACGAGGAACACGCCCGCGCCCACCACCAACCAAAAGATCAGCAAGCCCAGGCTAATGCCCCGGAACAGGTTCTTTTCGGGGCTACGAACTTGACGCGAGAACATAACCACGTTGGTATGCCCAAAGATGATCCAAAGACCAAGTGTAAGGCCGGCTATCAGCGTTCGTTCAAGCCCATAATCCGCGCTCATGCCTGCCTCGCGACCGCGCTGCAGGTGATCCAAGAAACTGCCGCTTCCATGGATTTTGTCCCACGCAGCGGGAAAATCAGCCGAAGTGGCAAACCCAAACTGGTAATAGATGATACCCCAACCCACAAGGCTCAGAAGCAGGCCGGCGAGCAGCACGCGTTGGGTCACACGCGGAGGCAGCATCATTAGCAAAAACAGCACGACAACCGCAAGCGATCCAAGCGTGGCAATACCATTGGCGGAGTTAATCCAGGCAATCGGCGAGAGCAGTTCTTCGCGCCCCGTAAGGGTAGAGAGCAAGCGCAAGCTCGTTGGCAACCACCGCGAAGGGATCGATGCGATAATCGAGCCGCCTAGAACGCCATAAAATATCACCATTGTCCAGCTAGAGGCAAAGGCCAGGGGCGGGGGCAGCACGCGGCTGGCGATGAGATAATCTGCCCCAAAGTGGGGAATGGACGCGCCGATGGCAGCATAGATATAAGCGAACAGCAGCCCAATTCCCATGGCAAGGGTAATAACAATAAACAGATTCGCGCCTGGCCATACACCGGCCACGGAGGAGAACGGGAAGGCTCCTCCATATGCCAGGCTAATGCTGGCAACTGTAAAGACTACGACCGATGAAAGACCCAGTGAACGGCTAACCTTAAAAGTCCTGCTCTCGGACTGCACATTCTCGGTCCCTGCCGGTCCAATGGCAATTTCCGCCATGTATTTCCTCCTGATCCAAGCTGCGTGTCCCATCCATTATACCCAGTAGAAAACCAGTGAGGCATACACACTACGTAAGAAAACCTTGCAACTGACCAACAAAAGCTACTCGTACTTCGCATCGTTGTTGGGGCTGTCTGAAAAGTAAATTCAGACAGCCCCCTTGATTCAAAAAAGTTGGTTTTGAAAAAGGAAAAAAAATGGCGATCAGGCGCTCGCCATTTTTGCGAAATTATGGGCGATGCAGAGCA
>JAEYTI010000192.1 GCA_023434145.1 Chloroflexota bacterium | reverse complement strand
GCAAAACGCCCGGCATCGCCTCAGCGCGGCTGGTATCGATGGCAACCACACGCGCGTGCGGGCGGTTGGCAAACAAAATCTTCATGTAAGTCTGGTTCGGAAGGTTGATATCGCCAGGGTAGAGCGTTTCTCCGGTCACCTTTCCAACGGCATCTACCCGCTGGACAGACTGCCCCACGGTTTTCATCACTGCATCCATTTACCAGGCTCCTAATTTTGATCCATCATTGGGGATCATTGTGCGTGGCCCATGATGATACCCACACAAACCGCCCCCCAACAAAGTTTGGTCAGCGATATCGATCTCTCGATGGATGAATGGTTGTTTTCAGCGATGTTGCCCGTCGCGCACCCATCCTATCAGGCTCAAATATCGTTCTTAGCGCGCCTTTTTTACCTTCCGTCGCACCGGTGGCACGTAGTACGGGTCGTACTTGTCCACCGAACCCATGACCAGGCTCGTTATGAGGAACGTTAAGAACATGAATAACACGTACAGCACGACCATGATTACGGCGATGGTGATGAGCTTGATATTGATCAGCGGGTCGGGGAACAGCGAGTAGAGGAGCTGCCCGCGCGTGGCGATCAGGTCGCGGGGGAGCGGAAGGAGATTGTTCTTAATCAGTGTTTCCGTTGCGGCCCATGAGATGACGGGGATGAGCGCCATCATCACAAAACCCACCCCGCGCCAGATGGGGTGAATTTTGCGGTCGCGCAAGGAAGGCTTACTGTTTTGGGAGCTGTATCCACGATATTTCATTTTACGCCTCCGATTTGGGCTGCCCGTTCCACAGCCTGGATAATCTTATAATATCCGGTGCACCGGCACAGGTTGCCGGTCAGCGCCTGCCGGATCTCATCCTGATTCGGGTTGGGGCGTTCTTCCAGCAGCTTGGCCGATGACATCAAAAAACCTGGGGTGCAGTACCCACATTGTACCGCGCCTTCCTCAATAAATGCGCGCTGCACCGGGTGCAAACTGCCATTTTCGGCCAACCCTTCAATTGTGATAATTTCTGCGCCGTGCGCTCGAGCCGCCGGAACCAGGCAGCTCATCACCGCCTGCCCATCAAGGAACACGGTACAGGCGCCGCACTCCCCTTCCGCGCAGCCTTCTTTCGAGCCGACCAGCCCAGCGTCATCACGCAGCAGGTGCAGCAAAGACTTTTCTTGACCGCCAGAGAGGGTAACCGTCTGTCCGTTGATGCGTGTGACGATGGGCGTGCCCTCGCTGTGAGTCTGGCTCGCATCCATGTGTGGCGTGGCGAATGGGTTGCGCCCGCGAAGCAGCACGGGGTCTTCCGGCATGCCTTCGCGCTCGGTTCCCGCGGCCAGCGCGCGCAGCGCCCGCCGGGTGATCACCTGCACCATGCGCGAGCGGTAGCCCGCCGAGCCGCGCACGTCGCTGATTGGCCGAGCCGCGCGCACCGTCAGCGCTGCCGTCTCCAGAATGGCCGGGTCATCCAGCCGCTTGCCTGCCAGATACTGCTCAGCCTCCACCGCGTGAACAATGGTTGGCGCGACTGCCCCCAGCGTGATCTTTGCATCGGTAACAACGGTGTGACCATTCGAACCGTCCAAAGTCAGCACCACCGCCATATTCACCAGCGAGATAGCCTGTGCCCGGCGCAGGGCGAACTTCACAAACGTGCCAGTTTGGTTCGATTTCAACGCCGGGAAGGCAATATCCACCACCATCTCGTCCGGCTGCATTACCGTTCGGCGCACGCCCGTGTAAAAGTCAATTAAGGCTACCTGCCGCTCGCCGCGCAAAGAACGTAGGGTCAATACAGCACCCAGCGCCACCAGCGGCGTGATCGTATCATTCGCCGGGGATGCCGTCACCAGGTTGCCGGTGATGGTGCCACGGTTGCGGATCTGAGGCGACCCGACTTCCCAACAGGCGCGCGCCAACGGGTAAGCATGGTCACGCAGCAGCTTCGACCCGGCGCAGTGATTGTGCGTTACCAGCGCGCCCAGGTGTATGATCCCGTCTTCATCCAGCACAATCTGGTCGAGCTCGGGAATGCGCGAGACGTCAATCAGCGTATCGATCCCTTTTCGCTGCCCGCGCTCGATCTCCAGCATCAGGTCGGTGCCTCCGGCGATAATTCGTGCCCGGCTGCCCCGATCCGCGAGCACTCGCAGCACATCTTCCACGCTCACCGCGCTGATTGTCTCATGCCACATACAACCTCCTAAACTTTCTGAAGGTGTTTCGTTTCGTTACGATGTACAAGGTACATCGTAACGAAACGAAACACCACATCTATGCCTTCATTTGCGATCCGCTGCCACCATTGCGCAGCATAACAATCTCCGCCAGAATACTCACCGCGATCTCTTCGGGGGTCTCAGCGTTCAATTCCAGCCCAATGGGCGAGTGGATGCGCGCCAGTTTCTCCTCCGGCACGCCTTTCTCCACCAGTGCCTTGCGGGTTACCGCCCAGCGCCGCTTCGAGCCAATGAGGCCGATGTACCCAGCGCCGGAATCGAGCAGCGGCGGCAAACCTTCCACGTCTACCACCATTCCGCGCGTGGTCAACACAATGTAGGTCTGCGGACCGATCTTCATCTGCCCAGGCAGGTCTTCCATCTTCACCGGGTAGAACGCGTCGGCGTCTGGGTTGGCCTCGGGTGTGCAGAACTCTACACGGTCATCCGAAACGGCCACGCGGAAGTTGAGCCACTTTGCCAGATGCGCTACAGCCCGCCCCACATGCCCTCCGCCGATGATCAGCAAGGTTGGCTGCGGTACTACAGGTTCCACGTACACCTCCAACTGCCCCCCGCACACGCCGGGGTCGCCTTGTTTTGGATCCACCATATCATACTGCAGCAGGCGCGGGCGCCCATCCTGCATGGCAGCCAGCGCCTCGCGCATCACTCGCGACTCGACTTCACCGCCGCCTACCGTGCCGATAAAACGACCGTCGCCGTATACCAGCATCTTGCTGCCCGCGTGGCGTGGAGTCGATCCTCTGCTGCTGATGATGGTGCACAGCGCGCCGCTTTCACCATCATTTTCCAGGTCTGCCAGTGCGCGGAAAATGCTCATGTTAAGTCTCCAATAAGCTTAAAATGCCCGGAAGAAGCTGCTTCTTGCGCGAAACAACCCCCTCAGCCAGGCGGGTGCCATCGTGCAGGGGCGGGTACGGCATCTCATCCAGGATCGCCGGGGCGCTGTCGGTCAGCAGCAGCCGGCTTGATCCGCGCACCACGTCCGTCACCATCAGCATGGCAAAATTCAGCCCCTTCTGCTCTTTTAGGTGGTTCAGCGCGCTGCACAGATCCGGCAGGCGCTCATCCACCTCGTACAGGTCGCTCACCTCAGCTTGCGCCACGGCAAAGTGGAAACCACCCGAATTGTACATCTTCATATCGCTCGAAACCACTTCGGATGGCTCGCGGGTGCCCAGCCCTGCGCTGGCGGAGATTACCTGCTGCCCATAGCTCTGGATCGTTTCACCTTCCAGAACGCTGCCGCCTGTGAAAGCCCATCGGCCCAACCGCTCCGCGGCTTGCTTATCGCGCTCGGTCGTCGTCGGCGAAGTGAGGATCAGGGTATCCGAGAGCAAGCCTGCCAGCAGCATGCCGGCAAGCGGCGGCGGCGCGCTGAGGCCTGCCTGCTCGATGCGCTCCGACACCAGCGTGCTGGTGCTGCCCACAATATCCACGGTGAACTTGATCGGTACATGCGTGGAGGGGTTGCCCAGCCGGTGATGATCCAGGATTTCCAGCAGTTCGGCCTCTTCAATCGACCCCACTGCCTGCTGTGTCTCGTTGTGATCCACCAGAATGATCTTCAACCGCGGCGGGTTGAGCAGATCGCGCTGGCGGCAGATGCCCGCGTAGCGCCCGGCCTCATCCACAACAAAGAACTCGTCACGCTCCTCCCGCAGCAGCCGGTTGATCACGTCGCGAATGCGGGTAGACGCTTGAAAGCGTGTAACCCGAGTTTCGGCGGCATCCTTACAGGGCCGGTCCAGCAGGTCCCGCAGCTTCAATTCCTGGTTACGCGGCAGCGGCCCAACCATTTTGCCCATGAAGGCAAACAAGCTCTCGCCGGTGATCAGCCCATACGGGGTGCCATCCTGGTTGACAAGCGGGGCCACTCCGCCGGTGCGGTTCGCGATTGCCCAGGCATCACGCAGGGGGCGGTCGGGCAGGGTTGTGTCGTAGCGGTGCAGCACCGACTCAAAGCGCGGTGAGGCATCGGTCAGCAGCGCTGGCGGTTCGATCCCCAGCCGCTTGAGCACCCACGAGGTTTGCGCGTTGATTGCCCCGGCACGTGATGCGAGGGTATCCAAACCGTCGCGCTCGCGGAGCAGCCAGGCATAACCCATCGCGGAAGCAATGGAGTCGGTATCAGGATTGACGTGTCCGGTTACGTAGATTGGAGCCATGGCGTTGTGTTTTATTTCCCCTCACTGCGACTGTTTCGCAGTGAGGGGAAAAGGGGTTAGCTTTGCAGCGCTCGCCAGATTCGCTCGGGCGTCGCGGGGTTCACATCCACGTTCGCGCCGCATGCATCAAAGATGGCGTTGCCCACCGCCGGGGCTACCCCATCCATGGGGATCTCCGCGACGGCTTTCACACCAAAGGGATGCGACGGTTCAAACGTCTCGATAAAGATCGTTGTCAGATCGGGCATTTCGTTGGCGCGGAAGATGTGATAATCCACCAGATCGCGCTCGCGCGCCCGTCCTTCGTCATCATACACCATTTCTTCACAAACTGCATAACCCAATGCCTGGGCCATGCCGCCTTCGATCTGCCCGGAAGCAGTGACCGGGTTGACGATCACGCCCGAGTCGACCGCCATCACCAGCGAGTCGACCACCACCTGCCCGGTCTCTGTGTCCACCGTCACCTCGGCGAACTGGGCCGCGAACGGCGGCGGCGAGACCGGCGACACGTGCGAGGCAACCGCCATAATCTGCTCCTGGTCGTTGTGGTGCAGCGAGTCGTGTCCTACCTGCACCAGCGTCACAAAGCGCCCATCCGGTGCAATGGCCTTGCGATCCGCCAGCCGGATCTCCTCCGGCGCTACCGCGCCACTTTCGCCCGAGAGCATCCGCGCGGCGCGGACCTTGATGCGCTCCGCCACGCCTTGCGCGGCTTTCACCGCCGCCGTGCCGGAGATGTAGGTTGTCGAAGAGGCATACGCGCCCTTATCGAACGGGGTGAAGTCGGTATCAGAGGAGTAGACCAGAATGTCATCCGTCGGAATACCCAGTACCTCCGCAGCCATCTGCGCCAGCACGGTATCCGAGCCGGTGCCCAGATCGGTTGCGCCGATCAGCAGGTTAAAGGAGCCGTCGTCGTTCATCTTCAGGCTTGCTCCGCCCATATCCAGGTACGGGATGGCCGTGCCCTGCATCACCGCCGCCACGCCGATGCCACGGCGCAGGTGCGGCTTGCCGGGGACGGTGTGCCAGTCGGGGTTGTTATATTTCTCTTCCCAGCCGGTCGCCACCATGCCCTGCCGGATGCAGTCCTCCAGCCCAACTGTGTGGACGATTTCCGGGCGCGGCTCGCGCCCCTCGCTCCACGCCGTGCTAAAGGGGTGCAGTTCGCCAGGGCGCAATGCGTTTTTCAGCCGGAACGCAATCGGGTCCAACTTCAACTCGCGAGCGATCTTTTCCATGTGCCGTTCCACCGGCCAGTAGCCCTGCGGCACGCCGTACCCGCGGTACGCGCCAGCCGGAGGCGTGTTGGTATACACCACGTCGGCATAGAAGCGGATGTTAGGCTCTTTGCGATACTCGCCATCGCCAACGTAGAGCGCCATGGCCTTATGCCCGGTGTTGCCGGTGACGGTCAGCGCGTGGCAGCCCAGCGCGCCAGTATCACTAAGCGCGTACATGTCGTTGGCCGTGATCGTGCCATCGGCCTTCACACCGGTCTTCATATGAATCCGCATCGGGTGACGGGAGCGCGAGGCGATAAACTCTTCCTCGCGGGTCAGCTCGTAGCGAACCGGGCGGCGCGTAACAATGGTCAGATGCGCGGCCACGTCTTCGATCAGCACTTCTTGCTTATTGCCAAATCCGCCGCCAATACGCGGCTTGATCACGCGGATGCGCTTTACCGGCAGCCCCAGAACGGGCGCGAGGATGCGCCGGGCGTGGAACGGTACCTGCGTGCTAGTGCGGATGGTCAGGCGGTCGTCCTCGTCCCAGTAGGTTACCACCACGTGCGGCTCGATGTGCGCCTGTTGTACCTTGGGCACTTCATAGTCGGCCTCGAAAATATAATCGGCCTCCGCGAAGCCCTTTTCGACATCGCCAATATCGATGCGAATCTCGGCGGCGAGGTTGCGGGTGGGGTCCGAGTCGGCGAAGTTGACGTATTCCGGCTCGTCGTGAATGCGTACAGCCCCGGGCTGCATCGATTGCCGCGAATCGAGGATCGCGGGCAGCGGCTCGTACTCCACTTCGATCAGCGAGAGCGCCTTCTCGGCAATCTCCGCAGTCTCTGCAGCCACAAAGGCCACCCGGTCGCCCACAAAGCGAACCTTGCTGTCGAGCGAGAAGGTGTCCAGCGGCCCGGGGATCGGGTCAGACTGCCCGGCAGTGGAATACACCACGCGCGGAATGTCCTGGTAGGTCAGCACCGCCGCCACACCAGGCAGCTCGCGTGCCTTCGATACGTCGATATGCTTGATGCGCGCGTGCGCCACCGGGCTGCGCAGAACTTTCGCCGTCAGCATGCCGCGCATTTCCACGTCATCGGTGAAGGCCGGCTTGCCCTGCACCAGCTTGATCGCGTCGACCTTGCGCTCGGGCTTGCCTACATTGGCGCGTGTCGCCGCCTCGGGGGTTGTCCAAATTTGCGGAAGCACGCGGCGCAGAGTCTGCGTGCTGGTCCTGCCAGACTGCCCCGGCGCGCCTGTTGGCTCCCCAGAAGGAAGGTCGCCAGCGGGCTGAGCGGCTTCGCCGCCATCCTCAGGCCCACCGCTTCCCGCCCCAACGATCGGCGGTACCCATTCGCCGCGCAAAATCGCCGCGGCGCGAAGGATTGCCTGAACGGGTTTCTGGTAGCCGGTACAGCGGCATAGAATGCCCGAGAGTGCCTCTCGGGCTTCTTCTTCGCTGGGATCTGGCTGCCTGGCGATCAGCGCTTTGGCAGCCATGACCATGGCCGGGGTGCAGTAACCACACTGGATCGCGCCGCTCTCCACAAACGCCTGCTGGATCACGCTCAGGCCGTCGGTCTTGCGCCAGCCCTGCTCGGGATGCTGCCCCACACCTTCCACCGTCTCAATCCGCTTGCCCACTGCCGAGGCGGCGAGCATGGCACATGAGTTGACCGGCTTGCCATCCAACAGCACGGTGCACGCTCCGCATTCGCCTTTCTGGCAGCCGCCAAACTTCACGCTGAAATAGCCATTCCGGCGCAGCACGGCCAACAGCGTTTCGCCGGGCGCGGCCTCAAAATTCTGCGAGATCCCATTTACCTGGAGCGTGATGTTCATAGGCTTGCATCCTTTGTCTCACTCACCGCGTCTACCGTTCCTGCCACTTCCAGCGCCAGCCGCTTCACCAGTTTACCCGCCACGTCCATGCGATACTCCGCGGTAGCCCATTCGTCGCCTGCAGCGCGGTACGCCTCGCGCGCCGAGGACATCGCCCCGGCGGGTTCAGGTCCATCCATCGCCAAAATCGGCGCATCGCCATAGCCGCCCAGCGTCACCCGCGTGCGGCCCGAGGGCCACCGGGCAATCGCCGCGCATACAATCGGGCGATCCATCGGTGCGCGCGCCACCTGGGCAACGCGCAAGGTCTGGTTGACCGGTACGCGCAGCCCGGTGATCAGCCAGCCTGGTGTTACTTCCTTTCGCAGCAGCAGAAAGTCGCCCAGTGGTAAGCTTTCTACGTCCTTATGGCCATGGGCCAACCACTCCACGCGCGGATCGAGCGCCAGCAGCGCTGTGATCAACGGCGAGCGCCCATCCGTGCTGACCAGCGTTCCGCCCAACGTGGCGGAATTCCGCAGGTTCAGACTCATCTCGTGTTCCAGGCTTTCCAGCAGCGCCGCGCGCAGGCCATCGGGCCAGTCTTCATATTCCATCATCTGCTGCAATGTCACTGTTGCGCCAAGGCCAAGCAGTTGACCCTCACGGTCGATGTGGTTCAGTCCAACATCTTGTAAATCAACGACCGCGTAGTCTTCTTTCTGCGATCGGCTGAGTACCGTACCCCCGCCCATTGGCAGGGTCTGCGGCTGCGGTCGGGCTAGCAGCTCCAGCGCGCGTTCCAGTGTTTCCGGTCGATGATATTCGATAATCATCGCGGTTCCTCCGTTTGTGGATACACCTTCCACTCATCCGGGCTGAGTGATTGGTCTCCAAAAAACTCCGTCTCCACTTCCACCAGCGTCGCCTCAGCTTCCGCCAGAACGACGCCTTCCACGTTTGTGATCTCGCCGCCCACTTCCACCACTCGCTTGCGGTCGCTGATCACCCAGCCGCGCAGCTTGAGCAGCGTTTCGACCGGGATCGGCTTGCGGTAGCGAACGTTCATTTTGGCCGTAACCACAAAGCGCAGTGGATCACCGCGGAACACAGTTCGCGACGAAACCTCATCGAGCATGGTAGCGATGATGCCGCCGTGAACGATCCCCGGGTAACCCTGGAATCGCTGTGGCACGGTAATTTCCGCGCGGACCTCCACCGGAAGATCGGGGGTAGGCGGCTCGGTTTCAAAGAAGGTGATGTGCAGTCCCGCCGGGTTCTCTACCCCGCAAACAAAGCACTGGCGCGCGCTGGGCTGCTGAATCATCTACGCCCCTGGAGCAAACGTATCGATCAGCAGGCGCGGGTCCCCGCCCGCCGGGTACAGGATCGGGCAGGTGCAGCCGTTCTTTTTGTACTCTTCCACCTTGGCGCGCGCTTCATCCGGCGTGCCCGAGGCGGTGATGCGCAGAATCAGCTCTTCCGGCACCAGATGCTTGGCCTTGTTGATCTGTTCGTGCGTGGCCGGCCAGCCGAGGATCGACTGGATCTGGTGCACGACCTCATCTGATACGCCGCTGGCCTTGGCGATGTGCGGCTGCTGCGCCAGGTATTGGGTCAGTAGCATGCGGGAGGCATCGATGGCCTTGTCGTGGTCGTGATCGACCGAGCAAACAACGAGCTGCGGGCGGTCGATGTCATCGATGGTGCGCCCGGATTTCTGCGCGCCTTTCGCCAGCAGTTCCAGCGCCTTGTGGTTATACTCCGGGGGCACGCAGTAGTTGAGCACCGCGCCGTCGGAAACCTCGCCAGTCAGTTCCATCATCTGGTCGCCGGTCGCACCAATCATGATCGGCACGTTGCGCGGCTCTCTACGCCCGTGCACTACGTCCAATTCAATGCCATCCACGTGGATAAACTGCCCGTGGAAGGTCACGCGCTCCATATTCAACAGGCGGCGCAGCACTTCGACGGTCTCTTTCATGGCGGTCAGCGGTCGTTTGCGATCGATGCCCACGTTGCGGGCCAGCGGATCCCACCACGCGCCAATGCCGCAGATCATGCGGCCAGGTGCCAGGTCGTCCAGGGTCAAAAACGTGGCGGCGAGCAAGCCAATGTTGCGCGTCCAGTTATTGATAACGCCAGAGCCCACTTTGATCCGATCAGTAACGGCCGCATAGGCCGCCATCGGAACAATGGCATCGCGCACCAGGCGGCTTTCCGCCTGCCACACTGCTTCAAAACCACGCTGCTCGGCGTAGCGAGCATAATCCAGCCCATCGCGCAGATCGTGCGCATCTTGCAGGTATAGAGCAACCCGTTCCGTCACAGTAACCTCCGGTGAAATGTCCTGCTTGAAGATCTTTGTTGTTATGACGCGTACGGCCTACGAACCCTCCGCAGCATCGTTACCCACATCAATTCATTCAAACTTCACGATCTATGAAAAATCCTGCGGCCCAGCCGATAACCGCTCATGGGCGGCATCATTCAAATCGAGCATTGAGGCGCTCTCCATCTGCCGTAGATATTCCAGATCCTCCGGTGTATCCAGGTCCAAAGAAAACGCCGGATGCTCGAAGATTGCCACGGGCAGGTGATATTTTTGCGCTTGCTGCACATGCCTTGCGTACGAATCGGGCCCAAACTGGTAATCGATCAGGCCAATCGGGCTAACCAGCAGTGCATTGGTGCTCTCATGGCGGCGGTCTGGCGCAATAACCACGGTTGGCGGGTGCTGAGCCGCATCGATCATTTCGCGCACCCCGTCCACATCCAGCAGCGGAAGGTCTGCGGGGAGAATCAGCACGCTGCGCGCCGCATACATCTGCGCCACCACAGTGGCCCGCTTTAGCGCCACGTTCAGGTTCGAGCTGCCGTCTTCCTGCACGGTGCGAGCGTCGAAATCACGCGCCAGGGCCAGGGCCGCCGTATCGCGGCTGATCACCAGCACTTTCTTGATCTCCGGCACCGCCTTTACCGTTCGCAGCGTTCCGGCTAACATCGAGTAATTTAGTAAAGTGCGCTCTTCCTCCGATAAGACTCCCGCCAATCGAGATTTCCCTCTCCTTAAAGGCTTTACAGGGATGATCGCCCAAAGGCTCATAGAAATGGCTTCCTCCCATTCGGGATCCATACAATATCGCAGCGTATCATCAATCGGTTCCTTGAAAATCGAACCGGCTTTTTAATCCAGCTTTGCCATCCGTCTGATAGAGGATCGCAAAATGGTCGACCTTGATTTCAAACTCCAAACGTTGCGAAATCATCGTGGCGAAAGCGCAGCCCAGCCGGGCTGGATCTCGCTCACGGTATGCCAGGGTGATATGCGGTACCCATCGCTCGGGATCATAGTACATATTTGGCACGACGGCAAATGGACGGATTGCCTCCCACAGCATCCGGTGAATTTCAAACAAGCCCTGGTTCTTCACAATCGGCACGTAGATCACCGGTTGTTCGCCGGTAAAGACCCCCAACCCGGCGGCATGAACATGGAACGGCGTCATCTTTGACGCCATCTCCCTTAAAATTTCCTCGACTGGTTCCAACTGGTAGGCATCCGCGCCTTGCCAGGAAAAATGCGGTATTGGGGTCATTTTTATCCCCGTCAACCCGCAGTTTACCTCAAAATCCTCCCAGAGTCTACGGATATCCTGGTCAGTGTTTTGGTCCAGTATCGAGGCAATTGCGTACATCCGATTAGACTCCCCTTGTGCCCAAGGTAATCAACGGAACAGATCCATTTCCTTTGCGCGGATCATCTCCTGTAGCGTCGATTCGCGCAGTGGATAGGGAAACCCGCGAACGTGAACGACCGGCGTGCGTTCGTCAGCCTGTCCCATCATCAGCGAGGCGGCGGCTGCCAGTTCATCAGCAGCGGCAATCGTGGTTACACGCAGTTTGTAGCCAAACATATCCTCATGCCCGCGCAAGTCAACGATCCCAGGCACGTTTGCCAGGCCAATCGTAATGCCCACCGTGCCGTTGCGCCATGCGCGCCCGTGCGAGTCGATCACCAGCACGCCCAGGCGTTTGCCGCTCAGTTCTTGCAGCCCCTCCTGCAATCGCCGCGCCGAAGCATCTGAATCTTCCGGCAGCAGCAGCACCCAGTCGTCCGCGCTGCCCCACGGCCCTTGCACGTTGGAGTGGTCGATCCCGGCATTGGCGCAGATGAACCCATGCTTGTGCTGAACGATGATCGTTCCGGGGCGCACGCGCAGCACCTCGCAGCTCTCGCGCAGCATTAGCTCGATTAAGCGCGGGTCCTTGTCGGTTTGCGTAGCCAGTTCTTCGGCCCTGAGCGATGGTTTCACGTCATTCAGGTTGAACAGGCGGTTTTCGGCTTTCGAGACGATCTTTTGCGCGACCACCACAATATCGCCGTCCTCCAGCGCAATCCCAGCAGCGCCGAGTGCGTCAAACAGCATCCGCGCCAGGTTGTCGCCTGGTTGGATCATCGCAATGCCTTGGATGGGTTGAAGTGTCAGCGTCATGGGGTATGGAGGTTCTTACTCCCGCGGGATGCCGGTAATCCGTATCCCAGATGATTTTACTCCAAACTGTTTATTAATACCAATCAAGATGGACGTGAGACCCTCCACCACGACCGCGTTCTCCGCCGGGCCGGCATCCAGGCCAAACATCCCGGCTGCTTTCACCAGCCCCAGCACCTGGGCGCGCGCCGCTTTGTTTCCGCCGCACACCAGCACATCACAGTCAATCTCCTCGCCTTCTTCCATCAGGTGTTCGTAGGAGATGGATTGGAAGGCCGCCACCACCTGCACACCCTCGCCCAAAATCTGCTGCGCTTCCTGCGTAGCAGAGCCGGCAGGCGGCATCTGCACCCGCGTAACGCGCGGAGGTACCAGCGGCACGGTTACGTCAATGAGGATCTTGCCCTGCAGGCTGTCCTTCAAGCCTTCCAGTGTAGATGCATGCGCGCTGTATGGCACTGTCAGCACAACCAGGTCGGCCTGGGTGGCCGCATCTGGGTTGGCAAGGCCTTTCACCTGCCCGCCGTTCTTTCCGGCGATCAGTTCGGCCAGTTCGGTGGCGGCAGTTTCGGCTTTCTCCGCCTGGCGCGAGCCAATGATCACGTTGTACCCGGCTAGCAGCCAGCGGAACGCCAGCCCCTTGCCTTCTTTGCCGGTTCCGCCCATAATGGCGATGGTTCGTACGGGTGTGGTGGTATTCTCTGTCATGCTAGCTCCTGGGTTGTTTTTCTGCGTAACGGCTCCAAACGGCAGGAGCGTTCCTGCGTGCCTCTGCCGCAATCTTTTCCGCATCGAGGGTCGTGAGCTGGCGATCCTTCATCAGCACCTTGCCTTGCGCGATGGTGGTGGTAATCATGCTTTCGTGGAAACCAAACACGATCTGCCAGGGCAGGTTGCCCTCGGTCAGCGGCGTATAGGGCTGGTAATCGACAAAGATCAGGTCGGCGGCGGCGCCCTGCTCGATAATACCCACCTTCGGCCCGCCGAGCACCAGGTTTGCCAGGTCGCGGTTGTTATCCACGGCCATACGCACGATGGTATCGGCCCCCATGCGGCGCGGATCGAGGTTGATCAGCTTGTGCGCCAGGTAGGCCATCTTCCACTCTTCCCACATGGCGTTCGAGAAGCCATCGTTGCCCAGGCACACGCGCACGCCTGCTCGCAGCATCGACTCGACCGGCGGCAGCCCCACCCCATTGTTGCTGTTGGAGCGCGGCTGGTGCGACACCCACGTATTCGACTCTGCCAGCAGGTTGATTTCTTTCGCATCTACGTGAACGCAGTGCACGGCGATGGTCTTCGGACCGAGGATGCCAAATTTCGCCAGCCGGTCCACCACACGCATGCCGGTCTTGGCAACCGAGTCATATTCGTCGACGTTGTGCTCGGCCACGTGCACGTGAAAGCCAACATCCAGTCCCTCGGCAGCCTCGCGACAAGCGGCGAGCGTCTCGTCTGAAATCGTCAGCCCGGCGTGCAGGCCAAACATGGCTCCTAACCGCCCGCGCAGCGAGCCATCCGCGGCGACCTTCTTAATGAAGCGCACGTTCTCAGCGATGCCCGCCTTCGCCCGCGCGTCGCCGTCCCGGTCGGTCACCTCGTAGCACAGCCCGGCCCGTACCCCCGCCTCTTCCACTGCCCGCCGGATCTCGTCCAGCGAGCCGTCGATGGCATGCGGCGAGGCATGGTGATCGATCAGCGTGGTCGTGCCATGTCGTACCGCATCCACCAGGCAGACCATCGCGGAGTAGTATACGTCCTCGTCGGTCAGCGATTTATCCAGCGGCCACCACAACTTATCGAGGATCTCCGGAAAGTCCTTCGGCGCGGAGCCGGGGATGGCCATGCCGCGCGCGTAGGCCCCGTAGAAGTGGGTGTGGGCGCAAATGTTGCCGGGCATCACATATTGCCCGCGCGCGTCCAGCCGCTCTTCCTCAGGGAAGCGGACCATCAGATCCTCGGTCGGGGCGATCTCGGTGATCTTCCCGTCCTGAATCAGTACGCCATACCCTGGGAGAATACGGTTTGGCTGCTCCCAGGTGATCAAAGTCGCATTGGTTATGAGCATGAGGCTGTGTCTCCTGTAACTAATAATTATTGTAGCATAAAGCAGTTGTATGACAACTGAAAGAAGTTAAGGATTTGTTGGATTTCGGTGCTTGCTCAATACCACAGCCACCCGCGCAAAACGATCCAACAAATTTCGGCTCTTTGGGAAGTGCCGTAGTTGTAGGGGAAAGTTGTGAAGCAACTTTCCCCTACAACTACGGCAAAACCCAGAGACCCCAAATTTCGAATAGCGATAGACGTACTTCGCAGCATTCGTGCGCGGTCAGGCCGCGCACGAATGCTGCGAAGTACGAACAGCTTTCCTTCTGTAAGCTCAACGGAGAGCGCAGCCTACTTCACCACCTGCGCCTTCCCGACCTTTCGGGTCGCCGCGCTGGACTGCATCTCATCCCACGTCCAGCGGATCTCCTCCAACAGCGACTCGTCAATATCCATATAGCTGATGCCTAGTTCCCGCGCCGCCTTGCTGCCGTCCATCAGTGGCAGGTAAAGCATAGCATTGACCTGATCCACCGACAGCCCCCACATGGGCGGGCGCCTGGTGCGGTTTGCAATCCACGTGAGCAGCTTTGCCATCAGCTGCACCACCGGCAGCGGGGTCGACATGAGCGGCGGTTTTCTGCCTGTCACCTGGTGAAGCATCCGGTTCATTTGTCCTGTCGAAGTGCGCCCATTTCCGGCCAGGTAGCGCTCGCCAATATTGCCCTCTTTCTCCATCGCTCGCAAAATGATCTCCACTGTGTCGCGTACATCAACCGCCCCAACCTCATACTGCTCAAGCATACGGGCGGGGATCTTGCCGGAGAGGTAATTGCGAATATAGGCATTATTGGCCCGGGTGTTGCCCGGCCCGCTGACTCCACCCGGGTAGACCATGACGACTGGCAGCCCACGCTCTTTGTACATCTGCCAGATAATCCGGTCGCCTTCCTGTTTGGATGCACCGTATGCGGTGGGAGGTGGCCCCTCCGGGCTGTCTTCGCGCAGCACTTTATCGGGCGAGTTGCCGTATGCCGCGATGGAACTGACGTGGACAACCTTCTTCACCCCCAGTTCCAACACCGCCTCCATGACATTGCGCGTGCCTTCCACATTGACCCGGTAGTAATCCCGCGGGTCTGGCTCCCAGTAGGTGTAAAGGTTGGCCAGGTGAAGCACCACCTCACAGCCTTCCATGCCCGCCCGCACAGAGGTTTTATCGGTTACATCGCCAAAGGCAATGCGCGCGCCCAGCGATTCTGCCTCCTGGTAATCACTGGTCTTGCGAACCAGGCACACCATCTGAACCTGCGGCAGCCCGGCAAGCCGCCTGATAAGGTGCTTTCCCAGAAAGCCCGTCGCTCCGGTGACAAAAATATTCATCGCACACCTCCGCGATTGTATGAACAACCAATCTGTTGAACCATTATATAATTATGGACTATTTTTATCAACATATTAGCATTTTTCACATACCGGAACGGAACCAGGCGGCGCAACCCTCCGCCACAGCCCGGCAGCTTTTGCTTGCCTCTCCCGTATAGTATAATCACCGCAAAACTGCTAGAAACAATCCCGAGGTTATTCTTTGTATTTGTTGTTTGTGTGAAGTAGTCGCGCAAACAACAAATACAAAGAATAACCCCGGGATAAACACATGTGTTATGAGGAACCGATCATGACAGACTCTCGCACCCAGGCCGTAGAATACGTCCGCCACAACCAGGAAACCATCCTGAACAACCTGAAAACCCTCGTCACCATCCCGTCTGTTTCCACCCACCCGCACAACAAACCCGATATGCTCGCCGCCGCGCGCTGGCTGGTAGATGAGCTGCACCGCATCGGCATTCCTCGCGCCGAAGTGATGGAAACTGCCGGGCACCCGGTGGTCTATGGTGAATGGCTGGGGGCCGGCCCAGGCGCGAAGACCATCCTGGTCTACGGCCACTACGATGTACAGCCCGCCGAACCGCTGGAACTGTGGCACAGCGGCGCATTTGCGCCCGAAATCCGCGGAGAGAACCTCTATGGCCGCGGCACGTCTGATATGAAGGGACAGATCATCGCCTCGCTGGCCGCGGTAGAAGCCGCGCTCAAGCAGGGGCCGCTGCCGGAAAACCTCAAGTTCATCCTCGAAGGCGAAGAGGAGATCGGGTCGCCCTCGCTGCCCGCCTACCTGCGCGAGCACAAAGACCTTCTTTCCTGCGACGTAGCGCTCAACCCCGATGCGGGTATGATCGCCCCCGACGTGCCCACCATCGTTTACGCCCTTCGCGGGCTGGCCTATTTTGAGCTGCGCGTC
>JAEYTI010000150.1 GCA_023434145.1 Chloroflexota bacterium | reverse complement strand
GATCGAATACAAGGATGTCAAAATCAACCTGCTCGACACGCCCGGCTTCCTCGATTTCATCGGCGAAGTTATTTCTGCGCTGCGCGTGGCGGATGGCGCGATTGTTCTGATTGACTCGGTCGCAGGCGTTGAGGTTGGCACGGAAATCACCTGGCAGTACTGTGATCGTTTCAGCCTGCCCCGGTTTGCCGTCATCAACAAGATGGAACGCGATAACGCGAACTTCCAGAAGGCAGTCGCCGCGCTGCAGGAGTTCTCGACTACCCGCGTCATTCCGGTACAACTCCCTTGGGGCGAGAAGCAGGGTTTCCAGGGTGTGATCGATCTGCTTTCGATGAAAGCCTACAAAGGCAACAGCAAAACCGCTGTCGACATCCCGGCAGATTACATGGACGCGGCACTGGAAGCCCGCATGGCGCTGACCGAAGCCGCTGCCGAAGGTGAAGACGCGCTGCTCGAGAAGTATCTGGAGAGCGGCGAGCTGACGGAAGAAGAAATTCGCCGCGGCCTTAAGGCTGTGGTCAGCAGCTGCAGTTTCGTACCGGTGTTCGTTGCTTCTGGCGCCAACGGCTCAGGCATCCTGTCCCTTCTGGATGCGGTCATTGAGCTGTTCCCCTCGCCCGTGGAAAAAGGCGAAGTGGTTGCTAGCGGCCGCGGTGGTGAAGAACGCCTCCAAGCCTCCGATACCGGCCCGCTGGCCGCCTACGTCTTTAAGACTACCGCGGACCCGTTCGTGGGCAAGCTGACCTTCTTCCGCGTTTACTCCGGAACGGTTACCTCTGACTCGCGAGTGTGGAACCCTGCCAAGGGCATTGAAGAGCGCTTTGGCCAGGTGAGTATCATGCGCGGTAAAGAGGCCATGCCCGTGAAGGCCGTCCACGCTGGCGATATTGGTGTTGTGCCAAAGCTGGCGGAAACCACCACCGGTAATACCCTTACCGACCGGAACCACCCCGTCACGCTGCCCGTACCGGAATACCCCGGTGCGCTGTTCCAGGTAGCGGTGACCCCCAAAACTCAGGCCGACTCGGCGAAGATGTCCTCCACCCTCACCCGCCTGTGCGAAGAGGACCCGACCCTATCCTGGCACAACGAACCTGCTACCAACCAGACCATCCTGCAGGGCATGGGCGATCAGCACATCGACGTGGTGATCCGCCGCGCCGACACCAAGTTCCAAACGCAAATGACCACCGAAGAGCCGCGCGTCCCCTACAAAGAAGCGATCACCAAGAAGGGACAGGCCATGTACCGTCACAAGAAGCAGACGGGAGGTTCCGGCCAGTTTGGTGAGGTTCATCTGCGGATTGAGCCGCTGGAAGATGCCGAGTTCGAGTTCAGCAATGACGTGTTCGGCGGTGCTGTTTCTTCCAGCTATATGCCTGCGATTGAAAAGGGCATCCGCGCTGTGATGAAAGAAGGTATCATTGCCGGCTTCCCCTTCTCCAACGTGAAAGTCTCCGTTTTTGACGGCAAGGAACACCCGGTCGACTCCAAACCAATCGCGTTTGAAATCGCCGGCCGCGAGGCCTTCAAGCTAGCCGTGCATGATGCCGGCCCCGTGCTGTTCGAACCGATCATGAACGTGCAGATCAGCGTGCCTGAGGCAAACATGGGCGATGTGATGGGCGACCTGAACACCCGCCGCGCGCGCATTCAGGGCATGAACACCGAGCGCGGTACTTCTACCGTAAACGCGCACGTGCCGCTGGCCGAAATGCTGCGCTACACCACCCAGCTCCGCTCGATGACGGGCGGCCGCGGGTACTTCACCATGCAGTTCGACCACTACGAAGTGCTCCCCTCGCACCTGGCGCAAGAAGTCATCGCCGCCCGAGCGAAGGATAAGAAGGAAGAGTAACCGAACAACTTCCATAAAACGGAACAAAACATCCCTATGGATTGAAAAAATAGGGATGTTTTGTTTCAGGTCAGTGAGATATATGAATAAAAAAATCGTCGAGATCTTTCCATGGTCCCTGGCCATCGCAATTGGTAGTGCAGTCTTTTTTGCCAGCTTTCCCGATATGATGTATGATCTGCGCGGGATGCGGGATGCGCAAAACACGTTGAACTACTATCACCCGCTATATGCCCGGTGGCTGTTTATGCTGCTGTCGGTCGGGCCGCTCCAAATAATGTTTCTGCTGCTCGCCGCGGTGTCAATAGCTTCGCTGTATTTTTCCCTGCGTGTGTACGGCGGCAGGCACTGGATGGTTTTTGTCTCGTACCAGCTTTTATGGCTGTACTTTTATGGACAGATCGATGGAATCATTATTGGTGGGCTGACGCTAGCCTATTATGCCATTGAACGCAAAAGGCCAGTGCTTGCTGGACTGGGTATCGCGATCGCGATGATTAAGCCGCAGATGTCGGCCTTCATGATCCTGCTGTTCCTGTGGTGGAGCCCCTCCAAATGGAAGACGCTGACTATACCTACGGTAATGATACTGCTGTCTTTTATCCAGTGGGGCTTCTGGATCCCAGAATGGCTGAACAAGCTATTTGGCTTCCATGATATTTTCCTGCCTACGGCAACCAATATCTCTGTATGGCCGATAACGGGGCCTTGGGTTTTGCTGATATGGCCGTTTCTGGCGCTGCTGCCCATAGATCGTAAGCACCGGCTGATCGCCTTCGCCGCCGGTACAATGATGTCGGTGCCGTACTTCCCCATCTACTCGAGCCTGCTCGTCCTTCCAATGCAGATTCCAGTGTTGGTGTATGTGATCTTCCAGACCGCTTTCCTGAAACCGCTGTTCCAATCTGCCATTTTCGATTTCCTACGAGTTGTGCCGGTGATCCTGCTGGCGTGGGCACTCTATAAAGGTGTGGATTGGAAGAACCTGCGTATCCCGTGGACGAAGCCGCAGGCAAACACTCTCAAAAGTTAGCTACTGCATACCTTTTAACAGGTATAATTCCCCCACAGTAAACCAAAACAATGGTAGGTGGAATGGATATTCGAGAGCTAACCCAGGCCATGCACCACTTTGTCGCATCCAAAGGCTGGTACGAGGCGGAGAGCCTGCGCCCGCAGACTCCACGCAACATTGCCACATCGCTGGTGCTCGAAGCTTCGGAAGTACTGGAACACTTCCAGTGGTCCGAAGAGGCGCGCAACCCGGATGAATTAGCCGGCGAGCTAGCCGATGTGACCCTATACCTGCTGCAACTGGCAAGCGTAATGAACATCGACCTGGAGCAAGCGGTGCTGGCAAAGTTGGAGAAGAATTACGGTCGCACCTGGGATCAAGACATTGCTGGCAAGGAACCCGGTACATGAACGTTGCAGTATTTGGCGGCGCAAATCCGCAATCACAGGGCAATTCGTATGCTGACGCATACCGCCTGGGGCAGCTTCTGGCGCAAGCCGGGCATACCGTGCTGACAGGCGGCTACATTGGCATCATGGAGGCCGCGTCACGCGGCGCAGCGGAAGCCGGCGGCCACGTCATCGGCGTCACCTGCCAGGAAGTGGAAACCTGGCGCTCGGTGAGACCCAATGCCTGGGTGCTGGAAGAACGCCGGTTTATCACCCTACACGATCGCCTGCTAGCATTGATCGACGGCTGCGACGCTGCGGTGGCCCTGCCCGGCGGCATCGGCACACTGGCCGAGATCAGCCTGATGTGGAACCGAATGCACATCAGCGCCATCCCCACCCGCCCACTGATCCTGGTGGGCAGCGGATGGAAACAGACGATGGAAGGTTTTTACAGCGCGCTCGGCAGTTACGTGGCCGACCACGCCCGCCAGATTATCCATTTTGCAGATGACATCGATTCGGTCATCCCCCTGCTGAAATAATACGGCGGCTGTTTACCTGCTGCCTTACACTAACTCCGAAAGAGGACTGAATGAGCGACGAGAAGCTGCCTTTACAGAGCGAGAATTTTTCCGAATGGTATAACCAGATTGTGCTGCGCGCGGAATTGGCCGACTATGCCCCCGTGCGCGGCTGCATGGTCGTCCGCCCGTATGGTTGGGCGCTGTGGGAGAATATCCAGCAGGCGCTCGATAAGCGTTTTAAGGCCACCGGTCACGTAAACGCTGCCTTCCCGCTGCTCATCCCCATGTCGTTCTTGCAGAAGGAAAAGGAGCACGTGGAAGGCTTCTCACCGGAGCTGGCGGTCGTCACACACGGCGGCGGATCGGAACTGGAAGAGCCATTGGTTGTGCGCCCCACCTCCGAGACCATCATTGGATCGATGTACTCACGATGGGTCAAATCCTACCGCGACCTGCCGATTTTAATCAACCAGTGGGGCAACGTGGTCCGTTGGGAGCTGCGCACGCGTATGTTCCTGCGCACGCTGGAGTTCTACTGGCAGGAAGGCCACACCGCGCACGCCACCAAGGAAGAAGCGGTCGAAGAGACGATCCGCATGCTGGATACCTATACCGACTTCGCCGTTAATGAGGCCGCTGTGCCGGTGATCCCCGGGCGCAAAAGCCAGACAGAGAAGTTCGCGGGAGCAGTCAACTCGTACACCATCGAGGCGATGATGCGCGACACCCGCGCGCTCCAGTCCGGCACCTCGCACTTCCTGGGCCAGAATTTTGCCAGGGCCTTTGAGATCCAGTTCCTTTCGCAGAACAACGAGCTGGAATTTGCCTGGACGACCTCTTGGGGCCTCTCCACCCGCTTTGTGGGCGCGATTATTATGACCCACGGCGACGACCAGGGCCTCATCCTGCCACCGCGGCTGGCCCCTATCCAGGCGGT
Organism: Chloroflexota bacterium; assembly: GCA_023434145.1. Taxonomy (GTDB): domain Bacteria; phylum Chloroflexota; class Anaerolineae; order Anaerolineales; family Anaerolineaceae; genus DSYU01. Next base: position 28,743 of record JAEYTI010000150.1, on the reverse strand, counting down.
GATCGTGCCCATCTTCCGCGACGACGCGGAGAAATCGCAGGTAATGCCGGTGATCGAGCGCCTGAAAGGTGAGCTTTCGGGCTTCCGCGTGCAGGTGGATGACCGCGAAAACTTAACCCCGGGCTTCAAGTTCAATGATTGGGAAATGCGCGGTGTGCCGCTGCGCATCGAAGTTGGGCCGAAAGACGTGCAGAAGAACACCGTTGCCCTGGCCCGCCGTGACCGGCCCGGCAAGGCCGGTAAGAGCTTTGTTTCGCAGGAGAATATCGCCGCGCAGGTAGGCGACATGCTCAACGAGATCCAGGTCGCCCTGCTCGAACGCGCCACGCAGTTCCGCGATGCCAACATTCACGATCCCGGCGATTACGAGGCGCTCAAAGAGGTGGTAAAGAATGGTTGGGCCTTCTCGTGGTGGTGTGGGAATGCCGCTTGCGAAACGAAAGTAAAGGAAGATACCAAGGCCACCACGCGCTGCATCCCACTCGAACAGCCCGGTGGCAGCGGCAAGTGCATCGTGTGCGGCGAACACGCGACAGAAAAAGTCTACTTCGCCCGCGCATACTAAGAACCTATTCCGAAAACTGTTTTGTGTTCGTTGTTTGTGCGACTACGTCGCACAAACAACGAACACAAAACAATAATTATTCGATAGATACCAAACAATTGATTTCCCAACCGTGCTGCCCCATCACGCAGACAACGCGGTTGGATGCAGGAGAGCCGTACCCCATGCCTGCCGTTGAGCTAGACCGCCTGCGCGGACAGATCCAGGAGTTAATCTCCCGCTTTGCCTACCCGGAAGAGTTCCGGCGAGCCTTTGACAGCCTGCTGGACCTGTACGCCGATCACGCCTACCGGCCTGGGCAAGTGGTCAAACCGCAGCCGCTGCTTCCCAGCTACCGCGTTCCGCAGCTGGTGCTGCGTTTGCTCGAAAACGAGCTGGTGCGCACTGCTCGCGCGCGCCCGGATGAGGCCCTGGAGGTCGCAGAAGCCCTGTGGAACGATACGCACCTGGAGCCTCGCCGCTTCGCTGCCCTGATGGTGGGGGCTATCCCCGCGACGCACAGCGATGCCGTGGCCGAGAAGCTCCACGCATGGGCCGTACCAAGCGTCAACTTCCGCATTCTCGATCTTCTGTTCGAGCATACCACCGTGCTGCGAACCGAAGCCCCTGACCGCTTGCTGACCCTGGCGGGAGAATGGTTGAGCAGCAGCGATCCCGAAGTTCAGGCAATTGGCCTGCAAGCACTATACCCGTTCATTGTTGACCCCGAGTTCGAGAACCTGCCCCCCATCTACAGCATGCTTAGCCCACTTGTGCAGAACATTCCCGGCCCTATTCATGCGAACGTCAGCAGCACCATCGAGGCGCTGGCTCGCCGCAACTCGGCTGAAACAGCATACTTTCTCCGGCAGGCACTATCTCTTTCTAACAACCCAAACACAGCCCGCATGATCCGTCGCTGCTTGCCGCTATTCGAGCCACAGCAGCAAGCCGGGCTAAGGGCAGCCATGCGTTCATCCGATAATACCTGAGAACTTATCCGAATTTACTTTTGTGTTTGTTGTTTTGGGCGGCTACGCCGCCCAAAACACAAACACAAAAGTAAATTCGGATAGTTACGAAACCGCTTTTCGGATTTCCAGGTATTTTTGTATTGTTGGGGTGCCGCGGCACCCCAACAATACAAAAATATCCCAAAATACTGGAAGCCTTTTCGATACACATTTCATCTGGTATAATCACAAACATTGACTGGTCCTACTTGCGGCATTGCGCTGCGGGTATGGAGACCTGCGCAAAATTTTATCGAAAGGCAGAGTCATGTCCTTAACAAAAGAAGCCAAGACGACCCTCATGACCAATTACCAGCGTCATGAGACCGATACGGGTTCGCCTGAGGTGCAGATTGCCGTCCTCACCACCCGCATCCTCCAGCTCACCGATCACCTGCGCACGCACAAGCACGATGAATCATCGCGCCGCGGCCTGCTCAAATTGGTCGGCCAGCGCCGCCGCCTGCTGGCGTACCTGCGAAAGACAGACATGCAGCGCTATACAGCGCTGACTGAACGTCTCAAGCTGCGCGTCAGCAAGTAAGAGCGTCCGTAAATGGCCGAGTAGATGGAGACCGTGTGACCATCTACTCGGTTTTTTATCTCTGGATGCCGCCCGCCTCCCGCGGGTGAACATCCAAAGAGGACGAAAATCCGTCCAGGATCAACGTCCGCCAAACCACGTCAACCGCAGGTCGGGAGTTGAAATTTGCAGAGGAGCCTGCCCTACCCCTCTTCATCTGTTCCTCTTCAACTTTCAATCCCTGACTACTGCGGAAATAGGGAACTCTGAGTTTTACCGTGGTTGTAGGGAGAGGTTGCTCCGCAACCTCTCCCTACAACCACGGTAATTCCCAAAGAGCCGGAATTAGGATCAAGAGGAAATATGTTACCAGAAGTAAAACAGTACAGCGCCAATGTTGGTGGCCAGCAGATTACCATTGAAACCGGTAAGCTGGCCGGACAGGCCGGTGGTTCTGTGACCATCCGGTTGGGGGATTCGATGGTTTTTGCGGCAGCCACCATGGCATCCACCGCTCGTGAAGGTATCGACTTCTTCCCACTGACCGTAGAATATGAAGAACGCATGTACGCCGGTGGTCGCATCCCCGGCTCGTTCTTCCGCCGCGAGGGCCGCCCCTCCACCGATGCAATTCTCACCGCCCGTCTCACCGACCGCCCGCTGCGCCCCCTGTTCAACAAGGAGATGCGCAATGAGGTGCAGGTGATCATGTTCTCCATCTCCGCCGATACCGACAATCCGCTCGATATCCTGTGCATCAACGCCGCCTCGGCTGCGCTGATGATTTCGGACGTCCCGTGGGGTGGACCGGTTGGAGCGGTGCGCGTTGGCCGCGTCAACGGGCAGTTCATCACCAATCCTACCTACGCTCAGCTTGATGAATCGGACCTGGACCTGCGCCTTGCCGGCACGCGCGATGCCGTTTTGATGGTCGAATGCGGCGCCGAAGAGATTCCCGAAGATGTGATGGTGGAAGCACTGGCCTATGGTCACAAAGCCATCCAGCCGCTCGTTGAACTACAAGAACGCATGGCCCGCGAGATCGGCAAGCAGAAGCGCGAAGTGCAGCTTTATCCCCTGGAGGAAACGCTGGTACAGCAGGTTTCAGATCGCGCCACCGCCACCCTGAACAACATCCTCGATAATCCCCGCGACAAGCAGGCGTACAACGCTGCCGTCGACGAGCTGGCGAAGGGTATTGTGGCCGAACTGGCAGCCGACGACTCGGACAAAGAGCGGAAGGTCAAAGAAGCGTTCGAGGAAGTGTACAAGCACATCGTGCGCGAGCGCATCGTCCGCAAGGGCCAGCGCCCGGATGGCCGCGCAGTCGCCGAAATCCGCCCGATCTGGTGCGAGGTTGGAATCAGCCCGCGAGCGCACGGCTCCGGCCTGTTCACCCGCGGTCAGACTCAGGTGCTTTCCCTGGTAACGCTCGGCACGCCGAAAGAGGCGCAGGAGATCGACTCGCTCTCTCCGAACGACAGCAAGCGCTACATGCACCACTATAACTTCCCGCCCTACTCCACCGGTGAGGTCAAGATGCTGCGCGGGCAGTCGCGCCGCGAGATTGGACACGGCGCGCTTGCCGAACGCGCGCTTGAACCGGTCATCCCCGCGCAAGAAACCTTCCCCTATACCCTGCGCCTCGTGTCTGAGGTGCTTGCCTCCAACGGCTCCAGCTCGATGGCCTCTGTTTGTGGCTCGACACTGGCGCTGATGGATACCGGCGTGCCGATCAAGGCGCCGGTAGCAGGTGTGGCCATGGGCCTGGTGATGGAAGAGGACGGGCAGTACTCTATCCTCACCGATATTCAAGGTCTGGAAGATCACCTGGGCGATATGGACTTCAAGGTCGCCGGGACGGAAGAAGGCATCACCGCCCTCCAGATGGATATCAAGATCAAGGGCATCACCCCAGAGATCATGTCGAAGGCGCTCGCTCAGGCGCGCACAGGCCGCCTGGAGATCCTCCAGAAGATGCTGGCAGTGATCCCGCAGTCTCGCTCCGAGCTGAAGCCGCACGTGCCGCGCATTACGATCATCAAGGTGCCGATTGATAAGATCGGTGCGATCATTGGGCCTGGCGGCAAGAACATCCGCGCGCTTCAGGAAGAGACGCACACCAAGATCGACATCGATGACGATGGTTCTGTCTACATTGCCGCAACCGATAAGGCCCACGAGACCGCGGCTCGCGAACGCATTGAAATGCTCACCGAGACCCCGCAGATTGGCCGCATCTATACCGGTCGCGTGGTCCGCACGGCTGACTTCGGCGCATTCGTTGAGATCCTGCCCAACATCGATGGCATGGTGCACATCTCGCAGCTCGACTCTGAGCGCGTGGAACGTGTGGAAGACGTCGTTCAGGTGGGTGACGAGGTCAGCGTAATGGTCACCAACATCGACGGCGACGGCAAGATCCGTCTCTCGCGCCAGGCTGTGCTCGAAGGCTGGACCGCTGAACAGGCCCAGGAACAAGACCGCGGCGGGCGTGGCGGTGGCGGCGGACGCGGCGGTGACCGCGGTGGCGATCGTGGTCCTCGCCCAGGCGGTGATCGCGGCCCGCGCCCCGGTGGTGATCGTGGTGGTCGCCCAGGCGGCGGTGGCTACAACCGCGGCGGTGGCGATCGCGGCGGCAACGGCCCGCGTCGCTAACTTTTGAACCAATAAATAAAGAGAGCCGGGCATTTGAACCCGGCTCCCTTTTTATTTAAAGCGCACGGACTGCTATATGTGCTTGACCTTGATGTCCGCAACGAAACTGTACATCTCAACACGGATGCGGCTCTCTGCGGTCAAATAGTTGGCGCTGGTTGCCTCAGCCGGGGAGAAAAACGTTTCCTCTTTGCGGCCAAGCAGTTCGCTTTCGTTGATGGCCCCCATCACCCGCACCGACACTCCGACATTGCTGGGTACGTACATATCGACATCCCCCACAAAGCCGTAGACGGTTACCTTTGTCTCGCCAGGTGGCAGTGTAGCGTCGGAGTAATCCAGTTCCACGTCGGCGACGCCCAACCAAATCTCCTCATTGCGCGCCTGCCACGAGCCCTTACGGCGTACATCGCCCAAAAGCTGCACCTCCACCCCGCTGTCTGGGCTGACCATGCGCGGACGAGCCACCAGCCACACACCGAGCACAATGAGCCCAACGGGCCAGCAGATCGCGCCCACATCAATCTGAAAAATAGTGCCAATCAGAAACAATACGCCCATCAGCACCAAAACGCTGCCAATTACAAGTTGTCCACGGTTGACCATTGTCTATCTCCCTAACGATTGAATACTCGTAACTGCTAAGGCTTGGCAGGTTATTGTGTTTTGTGCGGGTGTTGTTATACAACGCCCGCACAAAACACAATAACCATACCCGGCTGAATAGTTACGAATACTCTAATTGTACGCAAAAACCAAAAAGATAGGGCATCTTGCAGTCAACGAATCATCGAATGCGCTTCAGCATCTGATCAAATCGCGCCGTCCACTCCGGAAAGGTTTTCCATCGCACATTCTGCCCGTCTCCACGCTGGCGAGGGACAATGTGGAAGTGAAGGTGAAAGACATCCTGCTGTGCCTCTGCTCCCGAGCTATTGACAATCTGCACGTTTCGGAGATCCAGCCTCTGATGATAGAGCCCAATGACCTGCTTGAGCGCCCGCATCACGTGCAGCAGTTCCTCTTCGGACACATCGAACACATTCTCGTAATGCTTCTTGGGGATCACCAGGGTGTGATATTCGCTTACCGGGTGAATATCCAAAAACGCATAGGTGTGTTCGTCCTCGTACACCTTCCACGACTTCGCCTCGCCGCGGACAATCTTACAGAAAATGCAATCGTTTGTCATGGTTTCCCCACATTCCTCGCTGCTGTCGTTTTGTCAACGCGTGCCGAATAATTGTAACCGCTGTTCTTGCGGCTCAAACAAAAAGCCGCCCAGGTTCGGGCGGCCTTGAAGGCGGAATATACAGGAAGTTATTCTAAGCCTTCGACGATAAAGTCTTCCAGGTTTTCCATGTCTACATCTTCTTCTGCGATGGTGCGACTGCGGACGGAGATACCCGCCTCATGCACCGTGTTGGGGTCGCCCGAAACTAGCGGGTGCCACCATTCCAGGTCTTTGCCCTCAGCAATCAACCGGTACGCGCAGGTGGTGGGCATCCAGTTCAGCTCGCGGACCATTTGCGGCGTCAGCACCAGGCAGGTTGGCATGAGCGTCTGGCGCTCGGTATAAGCAGTGCAGCGGCAGCGGTTTGTATCCAGCAGCCGGCATACAACGTTGGTATAGTAGATCTCTCCGGTGTCTTCATCCTCCAGCTTGTAAAGGCAGCAGCGCGCGCAACCGTCACACAGCGACTCCCATTCCTCGCGTGTCATTTCTTCCATTGTTTTCGTCTTCCAGAAGGGGAGATCGCGCTTGTCTTCACTCATCGCCGTACTCCTAACATTAAAAGCCGCTTTCGGGCGGAAAATTGCGTGCCTGGATGATACCTGATTCATGGCCCATCCGCAACCTTTTTGCGCGATTGGGCGCGGGCAAAAGCAATCAGGTCGTGAGGAGGGTAATGCGCGCCCTCCTCACGACCTGACAACGATTGATGCTGTTGGCGAATTCCCGCCACTGCGGTCCTAGCTTATACCGCTTGCGCATCCTCCGGGAACGGATTGGCGGGCGGAAGCGCCCAATAAAACCCCAGCAGAACAATACCACCAACCGGGACGAGAAGGAACAGCGTCCACCAGCCGCTTTTGCCGCTGTCACGCAGGCGGCGCGTACTCACCGCCAGGAAAGGCAGTAGTACAGCGATCAGAAATACGCTGGCAAGAGCCTCGGTCACATACACGAAGGCAGATGCAGCCAGGGTTACAAACAGCGCAAACCACCAGAACTCTGGCCGCGAAGCCCGTCCTTGGAATTCCGCGTATTTGCGAAAACATACGCGAATCGCTTCAAAGAAGGTCATCGGGGTTCCTTCGTCACGGACATTTCCATCCACAGTATTTTCCATCTTGAACTCCTTGCCAATCCCAGAGATATGCTTGTGTATTGTTTCCACCCAATTCTTCCAGGTGGGCACCTCTCTATTCTCGGCAGTTTCACCCTCGCCCGCAACTGTGGATTGCCTTAGTTTTAGGATTAATTCCATTCGGGAGCCAACTTGAAACTTAGCGTAGATGTTCCGCAGATGAAATTCAACCGTGCTAACAGAAATATGCAGTGCTGATGCAATGAGCTTATTACTTTTTCCCTCCAGCAACAGCTTGAGCACATCATTTTCTCGGCTGCTCAGTGGCTCTGATTCTGTCATTGAGGTATTGCTCACTCTTCCTGCGTTGGCAGGTAGGGCATGGCAGGGCCGGTGGCACTGAGCAGTTCTGCCAATGCAGCGCGCATGGCAGTTCGGTCATCCCACGGGTACTCCACCTCGCCAAAGCACATAGACTGCTCGTGCCCCTTGCCGCATGCAATCACAAGGTCACCCGGCTGTGCCATGCCTATCGCCTCGCGGATAGCTTGCCCGCGATCACGTACGCGAATGAAGGTTTTCCCCTCTACTCCACCCCGGCTGCGCGCGCCCTGCGCCATCTCTTCCAAAATCGAATCCAGCGATTCGGTGCGCGGATCTTCCGCGGTCAGCACCGAAATGTCAGCCAGTTCAGCGGAGGTCTCTGCCATCATGCGGCGTTTTTCACGGTCGCGCAGGCCCGCCGAACCAAATACAGCAATCAGGCGGCCTTCGGTCATCTTGCGCGCAGAAGTCAGCGCCTGTTTGAGCGCATTGGGTGTGTGAGCGAAATCTACAATGGCGATAAACGGCTGCCCCATGATAATCTGCTCCATGCGGCCTGGCACCGCGCGCAGATTGGCAATTCCCATCTGCGCCACGTGTGGATCGATCCCCAGTCCACCCACCGTTGCAGAAATGGCTGCCAGGCAGTTGGAAACGTTGAACAGTCCCATAATCGAGCAGTTCATTGGCACGGAAAATCCTGGTCCTCTGGCAGTGAAATGCAGCCCCAGCGCATCATGGGTGATATCTTCGGCCCATACATCGGCCTGGGTCTGGATGGAATAGGCGATCTTGCGGGCCTTCACCACTTCGTTGAGGTAGTCATACGAGCCATCATCGCGATTCAGCACCGCTAGCGGCTCCACGCGGCGATCTTTCTCCGGGGCTTCTCCGAGCCCGGTGAGCAGGCTGGCCTTCGCCGCGCGATACGCTTCATACGTTTCATGGTAATCCAGGTGTTCGTGGGTAATGTTGGTTACCACACCAATATCAAAGAAGCTTCCGGTCACCCGGTGCTGAGCGAGCCCGTGCGAGGTCGTTTCCAGTACCACGTGCGTCAGCCCGGCGGTATTCATGCGTGCCAGGTAGCGCTGCACATCCGTGGCTTGCGGGGTGGTGACGTGAAAACCCGTGTCTACCACATCCGAGCCAATCACGGCATTGATGGTCGAAACGATGCCAGCCCGCATCCCCGCTGCCAGCAAGATCTGGAAGATCATGTTGGAGGTGGTCGTTTTGCCATCTGTGCCGGTTACGCCTATCATGGTCATGGAGCGGCCCGGGTAGCCGTAAAACGAAGCCGCCAGGTATGCCAGCGCTTTCCGCGGATCTTCTACCTGAATATACGGCACGGGCACATCTTCCAGCGGCTGTGATCCTACCACTGCAACTGCCCCCTGGCTGATGGCTTGCGGAATGAAGCGGTGACCATCGAGACTGGTGCCCGGCACGGCCACAAAAATTGCCCCCGGTTTCACTTCTCGAGAGTCGGAGGTAATATGGGTTACCTTAACGCCCGGCAGCTCGCTTTGCGATAGGATGGGTACTGGCAAATCCTCTAACAACTGGGGAAGCGTCTTTTTCAGAAAACCTGTCACTGGAAACCTCAATTTGTGCAACGATGATGGGATGGCTGCTTGGAGGATTACAAAACAAAAAGGGTTTTAATGGGAACCCCCATCAAAACCCTTTCTTCGGTACAGGTATTTTACCGCAAATTCTGGCGCATATCTTCCAGACGACCGGAGAGCGAACCATCCACTACTTGATCGCCGACACGCACAACCAGCCCGCCTAAAATGCTCGGATCTACGCGGAAGCTGACCGTCGCCGCCCCACCGAGTTTGGAGAGGATCTCACTGCGGACGGTGGTCTGTTCTTCCGGGGTCAGCGGCAGAGCGCTGGTCACTTCGGCAGACTGTGCGCCGGTATCTTCCAGCCCGCCCTGATCGAGGACGGTTACGGTGCCATTGCGCACGCCGGAGAAGAATTCATTTACCAGAGCGTGCTGGCGGCGCTCGTCCAGGTTATCGACCAGCAGCTTCTGCGCCGCGGCCATCGCCAGCGAGACGATCTGACCGCGCAGCTCGCTGAGCATGCGGTTGCGTTCGCCTTCCAGCTCGGTCATCGCGGTTTCACGGCGGCGGGCCATATCCGCTTCAGCCGCGGTGCGAACTTCCTGCTCAACTTTCCCTGCGCGTTCAGTGGCATCGCGCACGATCTCCGAAGCGCGGGTTTGCGCTTCCGTGATGATGCGGCTGGCCTCCTGCTCCGCATTGGCGCGGGCATCCGCAGCCACACGGGCATCTTCCAGGCCTTTTGCGATGGTCAGGCGGCGGCGTTCCAATTGGGCCAGCAGCGGCTTGAAAACCCAAGCACGCAGCACCACAAACAGAATGCCAAAGGCAAGGGTAAAGACGAGTAAATAGCCAAGATTAATACCTAGTGCTTCCAAGGCTCCTCCCTTTCAGCGGAACTGGCTCGTCTAGAGGACGAACAGCATCAGGAACGCGATCACCAGGCAGTAGATCGCGATGGCCTCGGAGAACGCGATGCCCAGGATCATGTTGGTGAGCAGGGTACCGTAGGTATCCGGGTTACGCGCCATGCCTTCTAGCGCACCTTGAACGCTCAGGCCAATGCCAATCCCCGCGCCCAAAGCGCCGATCATCGACAGGCCAGCCCCAATGAACTTTGCGGCTTCAATAATATCCCCAGTCATGCTAGATAGCCTCCTCCAAAGTCTTTTGTTTTCCGGCGGAACTCCGCCAAGGGTTGTTTTCTACGTGCACCGGTCGCTTGCATTGCCTACTGGACCGGAAAATCGCTTTGCTAATCAGCCGGGACGGCTGCCGGCTCGGCAGCGTGTTCTGATTCCTCGTGGTGATCTTCGCCGCCGTGTCCCTGCGTGGCCTGCGACATGAAGACCATGGTCAGCATGCCAAACACGAAGGCCTGAATAAGCCCGATGAAGAACTCAAAGGTCATTACCAGCGCGGGCACAAACACCGGAGCCATGGTGCTGATCAGGAACAGCAGCACCATACCGGCGAACATATTACCGAATAGACGGAAGGCAAACGAGAGGATCTTGGAGAACTCCGAGATCAGCTCGAGCAGGCTGACGATGAAGTCCATCGCGCCGAAGAAGGGCTTTTTGAACAGGTTAAGCACGTTGAAGAAGCGGAAGATATATCTCCAACCCTGTGCCTGGACGCCTACCACCTGCACCGCAATCACGGCGATCAACGCCAGCGCAGCGGTGAAGTTCAGGTCGGTGGACATGCCGCGGAAGAACGGTACCACGGCGTAATCACCCGGCTGGTGGGTAATTGCCTGCACCTGGGGACCGGCCAGTTGAATCGCGGCGTTGCCGTGATCATAAGGCTCCAGCGGGCCGATTGCCTCCATACCGGGGATCAGGCCCATCCAGTTGGAGATCAGCACGATGATCATGATCGAGGCAAACCAGGGGAAGATCGTCTTCGCGTGCCGCCCGGCAGTCGATTCGGTCATATTGTAAACCGCTTCCACCAGCATCTCCATCGCGCCGGCGATGCCCGAAGGCACCCCCAGATCACCCTTGTTCAGCGAGCGGCGCACCGACCAGGCCAGCAGGAGAATGACTACAAACGCAACCACCAGCGTGGTGAGCGTGTTAGTCAGATAAAACGGACCAATAAACGGCAGCGTAAACAGGGGATCGTGCATCACGCGCTCGGGCGCAACCAGAATATGAGGCTGCACCGGGACAAAGAAGAATTCCACGACAATGTACGCTAATACTGCAAACGCTAAGATAATCCAACGGTTGGTGCCATAACGCCACTTACGTGTGCTTTCCAATGTCAACCTCCTCGTGTTCTCCCTCCTGCTTAGGAGGACCCGCTTTGATTTTGGACGTTACGTAGCGAACAATAGCAAGCATCGCGATCAGCGATACCGGTATACTTGCGATCAGCAGTCCTATTGTAAAAGCCGGCCGAGTTTGGAATCGAGCATCCAGCCAAAGACCCCCAAAAACGGCTGCAAGGATAATCACTAATGTTACACACCCCACCTGCCCTGCAGCGCCAGCCAGAGTCAAGTTGAGCCAGTATTGTTTGCGGTCTTGAGGCGATTCCGGTCTCTGACTCATTGGGAAAATTATAACATAATAGGAGTTAAGACGTCAACAAATGATGAAGGAATGCACAATCTCACCGGGTTAATTTTCGATCACCCTTCTGGCCTCACCCGAGGCACATTGTACGATTTTACACTTGTTTTGCTGTTTCGGCAAAGGGGATTGTAGAGGAAAGAGGCATCCCCACCTGTGCTTCTGAGGAGAACGACAGAATTCAACTTGTATGGGCGCATCTGGCTATCTTATTCGCCGGATACCTGCGCGCGAAGATCCTCCCCCCCTATCGCGGTGGAGCTGGGATAGGGGGGGAGGATCTTCGCGCGCAGGTATCAGTCATCTTCGTTGGAACCACTGGCAGTTCCCCTGCGTGTTTGATTTTAAAACAAACCGTGGAGGGCCAACATTCTGGCCCTCCACGCTTATCAATTAAATCTCTCTTAGAACAGTCCGGTTCCGCCTAGCTGCGCCAGAGTGTACCACGGCCCAAAGACTGTGCCTAGCAGGACGATACCCGCCACGCACACCAGTAGAGCCACGCGCCACGCGGCGGGGACGTGCAGCGGGCGGTTGCCATCCGGCGAGTTGCCAACAAAAGCATTCTTCAGCATCATCAGGTAGTAGTACAGGCCCACCACCGAGGTGATTACCGCCACAAAGGCCAGCCAGTAGAGCTCTACCTGCACCGCCGCAGCGATTACCAGCAGCTTGCCCACGAACCCGCTCAGCGGCGGGATGCCGCCCAGCGACAGCAGGGCAATCAGCAGCGCCCATCCCAGGCCCGAATTGCGCTTGAACAGCCCGGCATAGTCCTCGATCGCATCCGAGCAGACCGTGCGCCCCACCAGGGCCACAATCCCAAACGCAGCCAGGTTGGTCACCAGGTACGAGATCAGGTAGAAAGTTGCCCCGGCATAGCCCAGTTCGTTGGCTGCCGCAACACCCGCGAGCATGTACCCGGCCTGGGCGATGGATGAATACGCCAGCAGGCGCTTGATGTTCTTCTGCACCATCGCCAGCACATTGCCGACGATCATGCTCGCCGCAGCCAGCACCGCAATTAGCAGCGTCCAGTTGGGAGCATACTCGGGGAAAGCCGACATCATCACGCGCATCAGCACGGCAAAGCCTGCTGCCTTAGATGCGGTGGAGAGGAAGCCGGCCACCGGGGTCGGCGCGCCTTCGTACACGTCCGGCGCCCAGAAGTGCAGCGGCACCGCCGAGACTTTGAAACCAAAGCCCACCAGGATCAGTGCAATCGAGACGATCAGCGCGCCCAACGGAACTTCCGAGAAGTTCATCGCATACAGGTTGGTCTGCCCGGTAAAGCCATAAAGCAGGCTGAAACCGTAGAGCATCACCGCGGCGGTCATCGCCCCGAACAGGAAGTATTTGATACCTGCCTCGGTCGACTTGGGATCACGAGTGGAGAAGCCAGCCATGATGTACAGCGGCAGCGAGGTGGTCTCAATCGCCAGATAGAGCATGATGATATCGGCGGAGGAGGCCATCAGGTTCATGCCCAGCGTGGCGACCAGCATCAGCGCGTAGAACTCGCCGTGGCGGCCCTCCGGCTCCTGGTCCATCATGAACAGGGCGGTCATCGCCGCGCCAAACAAGAACACCAGCCGAAAAACGTAAGCCGTGCCATCCAGGCGCAGCATACCGCCAAAGATCAGTTGGGCCTCATTGGTGGGGCGGGCAAAGGCAATCGCCAGCGCACCGAGCACCAGCAGGCCGCCCGCCGTCACCCAGCCCAGGTTGCGCTTCTGCGCGCCACGCCAGATCAGATCCAACGTTAGCACTATCGCGCCCAGCACAACCAGGCCAATTTCCGGCAAGATCGCGAGCAGCGTTGAGGGTTGAAATGGTACAGGGTTCACTTATGCACCTCCCACCAGGGCCAAAATCCGGTTCACGCCCGACTCTACCATCCCAGCCATCAGCGCGTGCGGGAACATGCCAATTGCGATCATAATCACCGAGAGCGACACCACCACGATCTTATCAAGCAGGGAGATGTTGCCCACCTCTTTCTCATACTTCGCGGGCAGGTCGCCAAAGAACACACGGCGAATAACCAGCAGGATATAGCCCGCGGTGACGATCACACCGAGAATGGCGACGATTGCCACCCACGGAGCCACCTGCCAAGCGCCCATGAAGATAGGGAACTCGGCGGCGAACCCTGAGAAGCCGGGCATGCCCATCGACACCAGACCGGCGACGATGAAGCCCACCGCCGCATAAGGCATCTTACGGAACAAGCCGCCCAGGTTCGCAAGCTCACGGGTGTGCGTGCGGTCGTAGACCATGCCGACGACAGCAAAGAAGAGCGCCGTCATCACGCCGTGCGAGAACATCTGCATGCCCGCGCCGATCAGACCTTCGCGGTTGAGGGTGGCAAAGCCGATCAGCACCAGGCCCATGTGCGAAACAGAGGAGAAACCGATGACGTACTTGAAATCGGTTTGCACCAGGGCGATCAGCGCGCCGTAGACCACATTGACCGTCGCCAGCGCCAGGATTAGCCAGGCCCATTCTTTCGCGCCTTCGGGCATCAATGCAATTGCTACACGCAGCGCGGCAAATGCGCCTACCTTCATCTCAACACCGGCAAGCAGCATCGAGACGGCGGTCGGGGCGGCCACGTGACCGTCCGGCGCCCAGGAGTGGAAGGGGAAGATGCCCCCCAGGATGGCAAAGCCAAGAAAGGCCACCGGGAAAGCCCAGCGCTGTACGTCCAGGGGCACGCCGGCCTGCTCGATCGCCAGCATGTTGAACGTTCCCAGGCCGGTCGAGAAGTACATGGCCAGCACGCCGACCAGAGCAATCACCGAGCCGAGGAACAGGTACAGAGTCAGCTTCATCGCACCATAGTTGCGAGTCTCAGGCGAGCCCCAGTTGGCAATCATCAGATACTTGGGGAAGACGGCCAGTTCAAAGAAGAAGAACAGCAAGAACAGGTCGAGCGAGGCGAACACGCCCAGAACGCTTGTACCCAGGAACATGATGAAGGCAAAGAACTCGCGCGGGCGCTCCTCCACGTTCCACGATACCATCACGCCGAAAGCCACCACTAATGCGCCGAGCAGCATCATCGGGGTCGAGATGCCATCTACGCCCAGGTAATACGAGATGCCAAGCTGTGGCAGCCATGGGTATGGGCCTTCAACAAATTGGAAATCCCCGGCCTCGATGGCGTAGTTCGCGTACATCGCCAGCGTCAGCATCAGCGTTAGCACAGAAGCGATCAGGGCCGTCCAGCGGATCATATCGCGGCGATGGGCCGGCATCAGCAAAATTGCGATTCCGGCGACCAGCGGGAGAAAGATGATAATACTTAACAGTGGGAACTGCATCCTTCACCTCGTTAGAAGAACAGTGTGACTGCCGCGCGGTTGATCACCGCGAGGATCCACGTCGGCCAGATACCGATCACCAGGATCAGCAGCATGAGCGGAGCCATTACCAGCAGCTCGCGCGTGTTGATCTCTTTCAAGTGCCCGTGGCCCCAGCGTTCGTTCATGGGGCCGTGCAGCACGTCACGCAGCGCCTTGAGCGTATATGCGCCGGTGAACAGCAAGCCAATGGTGCTCAGCGCGGTTGCCAGCATCATCACGGGCCAGGCACCCCGCACCACCAGGAACTCAGAGACAAACCCGTTCAGGCCGGGCAGCCCGAGTGACGCCATGGAGGTGAAGACCAGCACCGTGCCATAGATGGGCAGCGCCGCCCACAACCCGCCAAAGTCGCTCAGCTTGCGGGTGTGCGCCTGTTCGTAAATGACACCGACCAGGAAGAACATGCCCGCCGCGTATAGGCCGTGGTTGAACATTTGCAGCACCGCGCCGTTGATGGCAATTACAGCGTTCTGCGTGCCCGCCGAGGCTGCTGCCGCGGCGATGCCGAGAATGACGAAGCCCATGTGGTTGATGGATGAGTAGGCCACCAGCCGCTTGAAGTCATTCTGACCGAACGCGCCGAACGCGCCAAAGATAATCGCCAGGGTCGCCAGCGCCGCCAGCCAGGGCGCGAAATACGCGGACTGCTCAGGGAACAGCGGAAGCACCAGCCTCAGGAAGCCGTAACCGCCCAGCTTGAGCAGCACACCGGCCAGGATCATCGAGCCCGCGGTGGGCGCTTCGGTGTGGGCGTCTGGCAGCCAGGTATGGAACGGCCAGACCGGCACTTTGATGGCGAAGGCGATCACGAAAGCCCAGAAGGCAATCGATTTCACCGTGCCGGTGCTCAAGCCCATCAGGCTGGGGGTGATCGCGTCGATGCCGCGCCACTTTTCAATCAGCAGCGGCAGATCAAACGTCCCGGCCAACACGCCCATCAACTGAATCGCCAGCAGCAGGCCCAGCGAGCCTGCCATGGTGTAGAGGATGAACTTAAGCGCCGCATAGTTGCGGTTTTCACCGCCCCACTGGCTGATGATGAAGTACATCGGTACCAGGCCGATCTCCCAGAAGACGAAGAACAACAGCAGGTCCAGCGACAGGAACACGCCCAGCATACCCGTCTCCAGCAGGAGGAACAGGATCATGTAGGCTTTGACGCGCTCCTCAACCTTGAATGAAGCCAGGATCACCAGCGGGGTGAGCAGCGTGGTGAGGAGCACCATCACCAGCGAGATGCCATCCATGCCCACGTGGTAGCTGGCGTTGATCGCCTGATACCACACCGCCTGGTCTACCCAGCGGTAGTTGACCGCGTCGGTGTAGAGCGCGTTGGGGTTCAGCAGGCTGGCATCCATTGCCGCGATACCGTTGAAATTCGCCCAGGCGTAAATGGTCAGCGCCAGGGGGATCAGGCTGGCGATCAAAGCCGTCCAACGGAGGATGCCTTTCTCATTGCTCGGGATAAAGAGCAAGATCAGCGCCGCAACCGTTGGCACAAAGAGGATCACCGTAGCGAGATTTTGCGTAATAAAGTTCATTTTTCCTTCCCCTCGCCGGTTACGCTAGAGCCATGAAGAAGTAGAAGACGACGCCCACCACAATCAGCAAGATGAGCGCCATTAGCATGTACTGCTGTACGCGACCCGACTGCACTTCACGCAGTTCGAGGCCCATGCCCCGCATGCCCCTGCCCGACTGGTCGCTCAGCCAATTAACCACCCGCAGATCTATCCAGCGGCGAATGGCTGCGCCAAGCCGCGTTGTCCACTTCGCTACGCCTTCGATCATACCGTCAATGACGCGCCGATCGAAGCCAACGGTGAACACTTCGGAAATCCAGCGCGCGGGGCGCACGAAAGCGTTGTGATAGAACGCGTCAATGTGATAGCGGTTCTGCAGCACATTCCAGTACCAGGCGCCGGTTACGCGTTCGGTCGGGTCCTGCTGGGTTGCGCTGGAGAAGCCGCGATAGGTGTAATAGCCCAGGGCAATGCCGCCCAGCGAAACCGCCAATGAGGTTAGCAGCGGGACGATGCTGTGCGATACTTCCGCGACCTCTTCCCCGTGGTGAACCATGCTGCCCACAAACTCCTCAAAGAAGTTGGGGATCAGCCCGCCAATGCCGGGGAAGGCATGGGGGATGCCAAACCAACCGGCCGCCACCGCGAACACCGAGAGGATGATTAGCGGAATGGTCATCGTATTGGGCGTTTCTGAGGCGTGTTCCGCCGCCTGCGTGCGCGGCTGGCCCAGGAAGGTCATCACAATCTGGCGGGTAGTGTAGAAGGCCGTGAGCAGCGCTGAGAGCGCCAGCACGCCGAAGACCACATACTGGTGGTTGTTGAACGCACCGGAGAGGATTTCGTCCTTCGACCAGAACCCGGCGGTCACCAGCGGCAGCCCAGAGAGGGCCATACCGCCGATCACAAAGGTCCAGAAGGTGCGCGGCATCCGATCTTTCAGGCCGCCCATGTTACGCATGTCCTGCGGGTCCACGTGCTCGCCAGTGTGGAACACGCCGTGTTCCATGCCGTGGATCACCGAACCGGAGCCGAGGAAGAGCAGCGCCTTGAAGAAAGCATGAGTCAACAGGTGGAACGCCGCAGCCA
The DNA here is from genome assembly GCA_023434145.1 of Chloroflexota bacterium. GTDB lineage: Bacteria > Chloroflexota > Anaerolineae > Anaerolineales > Anaerolineaceae > DSYU01. The sequence goes on along the minus strand of JAEYTI010000150.1, from coordinate 11,230 downwards.
CGTACGCACCAACACCCAGCGCGGCGATCATGTAGCCGAGCTGCGAAATGGTGGAGTACGCCAGCACGCGCTTGACGTCGTTTTGCGCCACGGCAATCGTCGCGGCAAACAGCGCGGTGAAGGTTCCGATAACAGCCATCGCCGCCATCGCAGTGGTGATCGGCTCACCTTGCTCCCAGCCCATCGTTACCAGCGGGAAGGCGCGGAGCGCCAGGTACACACCAGCGGAAACCATTGCCGCCGCATGAATCATCGCGGAAACCGGGGTTGGACCTTCCATCGCGTCTGGTAGCCACACGTGCAGCGGGAACTGCGCGGATTTGCCAATTACACCGATGAAGAACAGGAGGCCGATGAGCCATGCCCAGGGCAGCCCCGCGATGGGCGAAGCCGCCATCAGCGCTTCTTCTGCGCCCGCAATGGCGCCGTACTGGAGACTGCCGACGACAGTGTAGAGCGCCACCAGCCCCAGCAGCAAGAACATGTCGCCAATGCGGGTGGTCATAAATGCTTTTACGCCGGCTTCGCGCGCCGAGGGTTTGGCATACCAGAAGCCGATCAGCGCGTACGAGCAGAAGCCCATAATCTCCCAGCCGATATACAGCGTCAAGAAGTTATCGCTGATTACCAGAGCGAGCATAGCGAAGGCAAACAGGCTGATGAGAGCGAAGAAGCGAGCATACATCGGTTCAATCGAAGGAACCACGTGGAAGTGCTTCTTCTGACGGATGGTTGCGCCATGCGGGGGCAAACCTGGGTGATCGTGATCGCCTTTCGGCTGGCCAAAGTTATGATAACCAATGCTGTAGATGAAGATCATCAGCACCGTCCAGGCCACGAAGAACAGTGTCACCGCCGAGAGCGGGTCGATCTGCACGCCGATCTGGAAGTAACCGTCACCAATCGGCAGCCAGTTGACCAGCGAATGGAACGGTTCTTCCGCCAGACCCTCGCGGGTGATCGCGGCGAAGAAGATAATCATGCTCGCCAGCCACGAAAGACCCGCGCCTGCCACGGCAATGGTGTGGCTGAGGGCATTGCGGCGGTTGGCAAACAAAACAATGGCGAAAAATGCCAGCAGCGGTGGGAGGGGCGTTAACCAAATGAGGAGTTCCATAGTGTCTCTTAGCCTCTCAGCAGGTCCATCTCTTCCGCTACCACGGTCTTGCGACGCCGGTAAGCAGAGATAATCAGCGCCAGGCCAACCACGGCTTCTGCCGCGGCAGCCGCCAGCACAATGGCGACAAACACCTGCCCGTTTACGCTGTCGGCATAGAAGTAGCGCCAGAAGGCCAGCAGGTTCACATTGACGGCGTTGAGCATCAGCTCAATGCCCATCAAGATCGCCACGGCATTCTTGCGTGCCAGCACGCCGTACAGGCCCACGGCGAACAAAAGCGCCGCGAAGATCAAATACCAGGACAGTGGGATCATTATTTTTCCCCTCCTTTTCCCGGCCTGCCGGCCTGCTCACTGGCGACATAAATCGCGCCGATGAGCGCACCGATCAGCAGTACGGATGCAACCTCAAACGGAATGGCAAAGCCGTTCGCATCCACCAGCGCCATGCCGAGCGCGACGATATCTTCGCCACCCGTGCCGCGCTGGCTCCAGAAGGGCAGCCAGCCCCACAGTGCGGCAATCATCACAGCTGCCGTAGCCACCGCCACCAGCGCCGAAACGAGCGAGTTGGGACTAATGGGCTGCTCCACGTCGCGTTCTTCACGGCGGGTGAGCATCACGGCGAAAATGATCAACATGGCAATCGCGCCGATGTAGATGACCACCTGTACCACAGCGAAGAAGTCGGTCTCCAATGTGGCAAACAAAACGGCTACCCCAAAAAAGGTCATGATCAGCCACAGCGCGGCGTGCATCAGCCGCCGAACGGTGACAACCATGACCGCACTGATCAGGGTGGCAAGCGCTACAAGTAGGAAGACAATTTGCAGTGGCGTCATTCTTCTGCTCCTACGCTCGTTATTCCTGCCCGGCCGCCGGCTGGCTTACACCAGAGGTTGCCAGGGGGCGCGGTTCGCTGACCACTCTGCGCGCCGGTTTAATGTTCATTTCCATTAGCTTCGAGGTGACCCAGAATGTGCCCAGGTTCACCAGCAGCAGCGCCACAGCCCGCAGCCACAGTGCGCCGCCAGCCTGAGCGATGCCCTTATCGACAAAAGCGGTCAGGAAGACCATTGACAGCGCCAGCGGGGTAAGCACCTTCCAATTCAGGTTCAGCATCTGATCCATGCGGAAGCGTGGCAGCGAGCCGCGGAACAGGATGGTGAAGAAGTAGATAAAGAACGTTTTGATAAGCAGGTATACAAAGCCCAACAGCGGGAACTGCTCCGCGAACGGCCCGCGAAACCCGCCCAGGAATACGGTGGCGAAGAACATTGAAGCAGTGAAAGCGTGCAGGAATTCGCCAACGTAGAACATGCCAAACTTCAGACCAGAATATTCCACGTTAAAGCCGGCCACAATCTCCGACTCAGCTTCCGTCACGTCGAATGGCGCGCGCCCGGCTTCCGCCACCAGGCAGATGAAGGTGATCAGCGCGGGGATTGGTGCCATGAATATGAAGGGGATATCCTGCGCCATCACGATCGCGGTCAGGTTCATCGAACCGGCCAGCATTGCTGGCACCAGCAGCGAAAGGATCATCGGCACTTCGTAGGAAACCAGCAATGCCACCGCGCGGAAGCCTCCCAGCAGCGCATACTTGTTATTCGAGCCCCACCCTGCCAGCATAATCGCAAGCTCGCCGAACCCACCCGCGGCCAGGAACAGCAGCAGGCCCACGCTCAGGTCTGCGCCAACAATGCGCGGGGCCAGCGGGATCACCGTCCAGGCAAGCAACACCGATGCAACCGCCAGAACAGGCGCAAGATTATAGGGGATCTTATCTACGCCGGTGGGGGTGATGATCTCTTTGGTGAAAATCTTGCCCATATCGGCGAAGGTCTGAAAAATCCCGAATGGGCCCAGCCGGTTCGGACCAAAGCGGTCCTGGATTCGGCCATAGAGCTTGCGCTCGTACCAGATCAGGAAGATGACAAACAGCATTGCCATCAGCGGCAAAATGACAGCGCCAAGGAAGACAAGCAAAAATTCCGCCACACCCAACGGAACCCCCCAGCCTGTCAGAAGATTGGTCAGCCATTCGGCAATAAACCGTAGCGGATCGCTCCAAAAACTATCCATTGTTTCTCTCCCAAACCAGGTGTTGGTTTAATTCCACTCCAGCGCGCCTTTCTTCCAAGCGTAGACCAGGCCACCGAACAGGATCGCGGCAAAAATAAGCCCTTCGATCACCATGTAGAGGCCCAGACGGTTGTATGCCAGCGCCCAGGGGAACAGGAACACAGCTTCAACGTCGAATACCAGGAACACCAGCGCGAAGATGTAGTACTGCGCCCGGAACTGAATGCGCGTTTCACCGACGGTCTCGATACCGCATTCATAAATGGAATTTTTCAACGGGCTGGGTTTCTTGGGAGCCAAAACACTGGCGAGGAAAATCGCCACGGCTGGCAAAAACAGGGCAACCACAAACATCAGGCCAATGAATAACCAATGGTCGAGCATTTCATACTCCTTACGTTATACTGCGGACCCATCTCCGCGAGCCTGTAAAGCGCTCTCATAGGATAAAGTCCGTAAGGCGACGATAATTTCGGGTTGCGATGCATACCGGCAGAACGTGCTTTGTTAATTTTATCACGATCGATCCGATAGCATGCGCAAATTTGCTTGTACGCTTTCCCATCATACGCTCCCAGGTCTCGTACTGGTTGGGTCAGCCGTGGATTCCGTTTCCTCAGAGCGGCCCTGATGAGGCGGTTGAGGCGCTGCCGGCGGTTGGCGCGAGGCATTCTGCCTGCGCTTCTGCCAATTTTCGATCCATTTTTGAATGAAGGGGTATCCGATAACCGTACTGATAAACACCCCAAGCATTCCAAGGATGCGCGCAAGATCGCCCGGCATACCGAGCACAGTAACCGCATTGATTTCAATCGGCCGGGCCAGCAGCAGGATTTCTTCTACCTCTCCGCCAGCCTTTGGCACCATTTCAATGTGCAGCCATACAACGCCCCGGTAGCGCCCGGCCTCCGCAGCTCGCACGCTCCAGCGGAAGGTAACAGTGCGGCCCGGTCGCAGCGGCTCGCGCATTTCACTGCGATCAGCATCCAAGCCGGCCATATCGAGCCGGGCTATGGCAACAATGTTATGCGTTTCGTAAAGATCAGGGATTTCTACGGGTAGATCTTCATCGTTTGGCTCGGGTATTGCAACGGTTGGCGTAACCCTGCCCGATTCATCCATGGTGATCGACAGCACGATCAGGTCGCTGTCTTTCTCGCGCATGGTTTGCGGCCACTCCAGCACCAGCAGGCGTCGTTCGAGCAGTTGGGGTTGGGGTGTTGCATTCGGGGTTAGTGTAGGAAGCGGGTTGATCGACTGCCCGCTCGGCGGCACGCGTTCGATCCTTGGGCTGCAGCCGGCAGCGGCGGCAAACAACAGCACGATGATCACAAACCAGAGCAGCCGGTTGGCCCTGGTGTTCATGCGGTTAAATCCCTCTCCAATCCGTCAGCCAGCCGGATGGCTCTGGCAGAATAACCGGTGGCAACGGAAGAACCTGCTGCCATCGCGGCGCAGGGTATGTGGCATAAATGAGGATGCCGACTGCAACAAGAAAGATGATTACTGCCAGCCAGAGGCGCAGCTTATGGGACTTCATATCTAGATAATTATACAAGACGTGCTTTTATTCTCAAACGAAAACTATCACAGGAATATCAGGAAAATTGTCCCATTTTGATAACAATTCGTAATAATTGTGCAATATTTCACAATATCTGCTTGGTTTAATAGAGGTATCCCCCGGCTGTGGTTACCGGGGGATATTTCTGCGTAAAAGCTTTATCCAAACTGCCTGGGTAGGTGGCAGCCTGTTCCAAATTAGGGGCTGCTATCCGCGGCCTTCCATTGCGGCGAGCAGCATTTCCGCCTGCTCAACCGTAATCTTGCCGTCCTGGAGCATTTGCAAGATCATCAGGCGCTCTTTTTCCGTCACTGGATGCGCGGGAGACGGCGGAGGCGGTGGTGTAGGCGGCATTGGCCCGCCGCCTGAGCGCCACTGCCATTCAGCGCGGCGAAGCTCGCGTTCCGCGGCCTGCCGGATCTGCTCTTCGGTGCGGCGGACGGCTCCTTGGGCGCGCTGCTCGGCGCGGCGAGCGGCTTCCTGCGCGCGGCGGCTGATCATATCCGCCCAGGCAGAAGAACGGTCAAAGCCAAACCCGCCCGACCACGAGGGGTGCCCGTGGCGTTCGCGCGCCTCTTTCCATGCCATCTCACGTCTGCCCAGCTCATCCGAAATCGGATCGGGCTGCTTTTCTTCATCTGAAAGGCGGATATCGCCGCCAGCCACAACCTCTACTTTGCCATCGCCGCCGCCTAGCAAAATCTCATAGCGGCGCATCTCAAAATCTTGTTCGATCACTTGCTCGCCCTGGCGGCGCAGGCGAATAACAATCCGTTCTCCATTGGCCTGCAAGTTAAAGGCGGCATTGGCGTTTTCGGGCAGATACAAGTCAATGTCGCCACCCGATTTCAACGAAATTTTGTCGCCAACGTTCTGGGTCAGGTAGATTTGTGTATCGCCACCCACGCGAGCTTCCGCATGCCCGATCCCTGCAAGCTGCAAGCTGGCGCTTCCGCCAATCGTTCCGGCAGAGAATGCTCCGGCTGCCTGTCGCACGGTCAGGTCGCCGCCAATTTTGCCTATGCTCAACGCATCGCGAACATCTTCGATCAGGCAGCTTCCACCGGCCTTTTCAATGCGAACACTACCCAATCGCTGGAGCGCTAGATCCCCGCCCACCTTCAGCACAGTCAGCGAACCATCCAGGTCCTGCAAAAACGCCGACCCGCCTACCCGTTCAATAATGAGGGTTGCGCGGCGCGGTACAGAAATATCCATAGAGGCGTGCGTCTCAACGTACACATTCTCGTTGGATTGCTGCACGCGGATGCGGTCTTCACTGCTCTGGAAGCGCACCTCCGCCTGCTCCTCCCCACGCAAAAAAAGATCGCCTGAACATTTGACGATCACGGTTTTATTTTCACTGACAGGAATGGCATTCCCTTCCATTGCAGTCCTCGATTCTTTGGGATAATTGATTTAGGCTCTTATCGGATTTCAAGGTGTTTTTGGCATGTTGGGGTGGTTCCACCACCCCAACATGCCAAAAACACCTTGAAATCCATATTGAGCATTGATTTATTGATCCTACGTTCGGATCGTTATGTATCGTCTGCGCTGTTGGCCAACTACCTCGATCTGTCTATAAACGATTCGGATCCTAAAGGTGCGCCACTAATGCCTATAATAGCACGATTTTGAAAAATGTCAATATCAATTTTTAGATCCTTAATTTTGTATTGAATAATTTTAACAGTAGGACCATTTTTTCTTTAAGTTTTTTGATTTCTCTTTAAAGCCGGGTATCAAAGGTAGATAGGTTATGCAGGCAAATGTGAACACCCGCTTGCACTACCTATCTACTTTTCCCCACTCTCAATGTTACATTCTTCAATGGTCAGACAAATTAAAGGGTGATACACTAGATTAGCAAAATAACTCCCACAAAATCATTTTCCATCTGCCTTTGGAGGACTGCATGATCGAATATCCTACCGAGCCGTTCCGCATCAAAACCGTGGAGCCGATCCGCAGGATCGGACCGGAGGAGCGGCTGTCCGCGATGAAAGCTGCCGGGTATAACCTGTTTGCGCTGCGTGCCGAAGATGTTTACATTGACCTGCTCACCGACTCGGGCACCGGCGCGATGAGCCAGGACCAGTGGGCAGCGATGATGCGGGGCGATGAGTCTTACGCAGGAGCACGCTCGTATTTCCGCCTGGCAGATGCGATGCAGCAGATTTTTGGGTTTGAATATTTTGTCCCCACCCACCAGGGCCGCGCGGCAGAGAACATTCTCACCGCCCTGCTGGTGAAACCGGGTATGTCGGTGCCCTCGAATATGCACTTCGACACCACCGATGGCAACATCCGCGCGCGCGGCGGGCGCCCCGCCAACCTGGTGATCCAGGAGGCGTATGACCCGACCAACCGCCACCCCTTCAAAGGCAATATGGATCTCGCCCGGCTGCGTTCGTTTATCGAAGAAACCGGGCCAGAGAAGATCCCATTTGGCACCATCACCGTTACCAACAACGCGGGAGGCGGGCAGCCCGTCTCGATGGAAAATATCCGCGCAGTTTCGGCCCTCTACCACGAGTTTGGCATCCCCTTCTTCATTGACTCGTGCCGCTATGCTGAGAATGCGTACTTCATCCAGCAGCGCGAGCCGGGCTATGCCGACAAATCGCCGCTGGAAATTGCCCGCGAGATGTTCGCGCTTGCGGATGGCGCGTGGATGAGTGCCAAGAAGGACGCGCTGGTGAATATCGGCGGCTTCCTGGCCGTGCGCGACCAGGGGTTATTCCAGCAGATCTCCAACGAGCTGATCCTGCGCGAAGGCTTCCCCACCTATGGCGGCCTTGCTGGGCGCGATCTGGATGCGATGGCGGTGGGCCTGTGGGAAGGCCTGGATGAGAGCTATCTGGCATACCGCACCGGTCAAACTGCCTACCTGGCCAATAAGCTGCTGGAAGCCGGCATCCCCATCATCGAGCCGGCAGGCGGGCATGCCATTTACCTCGACGCGGGTCGCATGCTCCCGCACATCCCACACGCCGAGTTCCCCGGGCAGGCACTCGCCGCCGCGCTGTATCTAGAAGGCTGCATCCGCGGCGTGGAAATTGGCTCGGTGATGTTCGCCTACCCCCACCCTGACACCGGCGAGATGGTCTACCCGCAGCTCGAACTGGTGCGGCTGGCGCTACCCCGGCGCGTGTATACCCAGACGCACATCGATTACATCGTAAAGGTACTGGCGCATCTGGCCGAAAGCCGCGAAAACCTGCGCGGCTACAAGCTCACCTATGCGGCGCCGCTGCTGCGGCACTTCACCGCACGGTTTGAGCCGCTGGCCTGAGAGGTACGCGATGAAATACATCCTGATTGCGCTGCTGATGGTTTTGGCTAGCCTGGCGCTAATTGCCGGGTGCTCGACCATGCCGCAGATCACCACGCTGGAAGGCGAGGAACGCGACGCTGCGGTAACCCTGGCAGAACCGCTAGCAGAGAATATTTTTGTTGCAATGAACGAGGGCGACTATACGAAGTTCTCTCGTGACTTCAACGAGAACATGATCAAGGCGCTCAAAGAACAGAATTTTAACGAAATGAAACAAACTTTTGACGATCGCATCGGTCTCTATCAATCGCGCGAGGTAACAAGCGTCCAACGGATTGACCAGGTGTACGTGATCACCTACGCAGCAGATTTTGAGAAAGAAAGTGATGTATCCGTCACACTAAGCGTCAGTGAGACTGATCCACCGCAGGTTGCAGGGCTGTGGTTCGACTCGCCAAAGCTGCGAGAGAAATAAAAAAAGCAAAAGGTTGCGGGACGTGCACAGTGCACGTCCCGCAACCTTTTGCTGAGTAGCTTATAGCCGCTTGGCTTCTTGCCAGAGCGCTTCCATTTCATCCAGCGTCATCTCGGTGAGATTGCGGCCCTGCGCCATGGCCCCCTGCTCGATGTGAGCAAAACGCTCCTTGAAGCGCTGGTTAGCACGGCGCAGCACGGTTTCCGCATCGGCCTTGTGCCAGCGGATCAGATTGACCATAGCGAACAGCAGGTCACCCAGCTCATCCTCGCGCTCCTCGGCAGTCTCAGCGACTTCTACTTCGCGCCATTCCTCCAGCAGCTTATCCTTCACACCGGCAATATCGGGCCAATCAAAGCCCACGTGCGCGGCGCGGCTCTGGAATTCCTGCGACTGCATCAGCGCGGGCAGCGCCTTGGGCAGATTGTCGAGCATACCCTTGGGCTGCTCTTCACCGTTGCCTTTGGCCTTGCGCTCGGCGGCTTTTAGATCTTCCCAACTCTTTAACACGCCCTCGGTTCCTTCCACAGTGGCCTCGCCAAAGACGTGCGGGTGGCGGCGGACGATCTTGCTGTGAATGCCCTGCACCACTTCGGCAAAGTTAAAGTCACCATCTTCGCTAGCGATCTGCGAGAGCATTACCAGGATCAGCAGCAGGTCACCAAGCTCCTCTCGGAACCCGTCCACGTCGCCGGCCTCCAGCGCGGAAACTGCCTCGTAGGTCTCTTGCACCAGGCTGGGAGCCATGCTTTGCTGAGTCTGCTCTTTATCCCACGGGCAGCCATCCTCTGGGGCGCGCAGGTGCGCCACCACCTCTTGGAAGGCTTCCAGTGAGGTATCGTGACCAAGCGGTGGCAGGTAGAGCGTGGTGAGCAGCCCCGTATGCGGGCTGCGGTCGATCTCATAAAGCAGGATATCTTCGACCACCTGCTCCTGCGTTCCAGCGGCGTGGATCAGGCGCACCGGGTGCGTATCGGGATAGACGTTGGTAAGCGTCAACTTCACATCAGAGGCCACTGCGCGTGAGTAGATCTGTGCGATCAGCGCCGGCTGGCTGGGTGGGAACTGGGGCATGTGCTGACCCGCTAGCTCCAGCGCGTCCACCAGGGCCAGGTGCGGGAAGGGGTCCGCGCCCAGGGCCGAGAAAGACGGTTCTAAGAAGCTGACGCCTTCGATCACGCGCACGGCGATGCCCTGCTCCGCGGCACGGCGGGCAATCTCCGGGCAGGTGGCTTCGGCAACAAAGGGGTGCCCCGGCACAGCGTAGGTCACGCCGCCCGGCTGGCGACCCATCTCCAACACGCGCTCCACAATCGCTGCGTATACCTCCTCAAACTTGCCGCTGCTCTCATACAATTCATCGAATGAATGCACCTGCAAACCATCAGGAAAACCCTGCACCGTGGGATGCTGGCGGGTACGAACCCATACCGTGGGGATTGATTCCAGCCAGCGCCACGCCTGGCGAGTGAGCAAATCGGGATCACCAGGGCCTAACCCCAGAAGAACAATTCCAGAATAACGGATCTTTTCCATGCCTGTTCCTGTCACTTTTCCAACGTTCGCACATCGAAAGTACAAGTACTGTCACTTTGGTTGCGATGGATGTGCGGGTGCTTCGCACCCGCACATCCATCGCAACCAAAGTGACAACATACTAGACCAAACCGTAGGACGAGGTAATCGTCCCAAACAGGCTGTATTGTACCAGAGGAGGGAAGTTGATTATGGAAGAGAAATTGGGGTTCGAGGTGATACTGCCGGAGCCATATGAGCAGGCGCTCGAGACAGTGACAGCGGCACTGAAGACGGAAGGGTTCGGCGTGCTGACCAAGATCGATGTGCGCGCAACGATGAAAGAGAAGCTGGAAGCGGACTTCCGCCCCTATGCGATTTTAGGCGCCTGCAACCCGCCCCTGGCGCATCGCGCGCTTAGCCATGCGCCCGAGGTGGGCCTGCTGCTGCCCTGCAATGTAACAGTGGAACAGGTAGAGCCAGGCAAAACGTTGGTACGCATCGCGAACCCTAACCTGATGGCGCGGTGGATGAACCGCGCCGGAGATGCAGAGATGGAAGCGGTCGCGGCAGAAGCAGGCGAAAAGATCCGCCGGGTAGCGGCGCTGCTAGAGGGCCAATCCGTGCAGGGATAATCTGGCCGATATATGGCAGCATGATAGGGGGTTTAAAAAATGGAGCGCCGAGACGTCTTTGGTCGACGTCTCGGCGCTCCATTTTTGGTTCAAACCGGGGCTGCCGGTTGGGCAGCGCCTGGAAAGAAATTAACGCTTGGTGTAGGTCGGGGCCTTGCGGGCGCGCTTCAGACCAGGCTTCTTGCGTTCCTTCACGCGCGGGTCACGGGTGAGGAACCCACCCTTGCGCATGGCAGGGCCGTTCTCAGCCGACATCTTCACCATCGCGCGGGCAACGCCGAGCTGAACAGCATCGGTCTGACCCGTCACGCCGCCACCCTTCACCAGTACGGTGATATCGAGGGTTCCGCGGTCCTGCCCAGCAGCAACCACAGGCGACAGAATGGTATCGACATCGCCCATGCGGGTGAAGTACTCTTCACCGGGCTTGTCATTGACGATAAAGCGCCCAGAGCCGGTCATCACGCGGACGCGAGCAGTCGCTTCCTTGCGGCGGCCAATGCCTTCGTAATACTGAACGGACATATTTCCTACGCTCCTTCAACGGTTTTGGGGTT
>JAEYTI010000369.1 GCA_023434145.1 Chloroflexota bacterium | reverse complement strand
ATGCCCCGGCCGCGGCGCGTCAACCGCGCGACGGCAGTGACATTACATTGCTTCCATAAAGAACGCCTCCATCAGCCGGCTCAGGTTCACCTTCTGGCGGTCTAGCTTTTCGCGCTGCTTTTTCATCACCGCAAAGCGGAAGGGCATGTGGCGCTCCATCTGCCGCAGATACTCGCGGCTGTACAGGTTCCCCACCCGTCCAGCAGTATCAATCAGCACCGGATCGATGCTGCGCTCGATTAATTCTTTGAGCGGGCCGGCGGCTGGCGCGTCAAACGCGCTCAGATCCGAGAGGATGGCGCGGCCAAAGTGGAACATGCGATCGGTCAGCCGGTCCAGCGGCCAGTGCCCGGCGACTTGCGAGAAGATGCTCATGCGCCCCTCCTTACGATCGGAGAGTACGTCTTCCAGATCATCCATCAACTGGGTGAACGCGCCATAGCCGTAGAGGAACGACGCCTGCCGGGGATCCAGCCACCCGGCGACGAGATAACCATCCGCTAACACGGAGGTGCCGCCCTTCTCAAACGAGATGCCTAGTACGTCCAGTTCGTAGGGTGCTGCGCCGGGTGAAACTAGCTTGAGGCTGCGCGCCTGACCGGCATGGATGGCCAGCAAGCTCTCGTACACCTGCGGGTAGCGCTGCCGGTCCCATTCCTGTTCAATCATCTCGATCAGGCGGCTGATTGCTTCCTCATGCTTGTTTGCCGGGCGCGTTGCTTCTCCCATTAGCCGGCGCTGGAAGCGGTGGTTGAAGGCCAGCTTAGTGGTGGCGGAGATTGCCGGGTCGTCGAGGTAGTTGTCGGTGTAGGGATAGAGCATCGAGTAGGCGAAGATCGACGGTGTGAGCGCCGCAGGCTGCCCGATTAAGATTTGGATAAAGTTGGCCGACATTACATTGCGGGCAGCCTGGTAGATATCGTCGCCCGAAATGATCGGGTCAAACTGGCGCGCCTGGCGAGCAAATGCCTGCACCGCTTCGATCATGCCGCTTTGCTCGAGGAAATCGAGGTGGCGCTGCTCCAGGTTCAGCGCGCTGCGAGCAAATTCTACTGCCCCGGCACGCAGGCGATCCTGCACGGCCTGGCGGGCTTCACCGTTCGCAGGCAGGCGTTTCAACTCATACGTCAACCCGTCAACCAGCTTCTCAAGCTTTTTTTCGTTGGCAGCTTGCTCCTGTGTGGAATACGTCATTATGAAGCCCGGCGCGGAGCGTTCGCAGCTCCACCAGAGCTGCTCGTATGCGCGAGTCAACGCCGTCACTGTTTCAGCTAACGGTGCAGTGTGCATCCGCGCGTCAGGGACGGACGCATCATGCTTAAGGTAGTTCCATTTTGAAAGTATGTCCATTTCTGCCTGTTCGAGCGGCCTCACAGAAAGAAATATTCCGCGAGGCCACTCTTATCCGTAGTCTTACATTTACATACGGATTTTCAGACAGAAAGTTGCCTGAGGGCTAGTAAGCACGCCTTGAACCAAACTGCAAGTGCGTGGCGCGGCCTTTCATCAGGAAGCCGCCTAGCAGGCCAAACACAAATCCGCCAATGTGCGCCCAAAAGGCCACTCCCCCGGTCTGCGCCGTCTGCACGCCAATGCTGGCAATACCGTTGAACAATTGGGTGATAAACCAGATGCCCAGGAAAATAATCGCCGAGACGCGTGTAATGAACAGCCCAAATGTTAGCACCAGCATACGCACCTGCGAGCGGGGGAACATGACGATATACGCCCCCAGGACTGCCGAAATCGCTCCGCTGGCTCCGACGGATGGAACGATGCTGTCGGGGTTGAGCAAAATGTGCGCCGCGCTTGCTGCCAGGCCTCCCAGCAAGTAGAAGACCAAGTATCCGAAACGACCCATGACCGCTTCTACGTTATCGCCGAAAACCCACAAGAACAGCATGTTACCGATCAGGTGCAGCCATCCGCCGTGCATGAACATTGAAGTCAGCAGCGTGATCAACGCGTTGCCCTGCAAAATCTGCACTGGGATTACGCCCCAGGTGTTAACAAACTCTTGAGCAGTTGCCGGGTTCATGGTCGCCTGATACAAAAAGACCACGATATTAATAGCAATGAATATGAAATTCAAATACCCAGGGCCTGCACCCCGGACTTCATCATCTCCAATGGGGAACATGAAATTTCCTCCTTCGTCGGGTTTTCGATCAGCCGTATAAAACCGCCGATCATGTGAACGACTCTTCGTCGGGCGCTACACCTGTCGATTTGGTTACTTGTGCTGGTCACGCAACCGTGCGTGGTAGCTACAGCTATTGTAGGAGAAGCGCGGCATTTCGGCGATTGGGAATGCCCCTATAAGAAGATGGTTCTTCCCCTAACGCCCGCCCAATTTACCGTTTATTTACTCTACTGTAAGGCAAAATTGTTGAAATAAGCCTTCCATACGAAAAACGAGATGCTATAATACCCTTATTCATCCAAACGTTACCTGATTTGTGAAGGATCTCAACACATGGCGAAATATACGCACCTCAGCGCTGCGTTAAGCATTCTCATGATTGCTTTGCTCCCGCTGCACAATCATTTCACCGCGCTGTTAGGCAACCAGGATTGGTTGAACATGGTATTTGGGCTGCCGATTGGTCTCGCATTGGCTGTAAACATCGACCTGGTACGCAATAAGATCCGACGCAAGTGAATTATCTGTCGTTTTTCGTATGTGATGGACAAGGTCCATCACATACGAAAAACGACACCCCAGCTTTCTTCCTCGATTCTTCTCCTCCATAGATAGGGACGGGATTTTTCTTCCTCCACCCCGTTCCCAAAAGGCCGCCCTCCCCTGGGCGGTCTTTTGCATAAAGAAAGCTGAGTAGGTTTTATGGAGTATGGTTGTTGCGCACTGCGAAACAACCATACTCCATAAAACCTACTTCAGTATCAGCATCGGGTCAACCAATTGAAAGAAGCCGCTGATGCGCCAAAGGCAGTAGCGGTTCATCTCCTCGGCGGTGGCGGAGGCATCGTAGTGCGCCATGCTGCCTGGGCGCAGGCCCGCCGGAGCTACCCGCGCCTCAAAATGCAGGTGCGGGTTGAGCGCGTTGCCACTGTCACCGATGACGCCAATCGCCTGCCCGCAGGCGATCGTATCCTCTATGCCCACGATGGGCGGCTCTTTGAGGTGCGCGTACAAGACGTACAGCGACCGTTCTTCTGTATCCGTGATGGTCAGCGGAGGAGCATCGGGGCAGGTGAGCGGGGTATGCAGAACAAGGGTAGGGGCGGGGGTAGGTACCGCAGACTCTGCCAACCCTGCGGGCAGTGCCTCCAGCGGTGTTTCTACCAGCACGGCATATCCATAGGGAAAGCGGTTTTGAAGCACCGCGGCAACTCGACCACTCAGTGCCGCCTGCACCGTAAGCCCTGAGACTGCCACCCGGCTGCCGGGGAGAAAATACCCCAGATCCACGCCCTGGTGCGGATCATCCGAGCCGGGGGCTGGCGGGTGGTAGGGATTCGTGATCTGCCCGGGCAGGTCAGCCATCGGAATTCCCTGCATTGGCGAACATACCTCTACCACCGGTGTGCTGGTGACTGTGGATGTATGCGTGGGGGCAGGTGTAGGCGGCTGGGCCGGTTCGCTGGTGCGGGTGGGCAGTTGTGTGGCCGTTTGCGCCGGTGGAGGTAGGGTTGCAGATGGGAGAACTGGCGCTGTGGCTGGGGCACACGCAGCAAAGAGCCACAGGAGAAGAAGCAGGAAGATGTGTAAAGATGCTTTTGGGCGCATGGCTACCCTGATTGTAACCGGAAACAGGTGCTTGATGCCTTTTGACAGCCTCGGCCTGCCTTCTGATAGGTTTTGAGAGACGCCAGCCGGTATATTCAGCACGTAGTTAGCGTTACCTGCAATTTTGGAGATTTATAGAGGGGTTGAAGGAGAGAGAATCATGGAAGTACCACGACACTGGCGTTTGAAGAAACAGCGGTATGCATTGGTGGGTGAGGTTTGTCCGCAGTGTAAGTCGCGCATGTTTCCGCCGCGAGAAGTTTGCCCATATTGCGTAGAACAGGCAAAGGCTGCTGCCCAGCGCGAGCCGGCCCTTGCTATGGCAGGAACTGTGCATTCAGTCGCTCGCTAAACCTATTCGTTTACCCGCGTCTAAAAAACTCGCTTTTATGGATTTCAAGGAGTTTTGGTGTCACAGGGGGTGGTTCCACCC
>JAEYTI010000367.1 GCA_023434145.1 Chloroflexota bacterium | reverse complement strand
AAAAAAAATTTTTTTTTTTGTGTGGGGGGCCCCCCCCCCCCCCCCCCACCACAAACACAAAAAATAATTCTGGGATAGATTCTAAGTGTTCAGGCGACGTGATACAAAATCATGTTGCCTGAACGTTTTCTGCATCAAAAATGTATACAACTGGCCCCGCCGCGCGGTTCTCTGCGCGGGTTCAGTGTATAATGAAAGCAGGTGGGTTTCCTTGTGAGGTAGTTCAACATGAATGTGCTGATCGATCCCAACGTTGCGTATGTTTTGTTGATCCTTGGTTTTTTAACCGCGGTGCTGGCCCTATTCTCACCGGGCACGGGTGTACTCGAGATTGTGGCATTGTTCGCGCTGGCCATTGCCGGGTACGAAATTGTAAATCTCAACATCAATCTTTGGGCGCTGGCCCTGATGGGTGTAGGGATTGTGCCGTTTGTGGCAGCCCTGCGTGCCCCACGGAACGCCCGCCCGCCCCTCATTGCTGCCGCAGCCCTGGCGTTTGTCATAGGATCCACCTTCCTCTTCCGCGGCGAGAGTTGGTTGCCGGTTGTAAGCCCGGTGCTGGTGCTGCTGTTAGCCCCGCTGGCGATCGGCGGCACATGGTGGCTGACAACCAAGAGCATCGAAGCGGTTACCACCCGTCCGGTGTTTGATCTTGACCGGCTCATCGGCATGTCTGGGCAGGCAAGCAGTGATATCCGCGGGCAGGGCACGGTGTACGTCAACGGCGAAGAGTGGACCGCGCTGAGCAAATCGTTCATACCGGCGGGCAGCCCCATACGCGTCGTGCGGCGCAAAGGGCTGGCGCTGGAAGTGGAAGTTCTGCATCAATGAAGCAAGATGGAGGAATGCGATGGATGGTAACACCCTAACGATATTGTGCCTGGTCGGGGCAGTATTTCTGGTCCTCATTGTCTTTCTGTCCAATGCTATTCGCATTGTGCCAGAATACCAGCGTTTGGTCGTCTTTCGCCTGGGCCGCAGCATTGGTGAGAAGGGTCCTGGCGTTGTGATCCTGATCCCGATTGTCGACCGCGCCGTGCGGGTCGATCTGCGCGAGCAGGTGCGCGAAATCCCGCGCCAGACATCTATTACCAAGGATAACGCACCAATCGACATCGATTTCATCTGGTTCTACAAAGTGCTGAATCCAACTGACAGCGTGATCCAGGTGGGAAACTTTGAACTGGCTGCGCAAGGTATGGCAACCACCACCCTCCGCTCGGTAATCGGCGGGATTCTGCTCGATGATGTACTCTCCGAACGAGAGACTATCAATAACATCCTGCGCACCCGCCTGGACGAAGT
This sequence comes from Chloroflexota bacterium, assembly GCA_023434145.1. GTDB lineage: Bacteria > Chloroflexota > Anaerolineae > Anaerolineales > Anaerolineaceae > DSYU01. The sequence goes on along the minus strand of JAEYTI010000367.1, from coordinate 17,932 downwards.
CACCGGGCGCTGGGGTGTCAAGGTCACCAACGTAGAAATCCGTGAGATCATCCCGCCACGCGAAGTGCAGGATGCCATGAACCGCCAGATGTCCGCAGAGCGCATCCGTCGCGCCGTCGTGACAGAATCGACCGGTAGACGCGAGTCGGAGATCAACGTGGCCGATGGTGAGCGCCAGTCGAATGTGTTGCGTGCTCAGGGCGAAAAAGAGGCTGCCATCCTGCGTGCTGAAGGCGAGCGCCAGTCGCAGTTGCTGCGCGCAGAGGGCTTTGCCAACGCGCTGGAGCGCATCTACGCCGTGGCAAACACCATCGATCAGAAGACGCTCACACTGCAGTATTTTGACACCCTTCGCAGTATGGCGAATTCACCCTCCACCAAGTGGATCTTCCCGATGGAATTCACCAGCCTGATGGGCGGCTTCGCTCGCAATGCTGGCAACCAGACGGAACAGAAAATCGATAGCGAACAGCCATAACAGGACCTCTGCCTGAACGTTAGAACGAAAAGAGGGGGCGTCCGCCAAAGCCATCTGGACGCCCTCTCCATTTATCTTGTCAGCACAAGTAGCTTATCAGATAAGGGGCGCATGAACCGGCAAGCCGCCAAAAACACCGAATTCGAAATTGTGCGCGCAAGCTGGCACGATCTTAACGACCTGCGCAAGCTGGAAGAAATTTGCTTTGGCGAAGATTCCTGGCCTATTTGGGATTTCATCGCCGTACTAACGCTACCCGGTATTGTTCGGTTGAAAGCGGTGATGCGCGGCAAGATGGTAGGCTTTGTCGCCGGTGACCCGCGACCGAAAGAGGGCGTTGGCTGGATCGCCACGCTGGGCGTTCTGCCCGAATTCCGCCGCTACGGCATCGCTTCGGCTCTGCTCGCTCAGTGCGAACAGGAACTCGTACTGCCGCGTATCCGGTTGAGCGTACGCCGCAGCAATGAGTCGGCGATCAATCTGTATCTCAAGTTCGGCTACAAGATGGTTGACACATGGTACAACTACTATAACAGCGGCGAAGATGCACTGGTGCTTGAAAAAAGGCGTTGACTCTTTTCGGGACTCGGGATATACTCTTCATACAGAGGTGTATATCCCAAATGCGAGTATTTGCTAAAAACCTGGGTTGACATAACAAGGCACGCGTCGTGACGCGTGCCTTTTTGCAACCACCACTTTTTTTGAAAGGAGCAGCTTCACCATGGATTCTGGTATGATCGGTAAGATCCAAAAGGCGAAACGCTACGCTGAAGAACGGAACCGCATTCACTTTCGCAGTTTCACGGTAACGTTTGACGGAGCCAATAATCCGCATACCGTAACGTACGATGACGGACAATGGACCTGCGACTGCGACTTTTTCCAGACGCGTGGGCGCTGCAGCCACACCATGGCGCTTGAAATGATCCTTGAAGGAATGATTGAAGCAGCACCGGTTGGGTAAAAACTGATCGTACTTCGCTGGAATCGTCATGCGGGGCAACTTCGTTGGCCCACACGATGCCCAACGAAGGCTCAAAATAGAAATTCAACGAAATAGTAAGAAAATGAGGGGCTGTCCGATAAGAACATTCGGACAGCCCCTTCCTATTAGGGAAAGTGTTTTTGCGTTGCGCCACCTCCATATATGGGGGTGGCGCAACGCAAAATAAGCCTTCTCAGACATCCGCTCACAGCATCTCATATCTGTAAATCCCGATGATTGAAGATCATTCCCCCGAGCACAAAAGCCAGCAGTGAGAGACCCAGCAGCACCAGTACCGGTGCTGCCAGCCCGCCGCCCAACTGAATGGTTCCATAATAAGAGAAAGGTGAAAACAACCGGAGCACAGCCTCCGCAGGAGAATTCTTTGCCAGCCGGTCGAGCAAGAAGGTAAGCAACGCGACCGCCAGCACAATATTCTGGCTGATCATCTGCCTGCCAGTTACTGCTCCCAGGGCAAACGCCGGTGCACCAAACGTCAGCCCCAGCAAGAACAGGCCCAACGCCAGCCGCGGATCAAAATACCCGGTTAGCGTGCAAGCCAGCCAAACCGCCATCGTAGGGATCAGCAGCAGCACGAGCAGCGCGGCGAACATTTCCAGCACCAGCAGGCTGCGCGGCAGCGGAGTGGACAGCAAAAATCCCAATGATCCGCGCTCTTCCTCTCGTGCCATCAGCACGCTGCCGAGCCGAACGGAATAGAGGATCATAAGCACAGGCAGCACCAAATTGAATGCCGCGGTGAGCCACCAGGCACGCTGGTTTTCCAGCCCGGAATCTACGGCAGGAACGCCAAGCAGCAGTGCGGCCCATCCTGGCAGCGGACCTGCCAGCGCCGTACGCAGCAATGGGTGCGCCAGCAGAAGCAGCAGCACAGCAGCCGCCATCACCGCCGACCAGATCAGCGCCGGGCGGCGCGCCTCGCGAAAGGCGTGCGAAAAGACACTAAATTGCAAGCGCCGCGATGCCATTTTCCACCTTGTGCGCAGCTAATGCCGCATTCGCCGCCGCTCGACCGCGCAGCCGCACCGTGCGCTCCACTTTTATCAGCCTCCCCTGATCGAGAATTCCGACCCGATCACAAATCCGTTCTACCTCGTACTGCGAGCGGGTTGCATAAAAAACGGAGCGCCCCTCGCGCCGTACGTCTGAGATCAGGTGGAACAAGGCAAGCTGGCTTTCCATATCCAGCGCCCGAGATGGCTCGTCCAGGATCAGAACCTCCGGCTTGTGCATAAACGCCTGCACCAATCCAAGCTTTTGCTGCTCACACAAGGTCAGGCGGCTGCATTTCTTGTACAGGTCCACGCCCAGGCAGCGACTCAATTGCACCACGTAATCCCACGAGACATTGCCGCGCAGGCTGGCAAGCGTGCGCAAGCAGGCCTCTCCGGTGGCATAGCCGCTCAATGAGAAGTTTGCCGGCAGATAGCCCACCTCACGCCGGATCTCCAGGCTGTGGCGATGCACTTCGCGCCCCAGCACCAGCGCCCTACCGCTCGTGGGCCGCGCGAAATCCAGCAGCATCCGGATGGCGGTGGTCTTCCCTGCCCCGGCGTCACCCAGCAGGCCAAACACTTCCCCCGGCTCAACTTCCAGGGTTAATTCGTTCACCCCGAGCTGATGACCGTAGTACTTGGTCAGGTTTTCTGTGCGGATTACCATGTAGAACATATCGGCCTCCTCCAGACACCAGACGGTGAAAAAACACCGGCTGGACCGTAGTGAGGTGCCAGCCGGTGGATGAGACCGTCTCTGGGGCCGATGCATTCAGAACACCGGCAGCCTTATGCAGGCACCTCCCGACGGGATTGCCATTCGCGGCTCATACGTTCATACGCGCCCTGTACCATCGCCGTCCACGCCAGCATCTCTTTGATCCGGCGGTGCGCGGGATGGCCTGCCTCCAAACGCTCGATCCCTTCCTCGGCTGCTTCCTTCATCGAAAGCACCTGCTCCATGCGCATCTCAAGGGTGCGCATCCAGGCCTCTTCCGAAAAGATGTAGTAGTCGCGCCGGTCACCAGGCACGGTGACCTGTTCCACCAGGCCCGCCATTTGCAGCGTTCGGAGATTCGTCGAGATGCTGCTCCGGCTGACCTGAAGGACTTCCGACATATCTTCCGAGGTCATCGGTTCGAGCGTTATCATCAGAAGGCCAAGGATGCGCCCGCCAATGCGCGGTACGTCATAAGCCTCGTAATGCAACCCCATATTTTCAATGAACTGGGACAATTCAGGCATGCTCCCTAAGGGGGGCTGACTATCACCCTGATTATCCGCTTGGTCTGACTCCATGCGAAAATGCTCCTTATCCAGCAGCGGCAGATTCTTATTGGTCCGCCGGGAAACCCGGTTTCTCAATAAAAAAACAAGGCTCATATCGGATTTCAAGGAGTTTTTGGTATGTTGGGGTGGTGAAACCACCCCAACATACCAAAAACTCCTTGAAATCTATATTGAGCGAAAAACAATACGTCTATTACAAGACGTACCGTTATTATAGTTCTTTTTGTCTTTACAGTCAATACTGAAATAACAGTTCTTAATGAATCATTTATTTTGTAAGGTCAGTAATTTGCGGATGTGCTCTCGATGATCGATCTCGTGCCACAGCGCGCGCCGGAGCACCTTACGCGGGCTCCAAAACTCGCCCTCAATACCCATTACCTGCTTGAGCCCCACCCATCCGGGCAGCGTTCCGATAAGTTGTTCGCGTACTGCCCCTAACAATCCCCAAACGTCTTTAGGCAGCGCATCGCGCGGGCCACCCGCCCCCAGCCGGTTCATGTACCACCACTCAGCCCCGCCGATGTGCTCCAGCACCCCGCGGATGCTCCACCGCTCCCCCGGGTAGGCGCGATCCAGAATCTCCTCCGAGACTGCTCCCGCAACCACCAGCAGATCTTCGCGGCTCCAGCGCAGCAACTCCAGCCCGCGCTTCACTTCTTGTTCCGTTAATGGCTTCCAATCGTGCAGGAACCAGGCATTTACCTCGATTCCTTCCTTTGCTTCATCATATTCCTCATTGATGTTGTACACTTGCCACGTATCCACCAGCCGCAGGTCGAAATTTTCCATTTCCAGGCTCCCGCCGTGTCGTTCAACCCACTGCGTGTATGCCACCATCGCCTGAGCCATTCCGAATACCGCTTCTGGCCCATCCTTTCCATAGGCAAAGCAACCCGGAAAATCCAGCGCCCAGGCCAGCGCGCGGGTTTCCGATTCCAATTCCAGCCCTACTTTTACTCGCATTGCGGGTGCCTCCTCAGTCCAGCTCGGGATCTGACCCATTATAACCCTCCGAATACAAACAACCTATTTGTTTCCCGATTCTTTTTCCGGAAAATCTTCGCTCAATATAAGCCTCAAGGAGTGTTTGGTGAGGGTGTTGCTATGCAACACCCTCACCAAACACACAAAAACCCATGTCAGGCTGAGTAGATATCGAAAATCATTATGACAGCCAGGAACTTTTACGCTCCTAGTTTCGTCATATAAATGATTTCCTCTGGAAATCCGTTTTCGGTTGGAACTACATTTCGTTCGAAGACATCACTTTGCTCGATACCCTATCTCTGAGGAACACCCCTATGGTAGAAGTCGAAGAACTTGACCTCAGCGCTCCCGTCGCGCGCAAACGGCAGTATTCATGGCTGCTAAACACCTTTATTCGCCCCAGGCGTGCCATGCACGAGATCGCCAGCGAAGATCGTTCTGCCTGGATCATCCCCATGCTGCTGCTCACCTTGCTGACAGTGGCATTTGTTCTGGTAGCCGGACCGATGCGCAAAGAAGCTGCCCTAAACGCGCAGATCGAACCGCCGCCCAGTTTTGAATGGATGTCACCTGAGCAGCAGCAGCAGTGGATGACGGCCCAGCAGTCCGCCGCAGAGCCGGTGCGCACGCATCTATTCCCCGCTATTGGCAGCCTTGTTGGGTTATGGTTCGGCTGGTTTTTGCTTGGCAGCATTCTCCACCTGATCCTCACCATGCTGGGCAGCCGCAGCACCAACACTACACTCTATAACATCGCCGCCTGGGCCAGCCTGCCGCTCGCCCTTCGCCTCATCGTGCAGATCATCGCCATGCTTGCCACCCGGCAGCTCATTGCCAGTCCCGGCCTCTCGGGATTTCTCGCCCAAGACGCAAAAGGCGGGCTGCTGTTCTTGCAAATCTTGCTCGGCATGGTTGATATCTACCTGCTTTGGCAAATCTTGCTGCTGTGGTTCGGCTCTGCTTCTACCTCGGGCCTCACCAGAGGCAAAGCATTCACGGGTGTGATTATCTCTGTGTTGTTCCTGCTAGCGGTTTCGGCGCTGCCCGGTTTCCTGATGGCGCAACTCGGCGACCTGAACGTCTCTCAGCCGTTCTTCTTTTAAAGCCTTCTTTTCATACTCGCCTGCTACAAATTGTCAGTGGGCGGGAATGGGATTGGATATTCATGGAAGATCTACCCTTGATCCGCATCCAGCAGCTCCGAAAAGTATTCCAGATGGGGCGCGCCCGGGTGCATGCGCTGGCAGGTGTCGACCTCGAAATCCCCGAGCACTCCTTCACTGTCATCATGGGGCCATCGGGGTCGGGCAAGAGCACCATGCTCTACCTGCTTGGCGGCCTGGATCGCCCCACGAGCGGGCAGATTATCGTTCGCAACCAGGATTTGAACACCCTGGACGAAAATTCGCTGGCAATCTATCGCCGCAATATGCTCGGCTTTGTTTTTCAGCAATTCAATCTCGTCTCCAGCATGACCGCACTAGAAAATGTTGCTTTCCCCATGCGCTTTATGAAAATTGGCGGCCGCGAACGTCATAAGCGGGCTATGGATCTGCTCCAACAGGTGGGGCTGGAGAAATTTGTCAGGCACCGCCCCACTGAGATGTCGGGCGGCCAGCAGCAGCGTGTGGCAATCGCCCGCGCATTGATCAACAACCCGCCCATTATTCTGGCAGATGAGCCTACCGGCAACCTCGACACCGCTACCGGTTTCACCGTCATGCAGATGCTCTCCGAGCTGCATAAATCCGGCCGCACCGTGCTGGTCGTCACCCACGATGCGCGTATGGCGCACTTTGCCACGCACAACCTGTACATTTTGGACGGGAAGCTGGTCACCAAAGAAGCCTTTGAGCAGTCCACCATTCCACAAGTGGAAGTTACCGAACAATGAGGAACCGTACTATGAAGTCTCGCATTTTATTCATCGTGATCACCGCACTCCTGATGGTTGGCCTGGGATTGCCACCTGGCCCGGCCAATGCGCAGGATCCCGTGCCTACACAGGTGCCTTCTCCGCTCCCTGTCACACAAGAGGGCCCCGTTGAGGTGGATCGCCCGCTGATCGTGATCGAATCGTATTATCTCGATCAAGACACAGTTGCGCCCGGGCAATCCTTCACTCTGTTCCTCTCGGTGCGAAATATAGGCAAGGTTGTCGCCCGAAATCTGATCTTCAATTTCTCCGGCACAGACTTTCTTCCTAAGGAGACCGGCGGCGTCTACGCAAAGATAGATCTGGCAGGCGAAACCTCGGCCGACGAAATTACCCAGCCGCTTATTGCCAGTACCGACCTGTGGGGCAAAACCAACGGTACAGTGACTGTTCAGTTGAGCTATAACGACGAAGACGGCGGAACATATACCGAATCCTTCATCATCACTATCCCCGTGCTGGGCTGGTCTGCTGTCGTAAAGTCGCCCACACCCACGCCCACCGTCACGGCAATGCCGCGCGCGCAGTTGGGTATCACCGGGTACCGCACCGACGTCGACCCGCTCCAACCCGGCTCAATCTTCACGCTACAGATGGATGTGATCAACCTGGGTAACGGCGACGCCCGCAACGTCTCCATGATCCTGGGCGGCGGAAGTTCCGGCGGCCTTGGGCCAGATGGCACTCCCCAACCCGGTGGTATTTCCGGCGCTTCGGCAGACCTCTCTGTTTTTGCGCCGCTGGAATCTTCCAACGTACAGTTCCTGGGTGATATCGCCACTGGAGGAGCGGCTTCTACCAGCCAAAAACTGATCGTCAACGTCAGCGCCAATCCGGGCGCGTATGCGTTGAAAGTCTCTTTTGTTTATACAGACGCAAAAGGCAATCGCCAGGTCGATGACCAGGTGATCACCATGCTGGTGTTCCAGCTCCCGCAGATTGAAGTGAACTACTACCGCGACCCCGGCCCCATTATGGCGATGCAGCCCAACATGCTGCCCATTCAGGTGGTTAACCTGGGCCGCAAGGTGACCGTGCTGGGCAACATGACCATTACCGCTGAGAATGCTGAGTTACAGAACAACACCACCCTGGTCGGCACGCTGGATGCCGGCGGCTACTTCCCGTTGGACGTGATGTACATTCCGCAGGCTTCCGGCCCCGCGCAGATCACCATCAACATTAACTATACCGATGATTTCAACCAGGCCCGCACCATTACCCAAACGATGGATATCGAAGTGATGGAAGGCATGGACGGCATACCCGGCGGGATGCCAGGAGAAGGCATGCCTGGCGGTATGCCCGGCGAAAATATGGACCCCGGAATGGGTCCCGATGGGATGCCGGTGGATGGTATCGCCGTGGAAGAGACCTTGTGGCAGAAAGTCACGCGTTTCTTCAAGGGCCTGTTCGGCCTGGACAGCGCACCGCCTACGAACCAGCCCATGCCCGGCGAAATGCCGGAGGGCGAGCCACTTCCGGAGCCCGTAAGCCCGGCCGGCAGGGGATAACCCAAAATGCGCATCACCGATCTAATCAGCCTGATCTTCTATAATATCAACCGCCGCAAAGGCCGGGTTGCGCTAACCGCCATCGGCGTGGTGATCGGCACGGCATCGGTGGTAATCCTCGTTTCGCTGGTGAACGGCTTGCAGCGCAGCGCCACCAACAACCTTGCCGGTATTGCTGATCTTTCAGCCATAGAGGTCATGCCACGCTACGAAGATATGTACATGGGGCCAGGTGGCGGGGGCGGAGGTGGAGGTTCCAGCCAAACGCCGACGATAAAGATGCTGACCGATCCCAATATCGCGGAGATCGCCGCCCTGCCCAACGTTTCCGCTGTGATCCCGAAAGACGGCCTGAAAGCCATGGGTATTATGCGCTACGGCAGGCTAGAGAACTACCCCATGATAACCGGTATCGGTGTGAAGGACGTTTCTGAAATGGGCTTTAAGCTCAAAGAAGGCGTAGGAACGCTCGAAAAAGGTACCGTGATCATGGGCGAACCGCTTCTGCGCCAATTTTATGATCCTAAGGCTCGCCCAGGCCAGGAGCCGCCAGAGCCGCCCGATCTACTCGACAAACAGGTGCGCCTGACGATAACGCGATGGTCTCAGGACGGCACCGAAGTGAATAAAACCTTCATTCTGCGCGTGGTAGGCATCCTCAAAGAGTCGCGCAACGAAGGCGATTATTCCATGTTCGTCCACATGAGCGACGTAACCGCCTGGAACGAGTGGGTGAACGGCAAGCGCATTAATCGCAGCCGCGATGGCTACGACAACCTGACCGTCAAAGTCTCCGACGTAGACAACGTCATGACTGTTGCCGACCAGATCAATGACTTGGGCTACATGGCCTACACCCCGCAGGAGTACGTGCAGGGCATCAGCAACTTCTATACCATCGTGCAGATCATCTTCGGCGGCGTAGGCGCGGTAGCCCTGCTGGTAGCCGCTATCGGCATCGCCAACACCATGACCATGGCCATCCTGGAACGCACGCGTGAAATTGGCCTGATGAAGGCCATTGGTGCCACCAACCGCGACGTGCTCAGCATCTTTCTCGGCGAAGCCGCCGGTATTGGGCTCATCGGCGGGATCGGCGGGTTGGCTGTGGGCTGGCTGGCCGGCCTGGCAGTGAACGTGGTTACGCTGCCGTACCTGGCCTCGCAAGCGGCGCAGATGGGCAGCCCGCCCCCCGAAGCCGCTGTATACACGCCCGTCTGGCTGCCCGCATTCGCTGTGCTCTTTGCCACGCTGATTGGGCTGCTCTCGGGGCTGTACCCGGCCCTGCGCGCCGCCACCCTCGTGCCGGTGATTGCGCTGAAGTACGAATAGCCTATGGTATGATTATCCCGAACCATGTTACACATCCTGCTCGCTCACTCTTTGTTTCGCCAGCAGGATGTGTGATATATCCACCAGGAGCATAAGCAGGGGATTGTGAACGCTTTTACCGTGTTGGTTGGGCTTGGGTCCGCGATGGGTTTATGGCGAGTCTGGCGGCTTGCGCCTGTGCGTCTCTCTGGCGCGCTGCTCAACACAGCCCTGCTCATCCTGCTGGCTGCCCTGCTAGGAGCGCGGATCGGCTACGTCGCCGCCAATAACGCTTACTTTCGCGCCCAGCCTTTTGAAGCGTTCCTGCTATGGCAGGGCGGGCTTTCATGGCCTGGCGCCCTGGCTGGGGCTGCTGTGGCCCTGGCTGCCATTGCCCCGGCGTTCACTACCCCCAGTGGGCGGCGCGTTCCGCTTGGTTGGCTCGCAGATCGCCTGTACCCGCTCCTTCCTCCTGTAGCGATCACCGCATGGTTAGGCTGCTGGCAGATTGGCGCGGCCTATGGGGCTGCCTTGCCCGCTGGTGATTGGTGGGGCGTGCCCAGCCTGGATGAAACCGGGGCATTCTTCCCGCGCATGCCCGTGCAGATCCTCGCTGCGCTAGCACTGCTGGCATATTTCGCCCTACTGGAGCTGCGTCTCCGCCCGAAACGCCGTCCCGGTGGGCTCTCACTCCTGGCAGTCGGCGGTCTGCTGCTCGTACAGTTGGGTGCCTCACTGCTCCGCGCGGACCCTGCCCCCACATGGCAAGGACTGCGCCTGGATGCCTGGTTCGCCACCGGATCCCTCGGCCTTCTACTGATGGTGGCACTGATCAACGCGCTCATTCCAATACTGCGCAGGCAGTCCATCTCCGATCATCCATAACCTTACCGTCTCGTAAAAACCCAAACCCTATGAAACTTACCATTGGTCTGGCCCAAATCAACACCGTGCTGGGAAACGTGCAGCGCAACCTTGATAAACACCTGGAAATTATCGACCAAGCTCACGCAAGCGGTGCGGATCTGCTGCTCTTCCCAGAGCTTTCGCTCACCGGCTACATGCTTCAGGATCTCGTCCCCGCAGTAGCCTGCAAGCCGCACGAAGATGACCCCATCTTCCGTCCGCTGATCGCTGCCAGCCGCAAGCTGGACCTGGTGGTTGGATTCGTGGAAGAAGATTCACGCAACCGGTTCTTCATCGCCTCGGCCTACCTCTCGCGCGGCGAAGTAGTGCACGTGCACCACAAGGTGTATCTGCCCACCTATGGCCTGTTCGATGAATCACGCTTCTTTGCCTGGGGTGATTCGGTCGAAGCCTTCGATACGCGCTTTGGGCGCGTTGGCATGCTCATCTGCGAGGACTTCTGGCACGCCTCCCCCCCATACCTGTTGTGGCTCGACGGCGCGGATCTGCTGCTGCTCACGTCCGCCTCGCCCGGGCGTGGATTGAGCCACGCCGCGCAGCTTGGCTCCACGGCCTGGGTCAACCACTTGCTGCCCGCCTACTCCAGCCTCTACACGTCTTTTGTCGCGCATACCAACCGCGTTGGCTACGAAGACGGGCTGAACTTTTGGGGCGGTGCGGCGGTCTACGATCCCAACGGCGAGCTGGTCGCCCAGGGGCCATATCACGAAGAAGCCCTCACCTGCGTGGAGATCGACCTCAACCAGCTCCACCGCACGCGCGCCCGCCTGCCCGTCCTGCGCGACGAGCGTACAGCGATGGTCCAGCGCGAAATGAACCGCATTCTCAACAGCCAGGGGAGGAACAATGGCCGTTAAAGAAAACAACCCCACAGCAAGGTCGATCCGACCTGACCTGAGCATTAACACAGACCTGGCCCGCAAAATTCTGACCGGTTTTGTGCGCACGGAGATCACCCGCACCGGTATGACTCGTGGGGTGCTGGGTCTATCCGGCGGGCTCGATTCGGCACTCTCCTGCTTCATCGCCGCCGAAGCGCTTGGCCCCGAGAACGTGCTTGCCGTACGCATGCCCTACCGTACCTCCTCGCCCGAGTCGCTCTCCGACGCGCAAAAAGTGATCGAAGCAACCGGCGTGCAGCACATGACGATCGAAATCACCGACATGGTCGAGCCGCTGTTCCAGCAATTCCCCGATATGAACAATATGCGCAAAGGCAACATCATGGCCCGCCAGCGCATGGTCGTTCTCTTCGACCAGTCGGCGGCCTTTGGCGGATTGGTCGTCGGCACCGGCAACAAAACCGAAATTCTGCTCGGCTACACCACGCTGTACGGTGACTCTGCCAACGCGCTCAACCCCATTGGCGACCTGTACAAAACGCAAGTGCGCCAGCTTTCACGCGCCATGGGGGTACCCGAGTCGCTAATCACCAAAGCCCCTTCAGCCGACCTTTGGACCGGGCAAACGGACGAAGGCGAGTTAGGCTTCACCTACGCCGAGGTGGATCAGCTCCTCTATCTGCTTGTGGACGAGCGCTACACCCCGCAGGAGCTGATAGATGCCGGTTTTGCCGAGCCATTTGTAAAAGCGGTGGTAGAGCGCGTGCGCCGCAACCACTTCAAGCGCGTCCTACCGCCCATCGCCAAGATTGGCAACCGCACCATTGGTTACGACTTCCTCTATCCGAGGGATTGGGGCACATAATGTATATACCATTGTGAACGGCGGAGCCATTCACAATGGTATATACAACCTTACGCCTCCGAAAGCTCCTCGGATAGCTGTGCCCACTCCTCCATCCGAACGTCCAGCGTTTGCTGGACGTTTTCGTATTCTTGTCCCAATTGGTACACTACGCCGGCATCGGCGGGGGGATTTTCTAGAAGCGTAGAGAGGCGGCTGAGGTCTGTTTCCAGCGAGGCGATCTCGTTTTCCAGGTCCACCAGACGCTGGCGGCGCTGACGCTCTTTGTTGGTATTGCTTGTGCGAGCCGGGCGGGCAACGGCGGCCTCGCGGCTGGTCACCGCGGCTGCTTGCATCGCAGCCATCTTTTCCGCCTCGGCTTCCGCCTGGCGGGCGGCGCGGTACGCGGTGTAGCTGCCATCAAATACTCGCAGCGCCGCCTGATCGGGGTCCACTTCCCAAATCTGCGTTGCCAGCGCATCGATCAGGTAGCGATCATGCGATACCAGCAGGATCGTGCCGCCAAAATCGGCCAGCACCGACTGCAAAATTTCCTGTGAAGGCAGATCGAGGTGGTTGGTCGGCTCGTCGAGCAGTAGCAAATTGGCGCTGCTCAGTTCCAGGCACGCCAGCGCCAGCCTCCCGCGTTCCCCACCCGAGAGCATCGCCACCTTCTTATACACGTCGTCGCCTGTGAACAGGAACTTGGCCAGGTAATTACGGATCTCAGCCGGGCGCATATTCGTCGCCGCCGCTTCGATCTCCTGCATCAGCGTGCGCTCCGGGCGCAAGCCCTCGTGCGCCTGGGCAAAGTAACCGATCTGCAAATTCGCGCCTAGCACCACTTCGCCGGCATACGGCGCGAGCTGCCCCAGCAGCGTCTTCAAGAACGTTGTCTTGCCCGCGCCGTTTGGGCCAATTACCCCGGCGCATTCGCCCCGCACCAGGGTTAGATCCGGCGCGAAGAACAGCGGTCGGCCTTCATCTGCATAGCCTACCTGCAAGCTGTGCGTGCGTGCCACCAGATCGCCGCTGCGCTCGGTCGCCTTCAGGTGGATTTTGAGCTGCGGCGGGCGGTTGCTCGGCATCCGCAGCCCGCGGATACGGCGTTCCACCTCGTCCACGCTCATCGCATGCTCGGCAATCTCAACCTCACCCGCGATCTGCGCCCAATTGCGGCTCTGCACCGCGTCGATGCCCAGCTTTTCCATCGCCTCAACCTCGCGGCTCAGACGGCGCAGGCGGCCCTTTGCCTGGGTAGTGTTCTGCCCGGCGATATTGCGCTTCACATAGTTGAGATCTTTTTCCAGCCGCTCTTTCTCGGACACGTAGATCTGCTGCATCCGCTCCCAGCGGTCCTGCCGCTGCTGAAGGTAGCTGGTATAGTTGCCGTGATAGGTCCACACGGCAGGCATCATCTCCACAATTGTATCAACCACCTGGTCCAAAAAGTAGCGGTCATGCGAGATCAGCAGCACCGCGCCAGGCCACTCGCGCATATATGATTCCAGCCACTCTGTCGCAGCGATATCCAAATGGTTCGTCGGTTCGTCGAGCAGCAGCACATCGGGGTTCGAGAGCAGCAGCTTCGCCAGGTAAGCGCGCGTGCGCTGCCCACCGGAAAGGTGCCCCAGCGGCCGGTTGAAATCACCTGTGCTGAAGCCCAAACCCGTCAGCGTCTGGCGGATACGCGTCTCGTAGGTATAGCCGCCCAGCCGCTCAAACTCGTGCTGGAGCCTGCCATACGTCTCCAGCACCGCGCCATCCTGCTGCGTCCCCATACTGTGTTCCAGGTCTGAGAGCCGCTGCTGCATGGCGATCAGGTCTTCAAACAGGCTCAAGCACTCTTGCCACACGGTCCCCACAGAATCGAGTGTTGCGTTCTGCGGTAGATAGCCGATCCGCAGCCCTTTGGCGCGCTGCACCTCCCCACCGGATGGATCTTCCAGTCCGGCAAGGATGCGCACCAGGGTTGTCTTCCCAACGCCATTCGGCCCCACCAGCCCAATGCGGGCGCGGTGCGCGATGCTCAGCGTCACATCACGGAAAATGTCGTTCGGGCCAAACGCCTTGGAAAGATTAACAGCGGAGAGAAGTGACATAGCGCCAGAAGTATACCATGAGTGGGAAAAACGCCTCCCGGGTTGCATTTCGGGTCTCTGGGATTCAGCGTGGTTTTCGAGGGAAATTGCTTCGCAATTTCCCTCGAAAACCACGGCAATTCCCAAAGAGCCTGCATTTCAGTTTGGGAGAAGTTTTGGGATAGCAGTCTGGTGATGCTGAGCATCACCAGACTGCTATCCCAAAACAGAAATACAACCAACTTCCTGCCAATGGTTGACAAAGAACGAATGTTCTATTATCCTGAGAGGTATCGAAAACCTGTCGCTGTGTATGCTGTGCTTACTGATATAATTATCCAATCATGAACCTGCCGTTACCTGTTCCTACCCGTATCGCCGTCCTCGCCCACCTCAGCATCCCTGCCGGCGTCGAGACGGCGGAAACGATTGCCGGTTATTTACGCGACCAAGGCGCGCGAGCCACTGCCTGGGGTACGCTGCAAGACCCAGCGATGATCCAGCGGGTAAAGGGCGGCGAATTTGACCTGATCATCGCTCTGGGCGGTGACGGTACCATGCTGCGGGCCGGTAACCTTGGGGCTCCGCTCGGGCTGCCCATCCTCGGCATCAACATGGGCCACTTCGGCTTTCTCACTGAAATCCAGCGCGACCAGTGGCGTGAACCGCTGCTCCAACTGTTGCAGGGCCACTACCGGCTTGAAGAGCGCATGATGCTACGCGCCGAGCACCTCCGCGATGGCAAGGTGCTGGATTCGTGGCACGTCATCAATGAAGTGGTGGTCTGCCGCGGGCAGTTTGTGCGCCCCATTGAAGTGGTCGCCGAGGTAGATGGCAGCATTATGTACTCGTACATCGCCGATGGGCTGATTGCCGCCACACCCACCGGCTCCACCGCGTATGCGCTGGCTGCTGGCGGGCCGATCATGCCGCCCGATTTGCGCAATATCCTCATCATCCCGGTTGCGCCGCACCTTTCAATGGATCGCGCGATCATACTGGCAGAAGGCGCGGGCGTCACGATGACCGTCCATACCAGCCACGAAGCGGTGATGAGCGTTGATGGTCGCCCACCCGACCCCATGCGTGATGGCGATTCCGTTCGCGTGGCGCTCAACGATTTCACCATTCATTTCGTTCGTTTTCAGGACCCAAGCTATTTTTATCGCAATATTACGGCATACATGGAACAAAATCCACTGACAGGGAACCGGCGATGACAGAACAAGTTACCATTACCCAAAACGTATGCTATAACCACCCCAACCGAGAGACAAACCTGCGCTGCAACCGCTGTGAGCGCTACATCTGCACCGCCTGCGCGGTGCTAACCCCTACAGGATACCGCTGTAAAGACTGCGTGCGCGGCATTCTGAAGACCTTCGATACGGCTCAGTGGTACGATTACCCGATGGTCTTCACCATCGCCGCGGTTATGGCCTTTTTGGGCAGCCTCGCTGCACAGGTGCTTGGCTTCTTTACGATCTTTCTTGCCCCAATCATTGGGGTGTTTATCGCCGAAACCGTGCGCTGGTCGGTGCGCAAGCGCCGATCGCGCCTGCTGTGGCAGATCGCCACCGGCGGCACAATCCTGGGCGCACTTCCGCTTTTGGCAGTCGATATCTTTGTCGCACTGATGGGCGGCGGAGCTTTTGCGATCTTCACCCTGCTCTGGCCCGCCATCTACACCTTCCTCGTCGCCAGCACCGTCTATTACCGCTTGAGCGGGATTCAAATCCGCTAGCCTAGTAAGATTGGTTGTATGCTAACAGAACTGCGAATCGAAAACTTTGCCATTATTCAACAGCTCGAGCTGGACTTCAAACCCGGCCTGATCACTTTTACCGGTGAGACTGGGGCGGGTAAGTCCATCATCCTCGATGCGATCACTGCAGTGGTAGGCGGTAAAACAGACGCAACCATGATTCGTGCGGGCGCGGAGCGCGCCAGCGTAGAGGCTGGATTCCGCCTGTCGGACTCCAACCGCGCGGCCATTCACGAGATCCTGGAGCGAGAAGACCTGCTGGACGAGCCCGATTACGTGCTGCTGGGGCGCGAGCTGCGCCGCGAAGGTCGAAACACCGCGCGGGTCAATGGGCGCTCGGTAAGCCTCAACCTGCTGCGCGAAATCGGCGCCTATCTGATCGACATTCACGGGCAGTCTGAGCACCTCTCGCTACTCAACACGCGCCAGCACATCCATCTGCTCGACCGCTATGCCGGGAGCGAGCACGAGCTGGCAGAATACCGCAAAGCCTACGATAACCTCATGGCGCTTCGCCGCGAACTGCGCGATCTGCGCGCCACCGAGCAGGATGCCGAGCGCCGCACCGATCTGCTCAGCTACCAGCTCCAGGAAATCGATGACGCCACCTTGCGCCCGGGCGAAGAGGAAGAACTGCGTCAGGAGCGCGAGCGGCTTGCAAACGCCGAGAACCTCGCCTCGCTGGCCCAGCAGTCGCTCAATCTGTTGGAAGAGGGTACGCCCGAATCCCCATCCGTCACCGATCTATATGGGCAGGTCGTGCAGTTTGCCGCCTCCCTTGCGCGAATTGATGCTTCCAAAGAGAGCCTTTCCGAACAGGCACAGACTGTCTCGGACCTGATGAGCGACATTATCCTTGAACTGCAAAGTTACCTGGAGACCATCGAGTTTAACCCGCGCCGATTAGAACAGGTAGAAGAGCGCCTGGACATGATCCACAAGCTCCAGCGTAAGTACGGCGGCACGATTGAAGCCGTTCTCGCGTTTGCCGAGAAGGCCCGCCAGGAACTGGATACCATCGCGCACGCCACCGAGCGCATCGCCGAACTAGAAGCCCAGGAGGCGCAGAAGCTAAAGGTTCTGGCAGAAAAAGGCCTGGCCCTCTCACAGAAACGCAAAGAAGCCGCCCAGACGCTGGAAACCGGCGTTGAAAGCGAACTAGATGACCTGAGTATGTCTGGCGCGAGCTTTGCGGTTGACTTCCAGCTCCAACCTGATCCCAATGGCGTACTGCTGGAAACCGGCGACTGCGTGGCTTTCGATCCTACCGGCCTCGACCGCGTGGAGTTCCTGATTGCCCCCAATCCCGGCGAGGGCCTCAAACCGCTGGTCAAGATCGCCTCTGGCGGCGAGACATCGCGCCTGATGCTGGCGCTCAAGAATGTGCTGGTTCGCGCCGACGATATCCCCACCCTCATTTTCGACGAGATCGATCAGGGTATCGGCGGGCGCGTGGGCATGGTAGTCGGTGAAAAGCTCTGGCAGCTAGGCCGCCGCCACGAAGTGTTGTGCGTCACCCACCTGCCGCAGCTCGCGGCCTTCGGCGACCAGCACTTCCGCGTCGCCAAGCTGGTAGAGGGTGGGCGCACCACCACCCACGTGGAGCAGTTGGACGACAACACCCGCCTGGATGAGCTGGCCCAGATGCTTGGCACCCTCAACGACGCCAACCGCGTTGCCGCCCAAGAGACGCTGGTCACCGCCCGGCAGCGGGCGGCAGAGATCGCCAGCCGCGCGATTGGTTGAGCGATAAAGCCAATTTTGTCGTATAATAGGGCCAGCTATTAAGCTGCCCTTTTCATTGCGGATCGCAATCCGGACGCAGATTGCAAGCAGGGGATCTGCGTAAAAAAGGTCGATGGGAAATTACGGGGATGTCCATCGACCTTTTCTTTTAAAGGTTTTCTTCCTAAAATAAATCAGATGATGGCGGCGTGGCGAACTAAGTTC
>JAEYTI010000332.1 GCA_023434145.1 Chloroflexota bacterium | reverse complement strand
GTGGAGGGATGTGCGCAGCACATCCCTCCACAACCTGACAACTTTTTCCCACACCCCATACGGGGGCGCGAAACGAATTGTGTACTTCTCTGATATAATATTCTCGTTAACCAACAGGGGTGGGGGGATATGGATCTACTGCTTGAAGCCATTCAATATATTCAACAGAATCAGGCAGCATTTGAACAAGCCATGCGGCAGCATCTGCTGTTGAGCCTTGCATCCCTCGGCATTGCGATGATCATCAGCCTGCCCCTGGGAATCTGGATCGCCCACCAGTCGAAGGCAGCACAGCCGGTGCTCAACGTTTTCAATGCTCTGCGCGTGATCCCCAGCCTGGTGATCCTGTTCCTGGCCCTGCCCTACCTGGGCATTGGCACGCGCCCCGCGCTGGTAGCACTGACGATCCTGGCCTTTCCCCCCATCCTGATCAACACCTACGCGGGCATCCGCCAGGTTGATCGGGCCGTGGTCGAGGCAGCATACAGTACGGGCATGTCGTTTTTTCAGGTGTTGTTTCAAGTAGAGATTCCGCTGGCTGCTCCGGCAGTGCTTGCCGGAATCCGCATTGCGACAGTGGAGGTGATATCTAGCGCAACCCTGGCGGCTTTTATCGGCGGCGGCGGGCTGGGCGATTTCATCACCCGGGGATTTGCGCTGTATGATGTGCGCATCATGCTGGTGGGCGCCATACCTGTGGCGCTTCTGGTTCTGCTGGCACAGGGACTCTTGTCTCTGGCTGCACATCCTTTCCGCGCAATCATCAGAACCGTCGAAACTTGACCATCTGTAGCCGTTCAGGCCCGGCCGATTAAGTACAACCAACTATTTCTAACGGAGTATCTCATGAACACAACCTTACGAAGAACACCTTCCATCTTCCGGCTGCTAGCGAGCTTGCTGGTCATCGGACTGCTGCTCGGGGCATGCACCCCAGAGGCAACAAATTCCCCTGGTTCAACCGAATCTACTGGAGAGTCAGTCCCCAATACGAGCAGCACAACCATCAAGGTCGGATCGAAAGACTTCACCGAAGAGTTCATCGTGGCCGAGATGTACGCCCACCTGCTGGAACATGCGGGGTTTACGGTGGAGCGTAAACTCAACCTGGGCGGCACGCCCATCGCGCATGCCGCGCTGGTGCAGGGTGATATCGATCTGTACCCGGAATATACCTCCACCGGGCTGCTGACTGTGCTCAAGCAGCAGCAGATGCAAGGGGCTACGGAAATCTACAATACCGTGAAGGAAGGCTACGAGCAACAATTCCAGGTGACCTGGCTGGACCCCTCGCCGTTCAATAACACCCAGGCGCTGGCGATGACCCGGGCAAACGCAGAGCAGTTCGGCATCAGCACCTATTCAGACCTGGCGCAGGCTGCGCCTGAGCTGATACTCGGTGGCCCGGCAGAATTCTTGGAGCGCGAGGACGGCATTAAGGGATTGCAAGGCGCGTACGGCGGGTTCCAGTTCAAAGAAACCCGGCAGCTTGGCACGGGCAGCTTGCGGTATCAGGCGCTGCAAGATGGCCAGGTGGACGTGGTGGTAGCCTTTGGCACGGATGGACAGATTGACGGCATGGACCTGGCGCTGATCGAAGATGATCAAGGCTTCTACCCGGTCTACAATATTGCCCCGGTGGTGCGCATGGACACGCTGCAGAACAACCCTGAGATCGCCGATGCGCTTAACCGGCTCGCGCCCCTGCTGACCGATCAGGTTATGTCGGGGCTAAACTGGCAGGTAGACGGCCCGGACAAGAGAGAGCCAGCGGACGTTGCCAGAGACTTCCTGACCCAGAACGGTCTCCTGGAATAGGCTGGCGATGACCGGCCAACAACCTGGTCCATCCGCGGCCGAAGAGATCACCTGTGATGCGGTGAGCCGCCTCTATCCTGGCGGCAACCGCCCCGCGGTGGATCAGGTTTCGTTCCGGGCCGCTGCCGGAAGCGTCACTGTTCTACTGGGCCCATCGGGGTGTGGGAAAACCACACTGCTCAAGATGATCAACCGGCTGGTCGAACCCAGCGCCGGGAAGATCTTCGTGGGCGGCACAGAAATCCACGAGCTGCCGGCCACCCTGCTGCGCCGCCGCATTGGGTATGTGATCCAGCAGGTCGGCCTCTTCCCGCATATGACCATCGAGCAAAATATTGGCGTGGTGCCGCGCTTGGAGGGGTGGGCGGCGGCCGCCATCCGCGAGCGCACAGCCATGCTCCTGGAGATGGTCAACCTGCCGGTGATTTACCTGAAGCGTTACCCGCGCCAGCTTTCGGGCGGAGAGCAGCAGCGCGTGGGATTAGCGCGCGCCCTGGCAGCGGACCCGGGCATTTTGCTGATGGATGAGCCGTTTGGCGCGCTAGATGCGATCACGCGCAGGAATCTCCAGGATCAGTTGAGCCAGATTCAGCGCCAGGTGGCGAAAACGATCCTATTCGTAACCCATGACGTGGACGAGGCGATCCGGCTGGGCGACCAAATTGCGATCATGCAGGCCGGCAGGCTGGTGCAGATCGGTACACCGATGGAAATTCTCAACCAACCAGCCAGCCCGTTCGTCGCCGAATTGGTGGGCAGCGGCAACCTGCTGCGCCGCCTGAGCGTGATGACCGCCGCCGACCTGCTGGCGCGCGGCAGCACAAGTCACCACCCGGCAAACGGGTCAGCGGGCAGAGAAAGCGTCCGTGCGGGAGACGACCTGCGCAGCGTTCTTTCGGTGATGCTCCAAAACGGCGCGGAGCAGATCGATGTGACGGATGAAGCCGGGCAGCCGGTTGGCTCAATCCATTTCAGCGATCTGCGCGCGGCGCTGAACGAAGTTGAGGCAGCGTGAGATACCTGTTTGAGAACTTGCCCCAGGTTCTCGTCCTATTCGGCCAACACCTGCGCCTGACGGCAATC
This sequence comes from Chloroflexota bacterium, assembly GCA_023434145.1. GTDB lineage: Bacteria > Chloroflexota > Anaerolineae > Anaerolineales > Anaerolineaceae > DSYU01. Next base: position 3,911 of record JAEYTI010000332.1, on the reverse strand, counting down.
ACCCTGGCCATTGCCATGCTGATTGCCCTGCCGCTGGGCGTGCTACTGGCGCGGGTACGCTGGCTGCGCGGGCCGGTGCTGGGCGTGCTCAACGTAGTCTACACCATCCCCAGCCTATCGCTGTTCGTCCTGCTCATTCCACTATTTGGTCTGGGCGTGGTCCCAGCAGTAGTGGCACTGGTTGCCTATACGCAGTTTGCACTGGTGCGCAACTGGGTTCTCGGTCTTACCACCATCGAACCGGGCATCATCGAGGCGTCCAGGGGCATGGGCATGAACAGTTGGCAGCGCTTCTGGCAGGTTGAATTTCCGTTGGCGCTGCCCCTGCTGATCGCTGGCGTGCGGCTTGCAGTGCTGACGACCATCGGGATTGGCACAATTGCAGCATTTATCAACGCGGGCGGGTTGGGCACGCTGCTCTTTGAGGGTGTGATCACCGCAAATTACCAAAAGATCATCGCCGGGGGGCTGGTCGTTACCTTGTTTGCCATCACCGCCAACTATGGGCTGCGACTTTTCGAACGGCAGGCGGAGCGACGTATCCGCGGGATTGATTGAGTTGAAGTGGGTTTCTAAAAACACGAAGCGTTTTCAGAAACCCACTTCGTTACTGCTCAGCCCTGCCGGGTGAATGCAGTTGAAACGCTCCCTGCGGGAGCCCAAGAATTGATTTTTGGAGTTTTTAAAACGCTTCGCGTTTTCAAAACTCCAAAAAAAGATTTTTCAGGCGGGCGAAGCAGTAGCTCGCAATGCGAGCGTCCGATGCGTATAAAACCCCCTGTGGCTGAACAGTTACCCCACTTCTTGTCATCAGGCTCCCATGTGCATTACTTTGTTGAACCAGCGCAGCAGCAGGAAGAGGAGAAAGCCTTCATAGGCTAACCCGGCAACCAGAGCAAGCCAGCCCAGCGAGCTACCTGCTTGCAGCAGCCAATAGACTTTCACCGGCCAGTAGGTTGGGATCAGGCCAAACAACCACTGCCACCCGCTTTGGACGAAGTAGGCGATCATCGGCGGCAGGGAAACCACGCTGGAAGCTTTTATCACCGCGAAACCCTGAACCTTGTTCTGCGCAAATGTAGCATTGAATAGGGCGAACATGGGCGCCAGTGGCGCGGCGCATAAGGCGGCAGCCAGGTGCGCGGCAGGCTTTACCGGCTCGATCCCGGCTAGAGGAACCATAAGGATCGTAAGCACAAAGGAAATCAGCAGCGGCAGCGAGATGCGGTAAGCCAGATAGCCACTGAGCGAAAGCGGGGTTACCTGAAGCGCCGTCAGGGTATTGTCATCGCGCTGATCGAGCAGCAGAAACCCTATCACCACCCCTACCATCATCGGCATGATCAGGTATAGAAAGCTGTTGATCAGGGAATAATACGGGAGCAGATCAAACGCCAACTGTTCCATGAGCAGTCCCGATACAATGGGCAGCCCAAAACGAAAAAACAGCACTTGCAGCACCGGAGTTAAGATGAACCAGCGCAGCAGCGAATCACGCCGCACACTATGCGAATCTACCGGGCCTAACGCCTTGTATGCACGGAGAATATTCACAAAATCCTCCTAATGGACAGTGACAAAACGCCGGAAAGCCCGGCGGCAGAAAATCATAAGAACCAAGAGGGCTGCCACGCTGTAGGCCAGCCCATACACCCACTCCAGGGCAGTCAGCGACCGGAATCCACCTTCCATCAGGGTCAGCGCGGACTGAACGGGATGGAGATAGAACAGGGGGCTTTGTATCACCCCAAAGTAGGGAATCAGGGGCAGCATGAGCAGTATGGTGTAGAGCATCGAAGGCATCAGGAACTCATTGATCGAATCATAGCGAACGACCACCAGAAAGCCGATCAGGCAGAACATCGCCCCGGCGAGCAGCAGCCCCAACGTCATCGGAAGCAAATGCAGTCGATCGAAGCGGAAGCCAGAGAACATGGCGGCGATCAACAGGTTCTCCGCCAGCACCAGCAGCGAGAGCGCCAGCACCTTCACCAGCAAGTATTCGCTGCTGCGCAGCGGCGTCACCACGCGCGCTTCTAGCGAGCCCTCACTCCGCTCCAGCATCACCAGCCCGGCCATAAAGTAGAAAGTCGTCACCAGCAGGTTGCCCAGCAGCAGCCCGGGCAAAACGGCGCGCAGATCGAGCTGCGGCAGTTGAACATACAGCAGCACCCAGAAGGCCATAATGAAGCCGACGGCGTAGTAGAACCCGTTGCGGAACTGCAAGGCCACTTCCCAGCGAAATGAAGAAGTAATCCGTTTGAACATGGCGGCATTCATTGCAAGCGCCTTCCAGTAACCTGGATAAAGATATCCTCCAGGGTTGCCTCCTGCGTGTGCAGCGTCTCGATGGGATGATCGCGGATCACTGAGAGAAAGGCGTCATTGCTGCCCAATCCCTCCAGGTGAAAGTCTTGCTCTGCCATCCCCTGGCCGTTTCGGTAGGCTACCCGCACCACGCGCTGCCCGTGCTGGAGCTTGAGCGTGCGCGGCGTGTCGATCAAGCGAATCTGTCCATCCACCAGAAACGCCACCCGGTCGCACAATTCATCAGCGACCGCCATGTTGTGGCTGGTCAAGAAAATGGTTTTTCCGGCGGCTTTTTGCGCTTCGATCAGCTCTTTGATTTTGCGCGCATTCACAGGGTCGAGCCCCGAGGTCGGCTCATCCAAAAACAGCAGGTCTGGATCGTTGAGCAGCGCCCGTGCTACCGTCAGCCGGTTCTTCATGCCCTTGGAATACTGCCCCACCAGCAGATCGCCGTCCTCCTCCAGCCCTACCATACCCAGCAGCGCCAGCGGATCGAGCGTGCGGTGGCTGTACAGCGCCGCGAAGTAGCGCAAATTTTCCAGCGCCGTTAGCTTGAGAAAGTGGTTGGGCTGCTCGAAAGCAACGCCAATGCGCTCGTAATAGTCGCTGCCCCAGGCTGTTACCGGGCGCCCCATCACAGTCACCTGCCCCTCATAGCCATCCAACAGGCCGATGAGGATTTTTTGCGTGGTCGATTTTCCCGAGCCGCTGGGGCCCAGGAAACCAAAAATTTCCCCCGGCCTCACGGCAAAATTTAACCCGCGCAGCGCGGGCTGATTCGACTTTGGATATGTAAAAGTAAGGTCCGCTACGTTGATCATGGGCTTTCTCCCCGGCGGGCATTCTCAAGTGTTTCCACCGTTACTTCACCGACACAGTAGGCTGAAATTAGCTCCAGCAGCAGGTCAATCGTGCCAGGGTATGCGCCCGGGCCAAAATCATCCTCGTGCAGGCTGACAAAAAATATCGCGTTCATCAATCCGGCGATCTGATCGCCGCCAACCTCGATAAAAATACCAGCCTCTTTTCCCTTTTGGATCAGCCGGTCGATAAAATCTCGGTCACTTCGCAGGTGCTCCTGCACCTTTTCTGGAGGCATCTTTTCCAACAGCAGCGCATACTCAAGCTGCGTAATTTGCCGCAGGATGGGCATCGACTTCCAGATGCTGAACGCCGTTTGAAAAACGTGCTTCAATCTTTCTCTGGGTGTAGAGCCGGGTCGGTCGAATTCCGCCAGCACGCGCTCGCGAAATTCGCGCTCCACATCTTCCACCACGTCCATGAACAGCGCTTCTTTCGAGTCGTAGAAGATGTAAAACGCCCCCTTCGAGATACCCGCGGCGCGTGTAAGATCTTCAACGTTCGTTTTGCGCAGCCCATAGGCCGAAAACGTCTTCCGTCCGTTTTCTTTTAGCCGTGCGCGAATGAGATCTTTTTCTCGGTCGGTAAATCCTTTGGGCATCACACCTCTTTCTGTATGACTATTTTATATTTACGGTCATATAGTAATCACTATTTCGATCTTTGTCAATAAGGTTCCCAATCGGATGTGTTTCCGTTTGTTGGGGTGCTCAAGTGGAGAAAAAAAGGTTATCCAAGAG
>JAEYTI010000284.1 GCA_023434145.1 Chloroflexota bacterium | reverse complement strand
CAACTTCGTTGGCCACACAAAACGATCCAACAAAGTATCAATATAATGAATAACCTACGGGAGCCCATAGAGAGTGAACGGTTGATTTTGAAAATGCTTCGCGTTTTCAAAATCAACCGTTCACTCTCTATAAGGCGGGCAAAGCCCGCGATTTAACCTGCCCCGTCACTTTGCCAATTCGATGATCGCCGGCTGCTGGGCGTTTAGCTTATCGTAATACTTCATGCTGATCGTGCCGTTCCCATCCACCGTCACGTTGTGGCAGATGATGCTGGCGTTGACGCCCATCGACTCAGAGTTGCCGGTGATCACGCATTTTTTCGCGTCGTTATTTTTGGCGGGGCCGGGAGCGTAGATCGTCCCCTCGTAGGTGGTACTGTTGCCGCCGCCAAGATGCACAACCCCCTCATTGGTGAAGGGCATGTAGATCAAAAAGCCAGACCAGCAGAAATTCTCATCCGTATCGTAGAACTTCGGATCGGAGATGCACTGATCGATGGTGCCCGGCGCCGTAAGGCTGACCGATTCGTTACCGGTGATCTTCACACTGCTGTTACTGCGCATCACAAACATCACGCCATCACCCGTCACCGTGCCGCCCGTAATCGAAAAGTCACCGTCCAGGCAGTACATGCCGGGTTTCATCTGCACCAGGGTATTCTTACCGGAAATTTCAATGCCTTTGGAGTAAATACCGGGCGAAAGAACGGCATCGCTGTTGTACTTATTATTGGAGACGACTGGCAGCGAAGTGCCATCCGATTTGAGGCAGCCGGGCATGCCGGGGTCTGTGCCGGTCCACAGTTCGGTAGAATTCTCATCGATTCCATGTTCCACCTGAACGGCCGGTACAATATCCACGCCCTGATACTTGCATTTCGCCGTCTTTGAAGACCAGTCTCCGGCCAGGTTGATGCCACCATCTTGCACAATGACACAGCCAGAACCATTCATTTCGCCAGAATGGCAGCTTCCGGTCGACTTCGTCGAATGTGACGTGATATCGCCCCCCACAACGCGGGTATACCCGGTACCCGAGAAATCGACGCCATCGCAGCAGTCGGGGCAGGTGGAGACGATGATGTTGCCATCGGCAAAGGAGCGTTTGGCCGTGCTGTGCGCTACCGCTTCCACCTTCACCAACCAGCCTCCCTGGTAGACAAACTGCGAGAAGACCGGGTCAACCTGCTGGGTGATAAACACCTGGTAATACTCAGATGGTTTGATCGTGCTGGTGGCGGTTGCATATTTGCCGCTGATGGGCGGATTGTATATTTCCACGTCCACCACTTCGCCGGGCTCAAGCCCGGCATCGTCATCCGAGAAGCCGTTGCGGTTGGCCGAGTCCAGCCCTTTTTGAATATACACCGCCTTCGTATCCCCCTGCGATGCGGCAAAAGCAGCGGCATAAGCGGCGGCATCGGCGGCGCTTTGCGCGCGGCGGCGCTCAGAATATAAACGGCCAACGTCTACGGCCAGCGCGGCAAACCCAAAGATCACCGTGATGGCCAGAATGATCAAGACCAGTACCTGCCCGCGTTCCTGAGTTTGCTCTTTCATCGCTCTCTCCCTGTTTTGGTGCTTTCTCAACCCCCGCATCCCCCATACCCCGGTAAACACGGTTTCCCGTTAATCGTAATCACATTGGTTCAGCCACTTGTTGCGCATTACGGTGTCGGCAACCTCTACGGTAAGCGGATAGTTCTGCCTGCCAATAAACGCCCCCACAAACGGGGTGACAATATTGTGCAGGACGGTCGCCCGAACCACAACGCTGCCGCCCATCTCTGGAACGGTCACTTCGGCCCCAGCCTGATCGAGAAACGTAATCTCAACCTCTTCCACGTCGGCCATATCAATTGGCTCCGTTACGCTCAGGAGCAGCCGCTGCTCGATAAGGGTATTGTTGGGGCCGTTGTTGGCTTTGTTGAGCGCGCAGATCGCGCCGTAGGCTGCCGCTTCCTGCACCGCATCGCGCAAGGTGATCATGGTATAGAACGCCCAACCGAGATCGACCACCGCGGAGAGCAGGGTGAGCAGAAAGAGAATGGTCATCGCCAGCTCAATAAAACTCTGCCCTTTCTCGCTCCTGCGCCTGTTTTTGATCATACTGTGCCTCCTTCTGCGCGCAACTACCGCTTGCCGGTGATGGTGATTGGGCTGCACTCGATCGGCGGGCTGGCCTGCCCGAAGTGAACGGTAATGCGGTATTCGCCTGATGGCAAACTGTTGGTAAAGCCGAACACCAAATTGGTGTACGATGGGAATCCCGGAGGCGAGCCAGGCATGGTGTAATTCAACGGCACGCTGACCGGCGGCGTTAACGGGGCCGGGTAGTCCGGTGCGGACCAAGTCTGCGCGTTGTTGACGCTGACCGCAGCCAGGCTGAAGGATGAGTCAACCTCCGGCCAGTAGAGGGTAACATTCGAGATTGGGATATCGATGAATTCGTTCCGGTTGTGAACGGTGATCCCCAACGACCCATTGGGATCTTGCGCGATAACCGCGGGAGCGAACACCGGGCACTGGTCGATCGGGTTGGGATCGGGGTCGCTGCCAACCTGGTGCTCCGCCGCCGCCGAACTGGAATGATAGTTCGGATTTGCGCCCGGGTCGCCCGGATCGTAGGTGGCGGCAATGGTGGTCAGCCCCTCCTGGTCCAACTCCAAAATGCAGGACCCGCGCGCCACGCCCGGCTGGTATTCATTTAGCAGAAAGTCGCAAGCGCCACCGTTCTTTTCCTCGATATACACCGGACCAAACGGCGTGCCGCCCGCAGGCGCGACCGGGCGCACCTCTACCTTTATCGTCACCTTTTCCCCGACTTCTGAGGGCGAAGGATCGATGCTGAGGATGGTCAGCTCTGTATCCGCCGGGAGAATGAAATGGCGCAGCGGTTCGGCTTTGGAAGGATCGAAGCATGGGTTTGTCTTGGTGTAGCCGGCTGGGTCATATCGGGCGCGCAGCACGTGCGGTTTCACCGGGTCCGCGGTAAGATCGGTGGCTTCAAACCATCCACGCTCGCACGATCCAGCGGGCGCGTTGGCGCTGCAAACGGGCATGGCATACAAAACGTCATCGACGTAGAAATAAATCTTGCCTTTTGCCTCTTTGTCTGGTTCGTCGGCGATCACCTCGTAGGTGAAGGTGACCGGCTCGCCAACCAGAGAGGTAGAACCCAGCAGGTCGTTGTCGTAATTCGGTGGGATAATGCGGGTGAGCGTGCCAACGCACGCCGACGCTTCGGCGATGGGCTGTTCGCCGACCGGCATACCGAGCATGATGGTGCGCCGGGTGGTGGCGGTGAGCGGCATGGCTTGCATATTCACCAGCGGCACGATCGGCTCGTACATGGTGGACACCGTGACAACGATGCGGTCGCCCAGCTCGATAAAGCCTGGGCCAACGCCATCCACCGGGCAGCCCACCGGCACGCCGGCGGCATCTTCGTACACCTCGGTAGTGCCGTCAGTCCGCGGCCCCTGGTCGTAGGAGATACTGATCGTCGCATCCGTGCCATCGACGCCTGCTAACTTGCCCGACTGCACCGCCGCAAAGCGGATCTGGTTGCAGTCGCGGTAGCGCGGAATTGAGTTTTCTGTCAGGCCGACCGCCGCGCCAAAACGGGCCGCCTCGCGGCTGGCGGCGACGACCAGCGAGTAATTGAAGAAGAAATGCCCAAAGGCGATGATCCCGAAGATGATCAGCAGCAGAATGGGGAGAACGATTGCAAATTCCACCATCCCCTGGGCGGGCGAAGCCTTTTCCCACGGCAAGCCGCGCGCGCCTGGCGCAAACCCAGGTGAGCGTTTCTCCCCGCGTATATTGTTCTGCCCGATGCTGCTCTTCGCTCTATGCACGCCATTGAGCATAGATAAGCCTCCCCACTTTCGACTCAACAATACCTTGCACGACTACACAAGGAAACGAATCTTGATCTTAATGGTTACAGATCATTGTAACGATTTAAGAACTATTTTGCATAGTATTTCAAGAACTGGTCTCTAAAAATTGCCGTGGTGAGGAGTTTTGTGCGCAAAATCCAAACCACCGCAATTAATA
>JAEYTI010000240.1 GCA_023434145.1 Chloroflexota bacterium | reverse complement strand
TCGTTCCCCTGCCTCAACCTACCAACAAACTGAAACACACCCGCCTGTAAGAAGCTCTGCGGTTACCAAAACTCCTTGTAAGCTCTGGCGAAAGTGGCCGACCCATCGAAAACAAGGCATGCTGTTTCTTAGAACCTATCCGAAAAATATTGCTTGTGTTTGTTGATCGGGTGGCGTAGCCACCCGATCAACAAACACCAAACAATTTTGGATAGATTCTTAGTCATCCGCAGCACTTTTTCGGTTTTTTGTGTAATGCATTTGCAGGCTGCGATAGCTTAATTCTTTCTTGCGCATTGCCTGAATGGCCGCTGTGGCCGCCGCAGCCGCCGAAAGGGTGGTTAAGAGTGGTACGCCCAGGCGCGTAGCCGTGGTGCGAATGCGCGCGCCGTCGGAATGGGTCATCGGGCCGAGCGGGGTATTGAGGATCAGCGATATTTTTCCCTGCTGGATCAGATCGATCACGTGGGGAGAGCCTTTCGAAACCTTGTTCACGGCCGCTACTGGCATTCCGACGCGCTCGAAATATTCCGCCGTGCCAGGGGTGGCGTAGATCGTAAAACCCATCCGGTGCAGGTCGCGGGCAATTTTCAGCGCAGCGCCTTTATCGAAGTCATTGACGCTAATGAGTACCGCGCCTTCTAATGGAAGAAGTGTTCCCGCAGCAAGCTGAGACTTTGCAAAGGCGTGCCCAAAGTGCGCGGCGTGTCCCATCACTTCGCCGGTTGAGCGCATTTCAGGGCCCAACACGGTCACATTGGAAGGCAGTTTTTTGAACGGCAGAACGGCCTCTTTGACAAAAAAACCGTCCACCTGGGGTTCTTGCAGCATACCCAGTTCGGCCAAGGTCTTCCCAGCCATAATCTGCGCCGCCAGCCGGGCCAGCGGCACCCCGGTCGCCTTGCTGGCAAACGGCACCGTCCGCGATGCGCGTGGGTTTGCTTCCAGCACGTAGGCAACGTCATCCTTGATGGCAAATTGCACGTTGAGCAGCCCCCTGACGTTGAGCGCCAGCCCCAGCCGGACGGTGTATTCGCGCAGAATGTTGAGATGATACTGGCTGACCTTGTAGGGCGGAAGGATGCAGGCCGAGTCGCCGGAATGAACCCCGGCCTCCTCGATGTGTTGCATCACCGCACCGACTACCACTCGTTCGCCATCCGATAGGGCATCGACGTCGATCTCATACGCGTCTTCCATAAAGCGGTCAATTAGCACCGGTTGGTGTGGGGCAGCCGCAAGCGCTGCGCCTAAAAAGCCATCCAACTGCGATTCATCGCCCACCACCGCCATCGCGCGTCCGCCCAGCACAAAGGAAGGACGCACCAGTACGGGGTAGGTCACCTTGCGCGCCACCTCACGACCCTCTTCGAGTGAATGCGCCATACCGTAATCGGGATGCGCGATGTCCAGTTGATCCAGCAGGTTTGCGAATGCCTCGCGATCCTCCGCCAGGCGGATCGATTCGGGTGACGTGCCGAGGATGGGCACGCAGGCTTGCTGCAAACCATCCGCCAGGTTCAACGGCGTTTGCCCGCCGAGCTGCAAGATCACGCCCAGCGGGTTCTCGCGCTCGACCACGTTGAGCACGTGCTCAAGGGTCATTGGCTCAAAGTACAGCCGGTCAGAGGTATCGTAATCGGTGGAGACAGTCTCGGGGTTGCAGTTGAGCATGATGATCTCATACCCGAGCTCCGAGAGCGAAAAGGCCGCCTGGCAGCAGCAGTAGTCGAACTCGATGCCCTGGCCAATGCGGTTTGGCCCACCGCCCAGGATCAATATTTTTCGGCGTTCGGTGGGGCGAGATTCATCATCGGCGGCGTACACGCTGTAAAGATACGGCGTCTGTGCTTCAAACTCGGCGGCGCAGGTATCCACGCGCTGGAATGCCGGCAGGATGCCGAGCGTGTGGCGCAGCGCCCGGATCTTCTCGGCAGTCTGGGGATCATGGGGGCGTGAGAACAGCCGGGCCAGGTGACTGTCGGCAAAACCGGCCTTTTTTGCATCGAGAAGCAAATCAGGAGCAATGCTCTCAACCGTACAGGTGCGTAGCTGCTGCTCCAGTGCCACCAGCTCGCAAAGCTGTGCCAGAAACCACCGATCGAGCCCAGAATTTTCGGCAATGACGTCGACGGTCACTCCTGAGCGCAGCGCGCGATAGGCGCTGAACAGGCGCTCAGCGGTAGGGCGGGCAGCATCCTCCAGGCAGCCGTCTTGGTCCATTGATTCTGCGCGGGTCGGGCCAGATCCATCGGGCGCATCGACGCCGATTTCAAGCGATTGGATGGCTTTCATGAGGGCCTGCTGGAACGTGCTGCCAAGCGCCATTGCCTCGCCAACCGATTTCATTTGCGGGCCGAGTGTGGTATTCACGCCAGGGAACTTCTCAAACGCCCAACGGGGGATTTTCACCACCACGTAATCGAGCGCTGGCTCAAATGCTGCCACGGTTTGTCCGGTAATGTCGTTGGGGATTTCATCGAGCGTGAAACCGGCTGCCACTAGCGCGGCGATCTTGGCAATGGGAAAGCCGGTTGCCTTCGAGGCCAGAGCGGATGATCGTGAAACGCGCGGGTTCATTTCAATGACCAGTGCCCGCCCGGTCTTTGGATCAACCGCGAATTGAACGTTTGCTCCGCCCGTCTCTACGCCTACGGCCTCCATAACCTGGCAGGCCAGATCACGCAGCCGCTGGTACTCGCGATCGGTCAGCGTTTGCGCCGGGGCAACGGTGATACTGTCGCCGGTGTGAACACCCATCGGATCGATGTTCTCAATTGAACACACCACAACAAAGTTGCCAATCCGGTCGCGCATCACTTCCAGCTCGTATTCTTTCCAGCCCAATATCGATTCTTCGACCCACGCCTGGCCAATGGGCGATTCATCTATTGCATGGGCAACTGCCTGCGCAAGCTGCTCAGGTTGATACACCCAAGATGCGCCGCTTCCGCCCAGCGCGAACGAGGCGCGCACCAGCAGTGGGTAGCCGGTGTTGGCTGCCACAGCCTGTGCTTCTTGCAAGGAGTGGGCCGGGCCCCCGCCCGGCACCGGCAGCCCGGCGGTGATCATTGCCTCACGGAAGCGGTTGCGATCCTCAGCAATGCGGATGGTTTCGATATTTGCGCCGATAAGCTGCACGTTGTGTTTCTCTAGCACGCCGCTTTCAGAAAGGGCCAGGGCCAGGTTGAGCGCTGTTTGGCCCCCCACGGTTGGCAGCATTGCGTCCGGTTGTTCCTGAAGGATAATCGCCTCCAAAACTTCGGGCAGCAGCGGTTCGATATACGTGGCATCCGCCAGTTCCGGGTCGGTCATGACCGTTGCGGGGTTGGAGTTGATCAAGACAATACGGTAGCCCTGGGCGCGCAGGGCTTTAACCGCCTGTGTGCCAGAATAATCAAATTCTGCGGCCTGGCCGATCATAATAGGCCCAGAGCCGGGGATCAGGATGGTGTGAATATCGGTGCGCTTAGGCAAGGTGGGGCTCCTGTGTTAGCGTGATGCGGAAGAATGGGACCGGAGCAGACGGTCGAACGCTGCGAACAAACCATGCGCGTCGTGAGGGCCGGGCGCGGCTTCAGGATGGAATTGCACGCTAAAAACTGGCCAGTTTCGCAATCGCAAGCCTTCCACCGTGCCATCGTTCAGGCTCAGATGGGTGATCTCTACTGTTTGCGGGTCGAGGCTGTCGTTGGCTACCGCATAATTGTGGTTTTGCGAGGTGATTTGGACTTTTCTGGTACTAAGATCAAGAACCGGGTGGTTCCCGGAGTGGTGGCCGAATTTGAGCTTAACCGTCTGCCCGCCAACTGCACGGCCGATCAACTGATGCCCCAGGCAAATGCCAAAAATCGGCATATTCTGTTCGATCAACGCCTGCACGGTCTCTACAATTTTCGGCAGGCCAGCCGGGTCTCCCGGTCCATTTGAGAGCAGCACCCCATCAGGACAGATAGCCATCACCGCTTCACACGAAGTGTAGGCCGGAACAACCGTTACCCGGATGCCAAGGTGCGCCAGATGGCGGGCAATGTTGCGCTTTGCGCCAAAATCGAATAAGACGACGTGCCGTGTATCGCATGGAGGTGCGGCTGGCGATAACCAGCGGCTGCCGGGGTCTCCAGGCCAGGGCGTGATCTCGTTGCAGCTAACCTCCTGTACCGAGTCGCGTCCATCCAGCCCGGGCCAGGCGTGCACCATCTCCAGCAGTTGGTCAGCAGGTGTGCCCCGGGTAGACAATCCCGCCTTGAGCGTACCACCATCGCGAAGCTTGCGGGTGAGAAATCGCGTATCCACCCCGCTGATGCCCGGCATTCCTACCTTTGCCATCCATGCTTCTAGGCTGCACGAAGACCGCCAGTTGGACACCATCGGGCTGATTTCACGTACCACGGCGGCGGAAGCGTAGGGGATCTGTGCTTCATGATCTTCTAAATTTGTGCCGGTGTTGCCGATATGGGCGGTGGTAAAAACGATTCCCTGCCCGTAATAGGATGGATCGGTGAGTATTTCCTGGTAGCCGGTCATGCCGGTATGAAATACCAGCTCAAACACAGCATCCGTAGATGCACCAAACGATTTCCCCCGTAGGAGTGTGCCGTCTTCAAGGATCAACGTTGCATTTGCCATCGGTAAAGTTCACCCTGCCATGAATAAAGGACAATATTCTGTTGAGTATATACGATTTGACTCGTCTAGACAACCATGAAAAGCGCGATTCTTCGCGGTTTTTCAACAATACCCGTGTCACAACATTAGCAACCGGAATCTCATGCTTGGTTGGCAGAAGGGTGATCATTAAAGTGTATTTCATCCATCCAAGAAGGATCTTCATTCTCTTACTATATAGAGTAACTTCGGTATATAATAGCAAAATATTCCGCAAAATTCCGTTTGAGCGTACGTAAGCAAGCGGGCAGAAAACACGAATACGCAAGTCTGATACCAGCTCACGAAATACAAGGAGTAAACAAAAATGACAGAAACTGGCAAGTGCCCGGTGACGGGCAATGGGCATGGCCACACGCCACGCAGAGGAACATCGAACCGGGATTGGTGGCCGAATCAGTTAGATCTGAAGGTCCTTCATCAGAATTCTCCCATGAGCAATCCGATGGACGAGGATTTTGATTACACAGAGGAATTCAAAAAACTCGACTACCAGGCGCTCAAGCAGGACCTCTACGCGCTGATGACCGACTCGCAAGACTGGTGGCCGGCCGATTTCGGTCATTACGGGCCACTCTTCATCCGCATGGCATGGCATAGTGCAGGCACCTATCGCATTGGCGATGGCCGCGGCGGCGCGGGATCTGGTTATCAGCGCTTTGCTCCCCTCAATAGCTGGCCCGACAATGCCAATCTCGACAAGGCGCGGCGGCTGCTCTGGCCGATCAAGCAGAAATACGGCCGGGCGATCTCCTGGGCCGACCTGATGATCCTGGCGGGCAACTGCGCGCTGGAGTCGATGGGCTTCAAGACCTTTGGTTATGGCGGTGGCCGCGCGGATGTGTGGGAGCCGGACGAGACTTACTGGGGGAACGAGGATGAGTGGCTGGGCGATAAGCGTTACACTGGCGAGCGAGACCTGGATAATCCCCTCGCCGCCGTGCAAATGGGCCTGATCTACGTCAACCCAGAAGGGCCGAACGGCAATCCCGATCCGCTCGCTGCTGCTCGGGACATCCGCGATACCTTTGCACGCATGGCAATGAATGACGAAGAAACGGTCGCGTTGATTGCCGGCGGGCACACCTTTGGCAAGACGCACGGCGCCGGGCCTGCTACGCACGTTGGCCCCGAGCCAGAGGCTGCCAGTATCGAGGAGCAGGGGCTTGGCTGGAAGAGCAGCTTTGGCAGCGGTAAAGGCGGCGATACCATCACCAGCGGTCTGGAGGTTACATGGACTTCCACGCCCACCAAGTGGACCAGCAACTTCTTCTGGAACCTGTTTGGCTATGATTGGGAGTTGGTGAAGAGCCCGGCTGGCGCGCACCAGTGGATCCCCAAGCATGGGGCAGGCGCGGGTTCTGTACCCGATGCGCATGACCCGAACCGGCGTCACGTGCCGTCCATGCTGACCACAGATTTGGCGCTGCGCTTCGACCCGATTTATGAAAAGATTTCCCGGCGCTTCTATGAGAATCCGGATCAGTTCGCGGATGCCTTCGCACGCGCCTGGTTCAAGCTGACCCATCGCGATATGGGCCCCCGCGTGCGCTATCTCGGCCCTGAGGTTCCTGCGGAAGAATTGGTCTGGCAAGACCCGCTGCCTCCGGTCGATCACGAGCTGATCGATGCGCAGGATATCGCGGCCCTCAAGGCCCAAATCCTGGCCTCTGGCCTCAGCATCTCGCAGCTAGTCTCGACTGCTTGGGCTTCGGCGTCTACCTTCCGCGGCTCCGACAAGCGCGGCGGCGCCAACGGCGCGCGCATTCGCCTTGCTCCGCAGAAGGATTGGGAAGTGAACCAGCCGGCGCAACTACAGGTGGTGCTGGAGACCCTGGAGGGCATCCAACAGGCGTTCAATGGCGCGCAGATCGGCGGGAAGAAGGTGTCGCTGGCGGACCTGATCGTTCTGGGTGGCTGTGCTGCCGTTGAGCAAGCGGCGAAGAAAGCCGGTTACGACGTGACGGTTCCCTTCACGCCTGGGCGCACCGATGCGACGCAGGAACAAACCGATGTGCCTTCATTCGCCGTTTTTGAGCCCCAGGCAGATGGGTTCCGCAATTACCTCAAAGCGAAATCCAAAATGTCGCCTGAGGAACTGCTGGTGGATAAGGCGCAACTGCTGACACTGACAGCCCCAGAAATGACGGTACTGGTTGGCGGCATGCGCGCCCTGTGCGCCAACTACGCCCAGGCTGAGCATGGCGTATTCACCCACCGGCCCGAGACGCTCACCAATGACTTCTTCGTGAACCTGCTCGATATGAGCACGGTGTGGAAGGCAACGGAGGAAGAGGGCCTCGTGTTCGAGGGGCGTGATCGGGCAACCGGCGAGCTGAAATGGACTGCCACACGCGCAGACCTGATCTTCGGTTCGCACTCCATCTTGCGGGCGCTGGCCGAAGTCTATGCATGCAACGACGCCCAGGATAAGTTCATCCACGACTTTGTCGCTACGTGGAACAAAGTGATGAACCTGGACCGCTTCGATCTCATCTACTCGTAGCGGAACCATTTACCGGAACGAGAAATAGAAGAGAATCACCACAGTTCGGCGGCAGAACATCGCCGCCGAACTGTGGGTGTATTCCAGTTTCTTGGGTACTTCACCATTTGTTGGTTGGTTGGGGGGGGGGGGGGGGGGGGGGGGGCGGGCCGCCGCC
>JAEYTI010000190.1 GCA_023434145.1 Chloroflexota bacterium | reverse complement strand
GCCACCCACAACCACCCAACAAAAGATCAATATAGGAGAAGGCTATGAAACGTGCTTTATTCGTTTGGGGTGGATGGGATGGACACGAGCCAAAACAGTGCGTGGATATTTTCGCGCCGCTGATGCGGCAGGCCGGGTTCGAGGTAACCATCTCCGACACATTAGATGCGTACCTGGATGCCGGCGCGCTCAGGCAGTACGACCTGATCGCGCAAGTGTGGACGATGGGTGAAATCACCAAAGAGCAGTTACAAGGCTTGCAGGAGGCGGTTGCCTCTGGTGTGGGCTTTGGCGGCTGGCACGGCGGCATGGCCGATTCCTTCCGCCAGTCCACTGACTACCAGTTCATGGTTGGCGGGCAATGGGTGGCCCACCCGGGAGGCGTAATCGACTACCGGGTGAACATCACCGACCACACCGACCCCATCACCGCCGGGCTGGAAGATTTCGACATGCACTCCGAGCAGTATTACATGCACGTCGACCCTTCCAACGAGGTGCTGGCAACCACAAATTTCGACGGCGACATCTTCCCGCACATTAACGGGACAGTAATCCCGGTAGTTTGGAAGCGCAAGTGGGGCCAGGGCAAGGTATTTTACTGCTCGCTCGGGCATGTCGCCAAAGATTTTGCGGTGCCCCAGGCATGCGAGATCGTCCGGCGCGGTTTGCTGTGGGCAGCGAGATAAAATTTTTCTCGGCGTGGGTGGCGTCATCATCCAGGTCGGGAAAACAGGAGCAAAAATGGTACAAAAGGTAAAAGTCGGTGTGGTGGGATGCGGAAACATCAGCCCTGTCTACCTGGAGCAGATGCATACCTTTGATATTCTGGAAGTGAAAGCGGTTTGCGACATCATCCCTGAGCGCTCCAAAGCAAAGGCCAAACAATTTGGTGTTCCCAATGTGTACACGAACGCGGAGATGTACGCAGACCCCGAAATCGAGATCATTGTCAATCTGACCCCGCCAAAGGTGCATTCCGAAGTGGGCCTGGAGGCGCTGCGGGCCGGCAAATCGATCTACAACGAGAAGCCGCTGGCAATCGACCGCGAATATGCTCAAGAGATGCAGCGGATCGCGGCGGAAAAGAACTTGCGGATTGGCGGCGCGCCGGATACCTTCCTGGGCGCAGGCTTGCAGACCTGCCGCAAGCTGATCGACGAGGGCGCGATTGGCACGCCGGTGGCAGCTACCGCCTTTATGATGGGCCACGGCCCCGAGCAATGGCATCCAGACCCCGAATTCTTCTATAAGATCGGCGGCGGTCCCATGTTCGACATAGGTCCCTACTACCTCACCGCGCTCATCAGCCTGCTGGGGCCGGTGAAGCGCGTTGCCGGTCTTACGCGCATCTCGTTCCCCGAGCGAGCGATTGGCAGCGAGCCGAAACGCGGCACGATGATCCATGTGGAAACGCCCACGCACGTGCAGGGTATGTTGGAGTTCGCCGCTGG
Organism: Chloroflexota bacterium; assembly: GCA_023434145.1. Classification (GTDB taxonomy): domain Bacteria; phylum Chloroflexota; class Anaerolineae; order Anaerolineales; family Anaerolineaceae; genus DSYU01. Next base: position 20,908 of record JAEYTI010000190.1, on the reverse strand, counting down.
ACCCATTGCCACCATCATCACCAGCTTTGACGTTTGGCACGCCAACCTGCCACGGATCGAAATCTATGGCTCTGAAGGCACGCTGAGCGTACCAGACCCGAACACCTTTGGCGGGCCGGTGGTGCTGTGGAAGCCTGACGCGAAAGAAGGCGAGAAGATCCCGCTGCTGCCGATCCGCGAGAAGAACAGCCGCAGCCTGGGTGTGGCGGATATGGCGCATGCCATCCGCTCAGGCCGCCCGCACCGCGCCAGCAGCGAGATGACCTATCACGTTCTCGATATCATGCACACCATCCACGATTCCGCTCGCGAAGGCCGCCACATCGAAATGGTGAGCACATGCGCGCGCCCGGCTCCCATGCCGGTTGACCTACCACAGAGTTTGCTGGATGACTAAAAGGAAAAAATGGCAAAAGATACGCCGCTTTCGTATCGCAACCTGGTCATTTACCAGGTGTATGTCCGCAACCACGGCCCCAACGGAACCTTCGCCGATGTAGAAGCTGACCTGGAGCGGATAAAGGCCCTGGGGGCCGATATCGTCTACTTTATGCCCATCCACCCGATCGGCAAAGTGGCGCGGAAGGGCACGCTCGGCTCGCCCTATTCCATTTCCGACTTCCGCGGCGTAAACCCCGAATACGGCACGCGCGAAGACTTTGCCCGCCTGATCGAGAAGGCACATGGCCTGGGATTGAAGGTGATGATCGACGTGGTGTACAACCACACCGCGCACGATTCGAACCTGGTTGCCGAACACCCCGACTGGTACCACCAGAACGCGTTTGGGCAGCCCGTCACCACCGTGCCGGAATGGTCGGACGTGATCGATTTGCGCTACCCGAACCCCGAGCTGGAAGAATATCTGATCGAGACGCTGGCGGGTTGGGTGCAGTTCGGCGTGGACGGCTTCCGCTGCGACGTGGCCTCGCTCGTCCCGGCGGACTTTTGGACGCGCGCCCGGGCCTGCTGCGCCGAGGTCAACCCCCAGACGATCTGGATGGCCGAATCGGTGCATGCCAGCTTTGTTGGTTCGCGGCGGCAGGTGGGGCTGCGGGCTATCTCTGACTCAGAAGTCTACATGGCCGGGTTCGACATCCTATACGATTACGACATCTGGCCGGTCTGGCAGGCGGCTGTGACCGGGCAAGAGCCTGTTGGCCGCTACCTGGAGATGGTGCGCATGCAAGGCTGCATTTACCCGGGCAACTGGGCCAAGATGCGCTGCGTAGAGAACCATGACCAGCGGCGCATTATGCTGCTGGCTCCCAGTCGCAACCAGGCCCTGGCGTGGACGGCGCTGATGGCCTTCAACGTCGGGCCGTTTATGATCTATGCCGGGCAGGAATCGGAGGCCAGCCACACGCCTAACCTGTTTGAGATCGACAAGGTGCCGTGGGGCGAGCAACCGCTGGCTGCCTTCCTTACCCGGCTGGCAAAGCTGAAGAAGGATGCCGCGCAGGTCTCGGGCGTATTTGTCGCCGCCGCTGCCGAGCCGGCGGTGGTGGCAAGCTGGGAGGCCCCCGGCGCGTGCTTGCTGGGCGTGTTTAATGTCAGCGCGCGCGAAGGCCGCGTGGCGGTGCCCTTGCCGGATGGCGCGTATGAAGACGTGCTGAGCGGTGGCAAAGTCGAAGTGCGCGGCGGGGAGATGACTATTCCCGCGGTCGCCGCGATCCTGCGCTACTCCGAGCCGGTCAACCCGCGCTGGTTCTATTCCACACTGCTCGACCTGCACATCCACCGCGATTCACCTTGAGTTTTTCCAGAATCAAAAGATCCTCGGATGCCCGAGGATCTTTTGATTCTGGAAAAACTTACACCAAGAGCGTTTTAAACTGCGGCAGGTAGTCTTTGTTCTGCGCGAACATGCAGTTGACCATCTCCTTGATCTCTGCCATCGAGAGCACGGCAGCGGTCAGCGGATCGTGCAGGATGGCCTGGTACACCAGCCGCGGGTTGCCGGTAATTGCGCCTTCCACGGCCATTTCTTCGATCTGCGCGCTAAGATTGGTGAGCATGGCGGGCGCGTCGGGCAGGCGGCCCACGCGCACAGGCGAAAGGCCCTTCTTGCTGGCCCAAACCGGCACTTCCACGCAGCAGCCCTGCGGCAGGTTGTCGATCAACCCATTGTTGGCCACGTTGCCGTTGAATTCAAACGGCTCGCCGCCCATCAGCCCATTAATGATATAGGCGGCATACTCGTGCCCGCGCTCCAGCGAGATTGGCGTATCCTTGTCGAACCAGATTTGCGCCTCCTCTTTCCAGGTGTGCTCGCGCTCGCGATAGTGGTCGAGGATATAGTTGGTCGCACCGGGATTCCAGCCGGTGCCATCGATGCAGTACTTCTCAATCAACTCGGGGCGCTTGCGGAACCACCAATTGTACTCGGAGTTATGGCCCGAGGATTCGGTCACGTAGTAATCGAGGTTGAGGAACATCTCGTTGCGGACGATTTCCTCGTTGTAGATCTCGGGGTTGTTGGCAACCGCTTCGCGCAGCAGCGGGTAGGCGTCTTTGCCGTTCCAGTCATATTTGAGATACCACGCCATGTGATTGATCCCCGCGCAGGTGTAGGTGATCTCTTCATACGGCGCGCCGATCCAGCGGGCCAGCATCATCGCCGTGCCCTGCACGCTGTGGCACAGCCCGGTTACCTGAATGCTGCTCTCTTGCTGCATGGCGCGGCACAGCATAGCCATTGGGTTGGTGTAGTTGAGCATGGTAGCGTTGGGGCAGTAACGCTCCATATCGCGGGCGATGTCGAGCATCACTGGAATCGTCCGCAGGGCGCGGAAGATGCCCGAAGGGCCGCGCGTATCACCCACGTTGATCTGGATGCCAAACTTCTCAGGGATGAGGATATCGTGCTGCCAAACGTCTACCGCTCCTGCAAGAATAGTGACGATGACGATATCCGCGCCTTCCAGTGCCTCGGCCCGGTTCATGGTGGCTACCACTTTGGCCGGGTAATTGCCCAGCTCGATGATCTTGCGAACAGATTTCTCCGCGAAATCCAAGCGCTCGGGATCAATATCCATCAGCGCCAGGGTCGCATCGCGCAGCAGCGGAAAGGTCAGCACATCGCGGACAAGCGAGCGCGTAAAACCATAGCTGCCGGCGCCAATAAAGGCAATCTTCGTCATAGCGGGGTCCTCCGTGTAGAATTGTGAGTTTAGAACCTGTCTGAAAATTATTTTTTGTGTTTGTTGTTTGTGCGACTTAGTCGCACAAACAACAAACACAAATCAATTTATGTGGAATTATCGTTCGTTGAGATACGGCTGGATCTCCTCCAGCGGGATGAGCCGGTTGTCATCGGGATGAAAGACACCGTGGTCGCGGCTGCAAAAATACAGTTTGCCCCACCGGCGCATGGCCGATTCCGCGCGATGCGATGTTTCTTGCGCCCGTTGGTTTTGAGTCCGGTGTTGACCGATTGCCTGCCTTCGCCTGAGCAGGTATGCCAGCAGGCCGAGGGCGAAAAGTCCCAGCGCATAGGGTAAATAGTCGTTCTGGGATACGGTGATCTGGTACAGCATTACCAGCAACAACAGCAGAAACACGGCAAAAGCTGCGTCAGGATGCATACGGGGGGAAGGCCGCGCTTCACCAGGTGGGGGAGGGGCAAATGCGCGGGCGAACTGCCGCACCAGGTGATCCTGCTCCGAGCAATCGGAAAGATCCGGGCACATATCCTCCAGCAGCCGGTCCAAGGCAGGCTGATTCAGGAACTCATCGTGCTCCAGACGCGTGCTGCTTTCCAGATAAATTTGGCTCACCTTATAAGTCTGGTCAGCCAGCCGGCAAGCGGGACAGGGAATGGTGGAAGCTTTTGCGTTATTCAGCAAGGTGGAATACCTCATCTCTGCCAATAGGAGACAGCTGATCAAATGTCGTCAGTATGGTTGAACGCAACTGCTCTTTTGCCTATAAACAACGATACCAGCGAAGGATCAACGTAGAAGGGATAGTTGCATTATCGGGGACAATTCCATATGTGTCAATCGAGATGGGCCGGCAAACTGAGAATTTTTGCTGCGGATTCATTGCATTTTCATTAAAAATTATTTGCCCTCTAGACACACGCTTTTATTTATGTTAATATCTTCCTGATCCGAAACAAGTGCAATTAAAAATTTCCTTATCCGTAAACCATCCCGCGCGGATGGAGTAGTACCCTGCGGGGTAGCAACGCCAAACAAGGAGGAACCCTTGCGCAAAATTCTCAAAACCCTTAAGTTGAAAGAACCAAACCATTTTCGTGGTGTTTAACACTTCCAGAATTCATTTTCTGGAAGTGTTTTTTTATGCCTGCTGCCCGCCAGGGCAAATTCGCAATCTTTATCGCTACTGGTCTTTCGTACTCTGGTGGTTGGGCTACTCAGTAGCCCAACCACCAGAGTACGAAAGACGCAAAACGTATTTTGATAGGAGGTTTGTATGGCCGCACGCGTTGTAGAATCGAAAGCTAAGCTGAAAAAGCAGTCAGATGTTATGGGGTTCCTGCCACAAGATAAGCCGGGCTGGGGCGCAATGCTCAGCCTGGGTTTCCAGCAGGTGCTCACCATGTTCCCCGCGACCGTTCTGGTCGCTATCCTAACCAAATTCGACGTAAGTGTAACGCTGCTGGCCACCGGCCTCGGCACCATCATCGCGCTGCTGGTATCCCGCCGGCAAATCCCCATGTACTACGGCTCCAGCTTCAGCTATATCACAGTCGTAACGACGACAATGGCGCTGTATGCCTCTGACTGCTTTAATTCGTCCGCCACGTACTGCCCCGAAGGGGTGCGCCTGGTGCAAGTGGGCATCATCGGAACGGCTGTTTTAGAAATCCTGGTTGGCCTGCTGATTATGCGGGTGGGCAAGAGCGCTCTGGATAAGGTGCTGCCTCCTGTCGTCACCGGGTCGGTCGCCATCGTTATTGGTATCGCTTTGGCAGGGTCTGCTCTGGGTATGGCCGGCAGCAACTGGCTGGTGGCCTTTGTCACCCTGATCGCCACGGTTATTTTCTCGGTTTACCTTCAGGGGAAAGGCCTGCTGGGCATGCTGCCGATCTTGTTCGGCGCTGTGGTTGGCTACCTGGTTGCCTGGTCGATGGGTATCATCGATTTTGCCCCCTTCACCAGCGCAGACCTGCTGCGCTTCCCGCCCATTACATTCCCGGCCTTTGCTGACCCGCGCGCATGGGGTGCTGTGCTCGGCATCGCCTTGATCGCCATCGCAACGATCCCCGAGAGCACGGCCCATCTCTATCAGATGAGCCTGTATATCGATGCGCTGGCCAAGGAACTGGGCCGCGCTCCGCTGGAAATCAAGAAGCTGATTGGCCTGAATCTGGTCGCAGACGGCGCAGATGATCTGGTGGTCGGTATGCTGGGCGGCTGTGCGGGCACGAACTACGGCGAAAACAACAGCCTGATGGCTATCACGCGCAACTACTCGGTGCCGGTGCTCTTTACTGCTGCGGCAATGGCGATTGCGCTGGGTTTCATTGGCAAGCTGGCTGGCCTGGTTGCCACCATCCCCACCGCGGTCACCGGCGGGCTGGCGATCTTCCTTTTCGGGGTCATCGGCATGCAGGGCGTGGCGCTGATCCAGTCGGAAAAGGTCAACCTGTTCGAACCGCGCAACCTGGCGGTGGCCTCCATCATCCTCATCCTGGGTATCGGCGGCAACCTGGGGCTGGCCAACGGCTTATTCCCGTTCCAGATCCCCTACATCTTCCCGGATGGCATCCCGGCGATTGTGTTCTCAGCGCTGGTTGGCATTCTCATCAACCTGCTGTTCATCCTTGTGCCGCCTTCTATGTTCGGTGTGAAGGAACGCGAGAATATTAATGCGTAGTTTGTAATCAAAAAGCGCCCCCCGCAAAACCTTGCGGGGGGCGCTTTTTGATTACAAACTACGTTCTGCCGTAGTGCTGGTTGAGCCGGTTCTGATAATCTGGCGTCAGGTCGGCGATGGTGGCGAAGGGCGGGCTGCTGCGGATGGTGTCACTGGTCAGGTCGATCGAGATGCGCGAATCCATCTCGTCGATTTCGTTCACCCAGGTGGGCGCGACGAGCACGTTCTGCCCGCCGGAATCGATGATCATGTACAGCACGCTCCAATCGTCGCCGTTGACCACCAAGTCCTCCAGCCGCCCGGCACTGGTATCGTCGTTCGCAGCGTGGACGGCATAGCCGAAGATCTCGCGCGTATTGCGCAAGTGTGATACTTCGCTCTCTCCACCGGTCTGCGGCACCAGTTCCTGTTGGCTCTCTTCGGCCTCTTTCTCCAACTGCATATCGATCAGCGGAATGGCGGTGAGGTCGCCAGGGCGGGTGCTGGGTACGTCGTCGGCATCCCAGTAATAGGGCCACTCAAAATGATCTGCCAGCCGGCGCTCCATCTCGCGTGATAGCTTCAGCTCGGGATCGATCTCTGGGCTGTTCATCACCACCGCGCGGCTGACAGACACCGGGAAGACCCTGTTCTGGGCATCGGGCTGGCCCAGTGTATGGGGTGCGAGCAGCACAAAGCGGCTGCCCACCTGAACGGTCATGTAACGCACCTGCCACTCCAGGTCATCGATGATAAATCCGCGTATCTCGCCAAATTCTCCGTCACTTGCGCGGAGCTTGTAGCCCTGAATTTCTGATAAGCGATAGAACACGGCGGCCTCCTTGTGTGAAATGCGGGTAACTGATGGCAGAAGATGCCACCCATTTCACCGTCATTATAGGATTTCAAACCGCCGCAGAATATTGGGACTTTCCCGAATCGATTCGGGAAAGTCCCTGCATAAAAAGTCGTGGTGAGATGCCACCCAATGCGGTAGCACCTCACTGAACGATGCTGTTGGCCAAATCTCGCTAAAGGGTCAACCCGCCCCTGGCGCGCCCAAGATTGGGCGTGGAGAAAAGAAATGTGGGGATTTTGCTAGCACGGAGTGCTAGCAAAATCCCCACACACTGTCGGTCGGGCATAGCCCGCTATCAGATTACTCCTCGATGACGATCTTTTCTAATGGGTCGGGCGTGTGGGGAGCTTCACCGGTGACCTTGAAGGCCAGCGTGGGGGCGGCCCACTGCACAGCGTTGTAAAGCACCTGCTGCACCTCGGCCTGGTAGTAAGTCGGCACCGTCTCGTGGCCCGGGCGGAAGTAGAACACTTTGCCCGCGCCGCGGTGATAGCAGCAGCCACTGCGGAAGACCTCACCGCCCTGGAACCAGCTAATAAATACCAGCTCGTCAGGCTGTGGAATATCAAAGAACTCGCCGTACATCTCCTCATGCGGGATGACAAACTGCTCGCCCAGGCCCGCGGCGATTGGGTGACCGGGGTTTACCACCCACACGCGTTCTTTCTCACCGATGTCGCGCCACTTCAGCGAGCAGGAGGTGCCCATCAGCTTCCTGAAGATCTTGGAGAAGTGCCCGCTGTGCAGCACGATCAGGCCCATGCCCTCCAGCACGCGCTTGTACACACGCTCAACGATCTCGTCATTTACGTTCTGATGAGCCATGTGCCCCCACCACAGCAGCACATCTGTGTTTGCCAGCACCTCTTCTGTCAGGCCGTGCTCGGGTTCATCCAGCGTGGCCGTGCGAATATCCGTCAGGCCTTTTTGCTTCAACGTGTCAGCGATCACAGTGTGAATGCCGTTTGGATAGACCTTCCGCACCGATTCGTGCGATTTCTCATGAACGCCTTCGTTCCAAACAGTAACGCGAATAGTTGCCATTTATGGTTTCTCCTGTTGCAGGTGTGGTGTAACAGTGATCTAACTCGAACCGGTGGATGCGGAATTTCCGCGACCGGGGGTCAGTTTGGCCAGGGTGGCAGCGGTGTTCGCTGCGCGGATTTCGCGGTGGCAGGTGATGTTCTCCAGGAAGGTGCGCCGGAATGGGCTGTCGTTGGGGATGTAATCAAGCTGGCGCATCATCTCGCCGTAAGCGCGTTCCAGCATCTCGGCAGCCTCTTCTTGCTTGCCCGCGGCGGATAACGCCTGGCTGCGGCGCAAAAAGATTTCTTCAGCGGAACATTCGATAATGTTGACATAGCCAAACGACTGATGCACGTTCACCGCAATTTCACTGGTTTCCAGGGCTAGCGCCAGGTGACTTGCGCGTTCCGCTTCATTTCCTGCCAGGCGGGCCAGGCTCAGGTGGGCCTCGGCGGCTTCGGTGGCGGCTGCCATGCGGTATTGTCTTGAGACAAGCTGCCCGGCTTCCATCTGCATCACCTCGTTGCAAATTTCCAACGCAAGATTGTGGTGAGTCACGTCGCCCAGAGCGTTGTACAACAGCACCGTCACCAGGCGCAGGCCAACACGGCTCAGGTCGAATACGTTGCGGTCGGCCAGAGGCTGCGCCCGCTCGATCGTTGCCTGTGCATCTTCGAACTGGCCCAGCGCCGTCTGCACCTGCGCCACGCGCATCAACGGGAAGATCTGGTCCGTGATGGCGCTGAAAATCTCCACGGCCTCTCGCAGCAGCGCCAGCCCGCCTTCCAGATCCCCCAGGTTTAGCGCCTGGATCTGCCCCGCGAACATCAGCGCGTTGCCTTCTTCCAGGCGGTCTCCGATCTCGCGGGCAATCGAGAGCCGCTTCATCTCATAATCAATCAGGCGGTGATAGTGATCGCCGGCGCGTTCCAGGCCCGAGCCCATCACGCGCAGCAGGGTCATCTCCGCCACGCGGTCGTCCAACTCCTTACAAATGGGCAGCGCGGCATTGAGATACTCCATGCCTTTTAGGATCTCATCTCGGCCCACGTAGGCGTGACCCAGCCCCAGCAGTATCATTGCCTCGTATTGGCGGTCGCCAATCTCGCGTGCCAGGGCCAGGGCCTGATCGCCGATTTCCACCCAGGTAGGGTCGTTGAGAAGGTTGCGCTGCCCGGCGATGGCCAGCAAGCAGTTCATCTCGCGCCGCTTATCACCAATCTGCTGTGATAGCTGCAATGCCTCCAGCGCCAGCGGAACACCAACTGCCAGCTCATCGCGGCTGTCGGACGATGCTACGCCCGGCTGCTGTAAGAGCGCGTCGATCAGCCAGGTAGGATCCTGCTCCATCTGGCGGGCCAGCGGCAGCAGGCTGCGGGCATCATGCCAGCCCTCTTCCACGTTGCCCATCAAGAAGTGCACCGCGCGCCGTCCGTTGAGCGCTTCGAACTTCTGCGTGAGGATGGCATAGCGCTGGTGCCCATTACCGCCCAACTGCTCTGCCAGTTGATCCAGCAGCTCAAGCGACCGCGTATAGTACAACAGCGCCTCGGCGTTGGCATAAATGCTCTGCGCGCGATCGGCGGCTTGCAGGGTGTAGAACAGCTCCTTCTTCATATCGCCGGCCAGCCGGTAGTGGTGCGCCAGCGTGTTGAAGTAGCTGCGTTTGCCTTCGCGGAAGACAATTTCCTCCAGGTACTCGGCGACGCGCATGTGATAGGCCACTCGCTGCGTGCTGAGCAGGCTCTCGTACGCCACCTCACGGATCATGGGCGATTCGAACGCGTACTCCATGCCAAGCTCTTCTACAAATGTGCGCTCCGAGACCAGCCCAGCGCGCTGCAAGCCGACCAGATCCGTTTGGAGCTGCGGGATGGATACGGTTTGACCGGATAGCGCCTGCAGGGCATTGAGCCAGAAGATCGAGCCGATCACCGCGGCCATTTGCAAAATGCGGCGCTCGCCCGGAGCCAACCGGTCGATCCGCGCCATCAGCAAACCTTGCAGGCTGTCGGGCAGGTCCAGCGAGGTGACGGGCTTCACCTGCTGCCACGTGCCATGCTCTCCCTCTCGGGTTAGCGTGCCGTTGGCAATCAGCGAGAAGATCAACTCTTTGATGAAGTAGGGGTTGCCCTCGGCCTTTTTGATGATCAACTCGCGTGTTTCGCGGTACAGGGCCTGCGAACCCACGAACAGGTCGATGAACTCGGCCATTTCGTCCTTGCCCATAGGCGGCAGGTTTACGTGCGCGAGTCGGTGGGGGTATTCTGTCTCCAGGTGATGCTGGAACTCCCACATAGCCGAGTCGCGCTCCGGGCGATATACCAGCAGGAACAAAATTTGCTCAGTGTCACATAGTGGCAGGCAGTACTCCAGCAGTTCCAGCGAGGTGGTATCGGCCCACTGCATATCGGCGAACCCAATCACAATGGGCCGCTGGCGCGCCAGGTCGCGCAGCCAGTCGCGCATGCTCTGGAAGAACTGCCGCTTCATGCCCTCGGCATCCAGATGCTTTACACGCTCCAGGGTGGTCTCGTCCACCGGGCTGGAGAGGAAGGTTGCCAGGTTAGGGTAATCCTTTTCCACGTCGGAGCCCCACTGCGTTTCCATTTGCGCGCGAAGCAGGCTCTGAATCTCGCCGGCCTGTCCATTTGGATTTTCGCTAACCCAATCCTGCATCAGATCCAGCCACATCGAATAAGGCCGCAGGTGCCCATACGAGCGGCAGCGCCCGCGCAGCCAGCGAACTTGCTGGATGGGACGGCCTTTGCTATCGATCTTCGGGGTCGCGCCAGAAGATGCGCTCTGCGCAGCCGCGATCAGAACGTTGTGGCGGGCAAGGTGCTGGCGCACCTGCAGAACGAGGAACGATTTTCCCATCCCCTTCATGCCGGTGACGAGCACAATCCCGCCGCGCCCGCCGCTCAAATCCTCTACACTCTTCTTGAGGATGCTATACTCGGCTTTTCGACCGATCAACCCGTGCATAAAGCCGGGCGTCATTGAATCGGGCACGGCGCCTGTGCTCGGATCTGCGCCTGCCGAGAGCACATCTCCCGCCTCGTTCAACTGCCGGGGCGCAGTGGGCCGGTAGACCGGGATTGGATGGCTGATCCCTTTCACCATGATTTCGCCAAGGGGAATCCAGTCAAACTCATCGCGTACCATACGGTAGGTGTGATCGCTAACCAGCACGGTGCCGGGTTCAGCAGCGGTTTCCATGCGAGCAGCAACGGTAAGGGCCTCGCCCATAGCGGTATCTTCGCTGTGTTGTGAATCCCCCACGTTGCCCACGATGATCTCACCAGTATTGACGCCCACCCGCAGTTCCAACTCCGCGCCTTCTTTGCGCATCAGCTCTTCTGCCAAAGGGCGAATGGCCTGCTGCATGGCCAGCGCTGCAAGCACAGCGTGCTGAGGATCATCTTCATTGGCAGATCGCGCGCCAAACAAGGCCACCAGCCCATCGCCTCGGAATTGATTGACCTCGCCGCTGTAGCGGTAGATTTCGGTCTCCAGCACCTGGAAGACGGTGTTCATCACTTCAACCCAGGCTTCTGTGCCGATCTGTTCGAGCAGCTCAGTGGAGCCTTTCACGTCCGCGAAAATCACGGTAGCCACCCGCCGCTCGCCGCTGATGCGTAGGGCGCTCGTGCCGTTGATGGCTGCGTTCTCCAGTTGGGGTAGGGCAGCAGGAACGCTGGATGCCGTGCGGCTGGCCGGCTGGCCGGCCTGAGAAAACCTCGGGGCCGGAACGGGTGGACGCTGTGGTAGATCGCCAATCAGCAACGGCTGCCCGCACATTCCGCAAAACCGGTAGTTCACCGGGTTTACGAATTCGCAGTTCGGGCAGGTGTGCGTTAGGCTGCTCCCGCACATTCCGCAAAAGCGCATCTCTGGCGGGCATTCATAATCGCAGTTCGGGCATTTCATAGCTTAATGATAAACGGATCTTTCCAGTTTGTAACTACCTTAGCGGTAGCCAGCCCTGATCGCTCCTCCAGATGTACAAAACGAAGCGCTCGTGAGTAGAGCGCCTCGTATCACTGGTCGGTTAATGAAAATCCTGTAGTTCGTGCCGGTTGTCAAGCCGCGTTTCTACCGGCATATCAACCGGCACGAATACCAGTGGGTGCTTACAGTGTGTTCAGGGCGATACGGAAGCGCCGAGCCATTTCCTGCAAAATTTCGACAGCCATTTCGGCATCCTGCCGCAGAATCGCCAGGAAGTCCCAGCGGGTGAGGATCAGGCAGGAGACAGGCTCGATCGCAGTGATCGACGCGGTGCGAACGCCGTCTTCATCCAGCAGGGCCAGCTCACCAAAGTAATCCGTGGGCCCAAATTCGTTGACGGTGATTTTTTCCGCATCTGCGCGCTCACGGGTGGCTTCTGCCTTGCCCGAGGTAATCACATAGAAACCTTCTCCACCCTGGCCCTGTTTGACGATCAAGTCACCGGCTGCGTAGTTTCGTTCGACCATTCGGTCGGCGAGGCGCATCAATTGACGATCCTTCAATCCCTGAAACAGAGGCACTTTGCTCAAAAAGTTCTTTTTCTGCTCCGCACTCGTCATAGTTCCGTCTCCTCAAATCCAGATTGATCCGCGATCGACAAGGATCAATTGCCGGTTGAACCGGCTGTGATCCACCTTTCCGAGAGATGCCTCTCGGGTTTGTCCAAACTTTAATGACAATTTTTTCTTACCTGCAGGGGCAATTCATTCGCATGTACTATTATACAGCGAATTATTTGGAACAAAAGATGGATTTTGTTTGTAGGTGGATTAGGGTGGGAACTTTGTTCCCACCCTAATCCACCTACAAACGGAAACACATTACTGCACCAGCAGCCCGACCAGAATGATGATGACTTCGATGCCGAACGTCCAGGCAAAGATTTTCCACGACTTCCGTTCGCCGGCGTTTTTCATGTGGTATTCACCGCCGGCGATCATGATTCCAATCCACAAAATGGCTCCGAACCCCACGGAAACCCAGCGCAGCAGCCCGGCAACGCTCTGATCTCGCCCGCCCGACATAGCATAGAGCGTTATCACCGTCTCCTGGAGCGAGTAGATGGCGTACAAGCCGAGAACCAGACTCAACATCCAGAGAAGAAAGACAATGGCGACGGTTACCCAACGGCGAGAACCCGCCTGGCTGCTGCGCATAAGGTTAGATGCCTCGTAGCTTCAATGTTTCCGCGAAGTGGCAGGCCGAGAAGTGATCGGGGAGAACCTCGCGGAATTCGGGGGTCTTCTCCGAGCAGATTTCTTTGGCGTAGTGGCAGCGCGGGTGGAAATAGCAGCCTGATGGTGGGTTGGAGGGGTCCGCCACATCACCCTGCATGACAATTCGCTCCGACTTGTACAGCGGGTCCGGCTTCGGCACCGACGACATGAGCGCTTCGGTATATGGGTGCATGGGGTGCGCGTACAGCTCTTCCGAGTCGGCCATTTCGACCATGCGGCCCACGTACATCACCGCCACGCGGTCTGAGATGTGCTGAACGACCGAGAGGTCGTGCGCCACAAAGATGTAGGATAGATTAAAGTCCTTTTGCAGCGCCTGGAGCAGGTTGAGCGTTTGCGCCTGGATCGACACGTCGAGCGCGGAGACCGGCTCATCGCAGATCACCAGGCGAGGGTTGAGCGAGAGCGAGCGGGCAATGCCGATGCGCTGGCGCTGACCGCCGGAGAACTCGTGCGGGTAGCGGCGCATATGTTCGGCACGCAGGCCCACGCGCTCCAGCAGCCGAACAACGATCTCCTCTGCTTCCTGGGTGTTGCCCTTGCCGTGGATCTGCATCGGCTCGGCGATGATGTCGAAGACGGTCATGCGCGGGTTCAGCGAGTTGATGGGGTCCTGGAAGATCATCGAGATCTCCTGGCGCACCGGCTTCATCTGCTGGGGCGTCATATTGAGCAGATTGACATGCTTTTGCGTTCCGTCCTGGCTCACCACGCTTGACTTAAAGAACACCTCGCCGCCGGTTGGCTCGTACAGGCGGATGATGCAGCGTCCGGCTGTTGTCTTACCGCAGCCCGATTCGCCTACCAGCCCCAGCGTCTCGCCCTCGCGGACGTAGAAGGAGACGTCATCCACTGCCTTTACGTAACCGACGGTTCTCTTGAGGAGGCCTTTTTGGATAGGGAAGTACTTTTTAAGATTTTTGACTTCCAGCAGGTAGTCTTTCTTTTTCATTGGCTCATCCATGCTACACCTCCTATACATCCTCATAGAGCAAGCAGCGAACCCAGTGGTTATCGGCCACTTGTTTCCAGCTCGGCTCAATCCGGTCGCATTTACCGGGCATAAAGCTCGGGCAGCGGGGGTGGAACAGGCAGCCGGTCGGCAGATGGAACGGGTCGGGGATCATGCCCTCGATGGAGGCGAGCCGGTCGCCGGTCTTGCGGCCAATGCGCGGAATGGATTTAAGCAGCGCTTTGGTGTAGGGATGCTTGGGGTCGTAGAACATATCGACCGTCTTCGCGCGCTCTACCTGTTTGCCAAGATACATCACCACGATCTCTTCCGCCATCTCGGCAATCACGCCCAGATTGTGGGTAATGAACATGATCGCCATGTTGACGCTCTCTTGAAGCTCGCGCATCAGGTCGAGGATCTGTGCCTCAATGGAAACGTCCAGGGCGGTGGTCGGCTCATCGGCGATAAGCATAGAAGGCTGGCAAGACAGGGCGATGGCGATCATTACGCGCTGGCGCTGCCCGCCAGAAAGCTGGTGGGGATAGCTATCTACGCGTTCTTGCGGTCTTGGAATACCAACCCGGCGCAGCATGTCGATAGCCAGCTCACGCGCTTCTTGCTTGGTCACGTTGCGCGAGGCCTGAATATTCTTCGCCATCTGATCGCCCAGGCTTTTCATCGGCACGAGCCGGTGCAGGCTGAGCGCTTCCTGGATATGCGTACCGGCAGTATATACCGGGGTCAGCGAGCTCATCGGCTCCTGAAAAATCATGCCGATCTCGCCGCCGCGGATCTTGCGGATTTCGGTGCCATCGGGGTCGAGGTTCGAGATGTTGATCACCTCGGATTGCTTTGTCGTTCCATCGGCCGTCTTCACCGGGCGATAGTACATCACCCGGCCCGTGACGATCTTGCCCGGTTTGGGGATCATTTGTAGAATTGCGCGCGCAGTGATGGACTTGCCGCAGCCCGATTCTCCGATGACGCCCAGCGTTTGCCCGCGCTTGATATCGAATGTTACGCCGTCGACGGCTTTCACGATGCCGTTGCGTACATCAAACTGAACACGCAGGTCTTCAACCTCAACAAGCTTGTCGGTGGTAATTGTCTCTGTCATTCGTGCCTCCTCCTACCGTCCACCGTATGGGTCGAGTGCATCACGGAGACCATCGCCAAGCATGTTGAAAGCCAGAATGGTCACAATGATCGGCGGGACAGACCACAGCAGCCACGGCACAAAGCGAATGGCGCGAATGGTCCCAGCTTCTTGCAGAAGCACGCCCCAACTGGTGAGCGGCGGGCGCAGGCCCAGGCCCAACCAGCTAAGGGATGTTTCCGCCAGGATCATACCGGGGATCGCCAGGGTGGCGATGACGATGATGTGGCTCATAGTGCCGGGCAGCAAGTGCCGGAACATGATGCGTCCGTCTGTCGCGCCGGCGCTCTTGGCAGCGAGGGCATATTCACGCTCGCGCAGCGAGAGGATCAGCCCGCGCACCTGCCGGGCCAGGCCGCCCCAGCGAACAAACGCCAGGATCAGCGTCAGCATAAAGTACACGGTGATGGGCGACCAGAATCTCGGGATTGCCGCCGCCAGAGCCATGAAGAGGGGGATATCGGGGAAAGCTGCCAGGAATTCGGTGAGGCGCTGGATGAGCATGTCAACCCATCCGCCGTAGTAACCAGAAAGCGAACCCAGGACGCTGCCCAAAACGAGCGTCAGAATCTGCCCCATCAGTCCAACCATTAGTGATAGGCGGCCACCGTAGAGCACGCGGCTGAAGTAGTCGCGGCCCAGGGCGTCGGTGCCCATAATAAAGACGGAGGCCTGCGGATCGCCAGACTGAACGCCAAAGAGGTGGCGATTGGTGGGGATCAGGCCAAAGAGCTTATATGGGTCGCCCTGAACGAAGAAGTAGACCGGGTACATGCGATCACGGTCTTCCACGAAGGTGCGGATGCGCAGCTTCTGGTCGATCTGCCGCTCCAGGCCATACACAAACGGCCTGAGGTGGAACGTTCCGCTCTCATCGACAAAGCGAAGGGGCTGTGGACGTGCTTCTGTGAAGTTCGATACCGTGTCTTTGCTGTAAGGGGCAATGAATTCAGGGATGGCGACAAAGCTGACATATAGCAGGATGAGAACGATCCCGCCGACGACAGCAGCCCGGTTCTTCTTGAACTTCCACCATACCAGGCTCCAATAGCTTTGCGAAACTGGTTTCCCAGACGCTTTTTTTGCACTGCTAACCGCGGTTGTAGTCGTAGCCATAGCTTTTTCCTTTCTCACTCGAGACGGATACGAGGATCAACCCAGGCCAGCGCAAGATCGGAAAGCAAATTACCGACCAGGAGCAGCATGGTGAACAGCACGATGCAGGTGCCTGCCATGTACATATCCAGCTTGCGGAGCGATTCGACAAACAGCGGGCCGATGGTGGGCAGGTTCAAAACAATGGATACCAATGCCGAGCCGGCGATCAGGTTGGGCAGCGCTTCTGAACCCAGAATGACGATGAGGGGATTGATAGCGATGCGAACGGCGTGCTTCCAGATAACCTGATCGTTCTTTAGCCCGCGAGCGCGAGCCGCTTCAACAAAGGGCTGTCCCATCGTGTCGAGCAGATTGCCGCGCATAATGCGGATCAGGCCGCCAATGCCGGTTACGGCGCTGATCAGTGCCGGGATCCAGAGATGCTTCAGCAAGTCAACAAAGCGCCCCCAAGACCAGGGCGCATTGACATACTGCTGCGAGAATAGGCCGCCAATATCTTGCCCAAGCATGGTTACCGCAAAAAACAGGATCAGCAGCGCCAGCAAAAAGCCAGGCATGCCGAGCCCGATAAAACTGATCGTTGTGATTAACTGATCTCCGAGCGAATACTGCTTGACAGCAGAATACACGCCCAATGGTATGGCAATGAACCACGTGATAATCAGGGAGGCGAGAGCCAAAATGATCGTCATCGTCAAGCGCTCGCCGAGCAGATCGCGCACCGGGCGCTCAAATTCAAAAGATTCGCCAAAATCGCCTTGAACAAAATTAACCGCCCATTGGGTGTAGCGTTCCATGAATGGGCGATCCAGGCCGTATCGAAGACGGTAGTCTTCAATGCGAGCCTCCGCGCTGCGGTCGCCTCTGGCTCGCAGTTGTGCTAGCTTCTGGTCTAGAAAATCGCCTGGGGGAAGCTCGATAATCACGAAGCTAACAAATGAGACCAGCACGACCATTATGAGGGCATATCCCAGACGCCTGATCAGGTAGTTTAACATGCGCGCCTCTCTTATCTATGGGTCGGGTGGCGGACGGTCAGCGAAGACTTCTCGCCGGCCGCCCGCCACTTTAGGTCCTGATTAGAATATCTTGCGCCTTAGAAGGTGAGCATTTTCATGCCACCTTCTCAAACGCTTGTATTCGGTTTACTGCTCGATCCACCACTGCGAAGCAATCTGATTGCCAGGGGTGGCAGGGGCCCACGGGCCAACAACACCGTAGTCGAGGATGTTGCGCATGTGGTTCTTGACCAGAATCGGCATGGCCTGGTCGCCGGCGACGCCGATGACGAATGGGCCTTCATCGATGTGGACCTGGATGGCTTCCCACACGATTTCATGGCGAGCCTGAACGTCACCTTCCTGCAGACCCTGTTCGTACAGAGCCTGGAGCTTCTCGGCGGGGCTGCCCGCTTCGGGCTTCACACCGCAGTCATTCGGGATGGCGGGATCGGGCACGCAGCTATCCTTACCCTTGGCCCAGTAGCGGCCTTCCAATGGGAAGTAGTAGCGGTTGACGATCGGGAAGATCCAGTCCGGGTAGGTCCAGATGTCGATTTCGGAGATGTGCGCAGCCCGCAGCATGGTGTAGCCTTCATTGGTGCGGGTGTCAACATCGGGCTGACCCTGGATGTTATTGATACGAGTCGCGATCTTGAGGTTGGTTTCCCACTGAACCTCGGCTTCGGCCGCGGCGTCGGTCTGAACCTTGAGGCTGCCGCCCCAGTCGGTCACGTCGACAACCAGCTCGAAGGGTTCGCCAGAGGGCAGCGTGCGGAAGCCATCAGCGCCGACTTCCATGCCAAGCCCGTCCAGCAGCGCGTTCGCGGCTTCAGGATCGAACTCGGTGGCGTTCTGCGCCCAATTATTGTAGACGTCCTGGCCTTCAGGAGAAGCAAAGTGCCAAGACTGCGGGCTGATGGTGTAGTTCTTGGGATCACCAATACCACCCCAAACCACGTCGATCATACGCGTGCGGTCGAGGCCGGTGGAGAGCGCTACGCGGAAGTCTTTGTTGCGCAGCAGCGTGCGGATCTCAGCGGCTTTCTCGGGGGTGTCGTTATCGTAATTCTTGCCACCCTCAACGTACCACTGGTTGATCATGTAGCCCGGCCAGGCGCCGGCGCCGTTCATCCAGCCCTCAAGCAGCGTGTAATCGCCATTGGTGGCCTGTTCCGTGAGGAACGGGATGTCGTTCGGGGAACCGCAGATGCGGAAGCCGGTGTCGTACTTGCCGGCGGCGCAGTTCAGAACACGAACCTGCTCGTCAGAGACGATTTCAACCTCGAGGTTATCAATGTAAGGCAGCTGATTGCCCTCGGTGTCGACGCGCCAGTAGTAGGGGTTGCGCTCGAAGGTGTAGCGGACGCGGTCATCAGAAACAGCGCTGGAGCACCAGGCGAAGAGGCAGGGGTACCCGGGGGTCCATTCCCACTGATCCATCTCTTCCAGCTTTTCGTAGGTTGCGCCGTCGGTATAATTGGGGTGATACTGCTTGAGGAAGTGCGCCGGCTTCATCATCGGGTCGGCGAATTCCCAAGAGCCCTGTGCCATGTAGTAGGGATTAATCCACATGGACTGGTCCGACTTCCACACAACGGTGTAGTCATCCGGGAATTCCATGTCGATCGGCTCACCGGTGGACTTGCGCAGCCAACCGGGGACGTTGTGAACTTTGTAATCGGGGTTCTTGAGGATGTCTTCCCACATGAACTCCCAGTCCGCGGTGGTATAAGGTTCGCCATCCGACCACTTGAGGCCTTCGCGCAGGTGGATGGTGAAGGTCTTGCCGTCTTCCGACCACTCGTAGCTTTCAGCCAGAGCGGGTTCGTAACCGGTCAGGTCAGCTTTCCACTTGATCGGGGCTTCGACGGCGAAGTACAGTTTGACGTTACCAACTTCAGGCCACCAGGAGGCGGTGTGAAGGGTGCCACCATACTGACCAATCGTGTCAACCGGCACAGTCACGAGCGGATTGACTGGTAGGCGCTCATCAACGGGCGGCAGGCTGCCGGCGGCAACCTGGTCGGCCAGCATAGGCGCTTCTTTGTACTCGGAGCCTTCTGTAACAACAGCCGTGGTCGGGGTAGCGTCAGAGACCACAATGGCAGGAGTAGTGGCGGTAGGATTTGCAGCAGGGGGCTGCTGCGGGGCGGTCGTCGGTGCTGCCGCGGGCGAGCATGCTGAGAGCAGCAGTATGATCACGATCGCAAGGCTCAAAAAGAGCTGTGTCTTCCTCATTTCAACTTCCTCCAAAAAGTGTGTGAGTGGTTAAGGGACGATCCCTTCTGGGTTTTACCAGACTATCTAATCTACTCTGTTTGGTCGCATCACCTCCTTTTTCACAAGATTTCGGTTTACACATTCATGTGCCACGTGCAATGATGTGCTATGCACACGAGTGTGGCTAACACGCGTTAATTTTGGCGGAACGTAAACGTGCTTAAAGTGCGCAAACCTTGCCAGCAAGGCCATTCCAGCTATCTGTAATGGGGTGGGGGACTCCAAGCGCCAGTGTACCGATATTTTCTTGCAAACAATAAGAGGGATGAGCAACACAGCGGGTCGTCACAAAGGAAAAACCAGGATATGCTGTACGTAAAGGAACAGCAACTGATTCCCTTTGCATCTCACTGTGTGGGGAACTGCCCTAAGGAGGAAATCGGCATTGCCACCTAACCGGATAGGGTACGATGATTGTATGGTTGTGATGATGACTTTAGGTGAATTTGCTTATTGCCAAAATAATACAGCGAAGTAATTTTTTTGTCAATAGAGGGTGTTTGGTGTGTGTAGAAGGTCGTATCACTCTGATTATTGAGCGATAATAGTCATTTGTAGAACGTTTTTTGGAGGAAAGGCCGGTTTTATGGTTGAAAAATTGCCCTTTGATATCCACCTGGTAGTCGAACGTATCCGCGAAGCGGTTCGCCCATACCCCAAAGCCGCGCTTTTTGAGCTGGCCGAGGAAGGCTACAAATCGCCGTTCGAGCAGCTTATGGCGTGCATCATCTCGATTCGCACGTTCGATGAGGTTACAATCCGCCTGGCGCGCCAGTTATTTTCCCAGGCCCGCACGCCCCAGGCAGTCGCTGCGTTGAGCGTGCCGGAGATTGACCGGTTGATCTACGGCAGCACTTTCCACGAGCGCAAAGCGGTGCAGATGCGCGCCATAGCCGAACGCGTACTGGCCGAGTTCGGCGGGGAACTGCCCTGTGATGCCGATATTCTCATGTCGTTTGGTGGGGTAGGGGTAAAGTGCGCCCACCTCACGCTGGGAATTGCGTGCGAACAGATGAAAATCAGCGTGGATGTGCACGTTCACCGGATTACCAACCGCTGGGGCTATGTGCAGACGCGCACCCCCGAGCAGACCACAGAAGCGCTTTCGGCGCTGCTGCCCAAGGAATATTCGGTTGAAATTAACCGGCTGCTGGTGCCGTTTGGCAAGCACATCTGCACCGGCAGCCTGCCACGCTGCTCAACCTGCCCAGTGCTGGCCATGTGCCAGCAAGTGGGCGTCGATAAGTACCGCTAACAGGCACTTAGAATCTATCCGAAAAATATTGCTTGTGTTGTTGATCGGGTGGCGTGCAGGGCTTTTCAACGCTATCATTTTTGGAGAAGGGAAAGGCCAAGATCCGGCTGGGCGGATATGTCCGCCCAAGCATCCGTCATAAAAGGGTAGGCTGCCTTACGGATGATGGAGATGGCCAG
>JAEYTI010000182.1 GCA_023434145.1 Chloroflexota bacterium | reverse complement strand
CTCATGGGCCGCGAAACCCCTCTTTTTCTTTCTCCCCGCCCCAAACGTGGGGCGGGGCCGGGGGTGGGGTTGACTTTGGAAAAGCCACACCCTTACCCGAAATCTGCCTGGGTAACCTCGGTTTGCTGTTATAATTGGCCTTCGTTCGTACCCAAATTTTTATCATAGAAAAAATTCGTGCGTCTCTTACAGGGATTTTTGATGCGCCTGATCAAACGGTTTCCCATCCTTGACATCATTTTCTTTGCCGTTCCGTTGGTTTGTGGAATTGGGTATCTGCTGGCTTTTTACCCGGGGATCATCACGTTCGATTCGATCGCCCAGTGGCATCAAGTCTCAAGTTTTTCATTTGATAACTGGCATCCTGCCTATCATTCGATATTAATTTGGCTGATCACGCGGCTGCGCGACACGCTGGCGATTTTTGTTCTGTTTCAGGTTTGCGTGTTTAGCGCTGTCCTTGCCTATGGTCTGCGGGCATTTAAGGATATGGGGGTGCCAGCACCGATGCTGGTTATCCTTGCCATCTTCATATCCATTGTTCCGATGAATGGCTTACTGGTCGTCACAATATGGAAGGATATCCTGTTCAGTACTGCCGTGTTGTTGTTGGCAATCGTCTTATTGAAAATTATCATGAGCGGCGGCGCATGGTTAGCCAATGGATGGAACGCTTTGCTTTTGGGAGTAACCGCAGCGAATGTTTCTCTACTACGGCACAATGGTTTCCCGGTCGCGTTCGGGATGCTTCTCATCATCGCGCTGGTGTATTCCAGGCGAAAATGGGTTTTCCTGGCGCTCGGCATTGCAGTCCTCTGCATTGGGTTCATTGTTGGCCCGGTTTACGAGGTATTTCGGGTGAATCGGCAACAATCACAGTCCTTTGGGGTGGTATTCATTCACCCGATTGCTGCTCACGTCAGAAATGAGGCTTCTTTCTCCCTGGATGAACAAGCCTATCTTAAGACAATTTTCCCTCTGGAAATTGCTTGGCCTTATAGTTGTCACGATGCAACCGTGCTTTTTTATAGCGGGGTAAACTTCTCGGAAGTACAGAAGGACCCAATGCAGGCCGCGAAAATTTTTGGCCGGTTGTCGCTCGAAGCCCCGCTTGTTACAGCGAGGCATTTCTATTGCTTAAGCTCATTTGTCTGGCAGATATCTCAACCAGATGGGGTATATCTCGAGACTGTTGTTACAACGAACCATACTGCCGGCCATCGTGAAGCATGGCGCAAGTACCAACCGTATATCGAGCAAAATTCAAGAGCACCCGAACTGCGAAATTTGATCACTAGCATTCTTGAACGCTATGCACGGTTCGATCCGGGTATGATCGGATGGCGTCCTGCAATTTACCTGTATGTTTTTAGCGCCGCTGTTGTGTTTCTCGCCTTCCGAAGAAAAAATCCGCTCATCTTGATTCTATTGGTTCCAGTCTACCTTCAGACGTTGATCATTGCGTTTACGGCGCAGTTACAGGCGGTCCGTTACCAATATCCAGTTTACTTGGTGTCGATGCTGTTTACAGTACCGCTGATCTATCTAGCAGTGAAGCAACCCAATCCCAAACAACCAGAACAAACAAAGCCTGATTGACCGGCGAACGGAATTTCTTCCCCTTAGTCTTCTGACAACTTTTGCGTGCATCCGTCCTTTTGATGTGTTTTCAGGTGTACGGCTCCGGGCAGAATTGTGCATTCGTATTAAGGATCTCATCGAAATATCCCCTTTCCTCGCATTTCGTCACCTCGTATAAACACAGCGGTTCAACCAAGCGTAAACCGTACAACGACAAGCGTAGCCCCCCTCCAACTTTGCAAAGTAGCAAACTTAGTGGGGGCTCAACGAAACCTCTTTGAGGCGTTATTCTTTTTCACATCCTTGCAGCCAGAGACCATTCCGGCTGGCGTGCTGCCTGCTCTTGTATGTGCTGTGCGCACAGCAGCGCAGATTCACCAACCGTAGCGGATAGCTCGCCGGGCGCATCGGTGGCATCCCCCACCAGGTACAACCCTTCTACAGAAGCGACCTTCACGGGTGGCAGGTCTGTGCGCGGCTGGTCATAGAGATGATCGGCTCCCAGAACAACGTCACGGACCAGGGTGCGGCGCAGCACCACTTGCTCGCGGATGCCTGGGAAGAGGGTCGAGAGGCGGGTGAGGAACATTTCTTCCGTGCGCCGAATCTCGCTCTCATCTGCTTTCTGATCGCCAGTAAGCCATCGCAGGCCCTGGAAAAGCAGCCCATTCTCTGGCGCAAGCTGCGGCTGAAAGAGGTTGTGAAACCCACTGGTTGCGTTGTCTTCCGGCATTTCTATCGTGGCGATTTCATGGTTTGGCACACCCATGAACCCAAGGTTAACTGCGATGCCCCTCACCGGGTGGATACGTTCCAGCCGGTCGGCGGAGAGATCGGGCAGGGAATGATCCCGCACCAGGGGGACGATCTCGCCGGGTGGCAGTGCCAGTACCACCGCGCGGGTTGGGATAAGGCTTCCCTGGTTGTCGCCCGTCCAAACACCCGAAACGCCGTTTTCCTCGATCTTCAGCCCGCTAACGCGAACCCCGGTCCGAACCTCACCACCGGCGGCTTCGATCACCTGGCGGCATGCTTCGCTCAACGCGCCCCAACCACCAGCAGGGTAAATTGCCAGCGGGCCGTTGGCCGTCAGGATCTTGCGTGTTTCCGTCAAAAAGTGACCGGTAGACATCAAACCCGGTTCTGCGGCGAAAGCCGTTGGCCCTGCCAGGTCGAGCAAGAATTGGCGCAGGCTCGTTTCATTAACATTCTGATTTAGCCATTCATTGAGAGGCACATTCCAGAGGCCCTCAACATCCGCCTGGAAGAGGGAAGTCATCGCGCCGGTGAGGGCCATCTTGCCTTCAAGGCTCAACAGCTCGGTAGTCATCATATCTTCCGTAGATGCTGGCACGCGGTGTAGTTTGCCTCCGCGCAGCCGGAAGATTTTTGCGGTGTCCATCGGGGCAAACGCCACCTGATCGGCTTTACCAATCTGCCGAAGGATGCGGTAGTGCGGGCTTTCGTATCCGCCCATCATGTAATGCAGACCATAGTTGAGGACGAAGCCTTTCTGTTCTACTGTCATTGCGCGCCCGCCGAGAATATTGCGCCGCTCTAACACCAGCATCCGGGCCTTCGCCTGAGCCAGCAGCGCGCCTGTCTCCAGGCCGCCCAGCCCGCCGCCAACAATCACCACATCGTAACCTGTTTTCTCGCGTATCATCGTATTCCTCCTCGCGGCTCCGGTTCCTGGCTCTTGTTCTGTGAACCACAAACCGGAGCCAGATTTTTGGATGGGTTAGCGTGCGGCCGCTGCCGTCCCGCGCTGCACCTTCTGGTAGGGATAGGGGTACGAAGCCCGGTAGCCCAGCAGCCGCCCAATCGGGGCCAGCACGCCAAACAGCAGCCGCTGCACGAGGATGGGCATTCCGCCGAAAGCAATCTCTTTGCGGTAAGCCTGAGCCATCACGGCGATCTGAAGCAGGTTGGGCAGGCCCGTTTTGGGGTCCATTTTGCCGTCCTGCGAGAGGCCGAAGAAGGTCTCAAAGAAGCCTTCCGTATTGAGCGCCGGGCGGTAGGTCACGCGCATGACCGCCTCTCCCTCACCGACGTTGGCGAATGCGTGCGGGGTTTGGGCCGGAACGACCACGCTTTCTCCAGCCGAAGCGCGCCGCGCCTGCCCCTTACATAGAACTCCATCGTCCCAGACAACACCGTAAAAGTTTCTTCCTGCTGAGGATGGATGTGCTCCTGGTCAACAAGCCCGTTCGCCGGTACGTATTCGTCCATCACCATGCGCGCGCCATTGGTATCCTTTGCCGTCTCTACAAACGTGATCCGCTGCCCGGTGATCTGGTTGCTGATGGTATTACCCTTTGTAGCCATTTTTTGCTCCTCTTTTGTCCTGTTGGTTTCCTGTTGCCGGGCACCTGAGGTGTCCGATCGAACTGTATACAGGATACCGGCTCGCGGACGCGCCGAAATCACTCTTCGGAGCTATCCTCAAAGCAGGTAAAGAGCTATATCAAGGACTACGCGGGGATTGGAGGGGAAATCAGGAGATGCCCAACTCACGTGCGCGTGCGGCGGCAGCCTGCCGGGAGTCGACGTTGAGCTTGGCCAGCAGATGCGCCACATGGATCTTCACGGTGTGAATGCTAATCACCAGTTCGTGGGCTATTTCGGCGTTGCTTGCGCCTGCGGAGATCAGGCGCAGTACTTCTTCTTCCCGCGCTGTAAGCTGCTCGCCGGTTTCTGGTACCACACTGCCAGCCTCAGCGGCAAGCGCCTGGATCAGCACGCGCCTGGCAAACGGTTGTGACGCGCCGCCACGCGATACTGTCAGCCGCAGCAGCGGCACAATGATCTTCTTGCCTGACCAGAGCAGAAAACCGGGCAGCCCTTCCCGTTCATACCGTTCGATTTCGGGCAACAGGTATGCGAACGCCTGGTCGAACTTCTCCTGCCGCCAGTAGAGATACGCCAGTATAAGTGCAATGTTTTCAATACAGCGGGTGAACTGGTATTTTTCCTGTTCTTTCAAGCATTCCAGCAGCGCAATTTCGGCGGCGGTGTCGTTCCCATCGGTGATATTCACCAGCGCTTCCAGCAGCCCGTGCAGCATAGAAAGCGCCTCCCACGCGGAGGGACGAGCCTGCTGCATCTGCCGCAGGATGGCGTGGGCATCGTCGTTGCGGTCGTTCAGCCAGTAGCTTTGGCCGAGCGAAAAGAGGAACAGCGGTCTCCAGGAATCGGCCAACGCAGCAGACTGCGGCTGTTCCAATCCAGCGAAAAGCTGCTGGAATGCTTCTTCCACAGCCGCCATATCGCCTTCGCGGGCGGCGAGCAGGGGCCAGCAGCACACCCGCGTCTGTATCAATCCACAGCAGCCCGCCGTACGCTGCGCTGATTCGCGCCGCTTTGCTGGATTGCTTCTGCGCATCTTCCCAGTTCCCCTGCCACACGCGTGCCCACGCAATCTGCGCCAGGGCAGAGGCGCGCAGCAAATCATCCCCCGTGAAGGCCGCGCAGCACTGCGCATAGCGTTCAACCCGTCGCACACCGCCCGGCAGCGCGCCAAACAGGTAATGCCACTGCGGCGCGATAATGCGCAGTGCGGCAGGGTTGGTCTCTTGCTCGAGGATTGCGAGCATGGCATCCAGATCGCTGTTCGTCCCCTGCCAGTCTCCCTGCGCAATGCGCTGCCAGGCCCGCGCGATGCGCAAGTGCGCTGTTTGATGGGGCTGGAGCGGGCAGGAGAGAGCCTGCTCCATGGCTGCCCGCGCCCCATTAAAATCCCCGGTTGAGCTCAAGCAGGTGGCCAGCGACAGCAGGGCTGTTCCCAGCCGAATGTGGTCGCCCTCCTCGGTCAGCCGGGTAACGGCTTGCTGGAGCAGGTCGCGGGCGCGTGCAAAATCCCAGGTTTGATTGGCGCAAATGGCCTCGTAATACAGCAGGCTCGTCCGCAGCGATGGAGGTGTCAGCCGCGCACGTTCCGCCTCTGGCAGTAGCTGGATGATATCTTGCAGCAGGGTATAAGAGCCTTGTGCCAGCAGCGTTTCACCGGCGGTATCAATGCACTGCGCGGCAGCATCCCACTCTCCCGCCCGCGCCAGAAGCGCGGTTTGCCGCCTTGGGTTCGTCTCCTCCGCCGCCGCCTGCCGGTATAGATCTTTTACCTGCACGGGCATTTCTTTCTCCAACCGTTCGTTCAGGTACGCGGCAAACAGGTCGTGGAAGCGGTAGGTATCCGGGTCAACCTGGGCGAGGAAGATGTTTCGCCGGTACAGGTCTTCGAGCAGCGCCGCCGCTTCACCCTCCGCGACCCCTGCCAGCCTGGCGCAGCTATTTGGAGTAAGCTCAACCAGCACAGCGGTTTTAAGCAGAAAAGCACGTACTTCCGGACGTTCCTGATTGATAATCTCCTCGGTCAGAAAGTCAAACACGTAGCGGTTGGTCTGTGTTAGCAGCGGAGTAAAGGATTGCTCGATATCTTCCGCGCCCGACTGCTCCATGCTGCTCCCAAACAGTGCAACCCCCGCCGCCCAGCCCTGCGTGATCCTGTGCATTTGCTGGATAGCGCCGGGGCTGAGCGGTAGACGCAGATAATCGTGGAAATACGCCTCCATCTCCTCCTGGGGAACGAGAGTTCTTCGAGCCGGATTTCTACGATCTGGCGGCGGGCGCGCAGCCGGGCCAGCGAAAGCGCGGGCGGCTATCGCCCGGCCATCAAAACGTGCATTTGCGCGGGTGCCCGCTCCAGCAGGTAGTCGAGGCCTTTCAGTAGAGATTGGTTGGTCAGGAAGTGAACATCGTCCACGATCAGCGTGAACGGGTCGGGCAGGTGATCGATTACGTCATTGATCAGCGTGTTGAGCAGCAGCAGGAGGTCGAACTGGTCCAGACTATTCAGCAGCGCCTGCGTTTTGGCCGTGCTGTTTGGCTGGCGCGCTTCCAGGGCCGCCAGCAGCAGGGTGAAGAACTGGGCCGGGTCATTGTCGTTTTCATCGACAGCCAGCCAGAGATAGACTTCATCGGGAAAGGCTATTCTCAGAGACGCCAGCAGGGTGGTTTTCCCCGAACCGGCGGGCGCGGAAAGCAGCGTAAGCGCGCTGCTGGGGCAGGCGGCGTGTAGTTTCTCCAGCAGCCGCGCGCGGAAGATCAACGATACGCGCGGCTGTGGTGGATGAATCTTTGTGCGACCTACCCGGTCGAGGAAGAGTTTCATTCTCCTCTTTCTACAGTCTCCTTACTCTTCTCCGACGGGTCTTCCCCCTCCGCCAGCGGGCGGAGCAGCAGCTCGAACATGTACTCCTGCGGGACTAGCAGATACTGCGGCAGCGTGCCCGGCCCGCAGGACCCGTTGCCCAGGCCGCCCACTGCCAGGTCCAGCGTGAGGTAGGTCTCGCCGCGGTGGTTGATCTGATGCGTGTGGTCCGCTGCTTCCAGATCCTGCGGGGTGTAATCGTGCGCCGAGAAGTTGAACAGCGGCGCGCCTACCACCAGCAGCCCCGCTCCGCTTTCATCGGTCAGCGCGGCCCAGCGTACGTCGCTCTTGTTGCCGTTCTCCTGCGGGCGGATGTAGGGCACGTGCTGCTCCGCCACCGTGCCGTCATAGAGACCCACCGCCGCGCTGTCTTTGCGGTCGGGGTAGCTTTCGTGCGGCCCGCGCCCGTACCACGTCACGTGGTTGAGCTTGCCGGGCAGCGCCGCCAGCATGCCCACGCGGGGCAGGGGCGGCAGATCGCCGGTGGGGGCAAAGTGGAAGCTCAGGCGGATGTCGCCCGAGCCGTAGATGGTATAGGCATAGCTCAGGTCGAAGGCTGTGTTGTACTTCAGCACAAACAGATCGTGCCAGTCCTCGCCGGTCATCTCGCTGCCCTTGCGGATCTCTTCGATCACGTGCGGCGGCAGCATGGGGTTTGCTGCCTGCGTGATAATGCCATACAAAATGCCCAGCAGCCCGGGGATCTTACGCGAATCGGCCAGACTGTTCACCAGCGCGCGGGCGCGGTTGAGCTTGCCTTTGGCGGGTAGGGCTTCGTAATCCACCCCCAACTTCTGCGCGAACTGCGCCACCTGCGCCTCGGTGAAGCTCATGTCGAGCAGGCCCGCCAGCCCGGTCAGTGTTTCGCCGTATCGGGGCGATAGCGCGCCCTCATCATTGGGGCGGGGGGCCAGCCGCGTGATCACCGTTACCTGGGCTTCCTGCGGGTGGATCATGTCGTACTCAAAGCTCTGCAAGCGCTCTACCAGCCGGTCCAGGCCGGCCTCGCGCCAGCGCATGCCCATGCGCTCCTCGCCCCAGGTGTTGGCGTCGTTGTCGGTAGTGGCGCGCCACAAGTTGGCGGTCGGCCCGCAGGCCAGCAGATCGCGCCCGCCTGCCTCGAACGATGTGATTTGCCCGCTGTCCTTCTCGAACACCAGACGGAAGTTCTCGTTTTGCAGCACCAGCCCGGTGTGATTCTCTTTGATTTCGATCGCGGGCATCTGCTCTGGCGAGATGGTCGGCTTGGGGATATATTCCTCGCGCAGGTCAAGCTGTGCCCAGGCTACTTCGTGCCCGGCTTT
This sequence comes from Chloroflexota bacterium, assembly GCA_023434145.1. Classification (GTDB taxonomy): domain Bacteria; phylum Chloroflexota; class Anaerolineae; order Anaerolineales; family Anaerolineaceae; genus DSYU01. The sequence goes on along the minus strand of JAEYTI010000182.1, from coordinate 2,247 downwards.
TGCCCAAAGCGTGTCTTCCAGCAGCCGGAACGAAAGCTCCAGCCAGTATTCCACACCCGGCTCGGGCTGCGGCTTCTCATACGAAATGACCAATTCAACGGTTTCGCCGGGCTTTACATCCGGGGTAGGTACGATGCCGCTTTGCAGCACCGTGCCCTCGCAAGTCACCTGCCAGGTGATCTCCAGGTACGACAGGTCGAGGAAGGCGTAGCGGTTGGTGAGCGTCAGCCTGCCGTTGGGCAGATCAACCGCTTCCACAAGCACCGGCTCCAGCACCTTCTTATACTCCCAAAGGGCGGGGTGTTCCACCCGGTCGGGCCAGATCAGCCCGTTGATGCAGAACGGCCCATCATTGGGGAAGTCGCTAAAGTCGCCGCCGTAGGCATACCACTTCTCGCCCTCGGTCTCGCATTCAATACCCTGGTCGACCCAATCCCAGATAAAGCCGCCTCCCAACCGTTTGTACGATCGCACAGCGTCCCAGTATTCTTTCAAGTTGCCGGTGCTGTTGCCCATCGAGTGGGCGTATTCGCACATCACCACCGGGCGGGTTTCACCCGGCTTCTGCGCCATCTCGATGATCGTCGCCACTGAGGGGTACATCGGCCCGAGAATGTCTACGCTCGGGTGATCCTCGGCGGGGTGGTAGTGGATGGGGCGGGTGGGGTCGTTAGCGCGGATCCACTCGGCCATGGCTTCGTGGTTGGGGCCAAACCCCGACTCGTTGCCCAGCGACCAGATGATCACGGAGGGATGATTTTTGTCGCGCTGCACCATGCGGGCGGCGCGATCGACAAACGCATCGTGCCAATTGGGGTCTTTGGCGGGCTTATCCCACACGCCGTGGCTTTCCAGGTTCGCCTCGTCGTAGAGCAGGATGCCGTACTGGTCGCATAAGTCGTACCAGCGGGTGTCATCGGGGTAGTGGCAGGTGCGCACGGCGTTGATATTAAACTGCTTCATCAGCTCGATGTCTTTGATCATCGATTCGAGCGTGAGGGTATGCCCGGTATGCGGGTCGTGCTCGTGGCGGTTGACGCCCTTCAGCAGCACCGGCACGCCGTTCAGGCAAATCTGCCCGTCGATGATCTCCACCTTGCGGAAGCCCACGTTAACCCGCAGCACCTCGATGATCTTCTCATCCAAGTCGAGCACGCTCAGCAGCAGCGTGTAGAGGTTGGGCGTTTCATCCGTCCACTTGCGCGGATTTTCTACCGGCTGGGCCAGCTCCAGGGTCTTTTCGGCGTGCGGGGTCATGCTGAACGGGTCTACCTGGCGCACCACTTCGTTCCCCGCCGCGTCTAACAGAACGATCTCAAGGTCGCAGTCCTCGAACGTTTCCGCGCTGTAATTGACCAGGTCTACGCTGAGGCGCAGGATAGCATTCTTATAATTTTCGTCCAGGTCGGTCACAACGGTAAAATCGCGGATATGCACAGCAGGCGCAGACCACAGGTACACGCTGCGGTAGATGCCCGCCAGCCGCCAGAAATCCTGATCTTCCAGATACGAGCCATCCGACCAGCGGTATACGCGCACGGCTACGGTATTTTCGCCGGGCTGCACGTAGCGGGTGATGTTGAACTCGGCGGGCAGGCGCGACTCTTTGCTAAAGCCCACCGGCTGCCCGTTGATCCACAGGTGGAAGGCAGAATCGACGCCTTCAAAATGGAGGAAGATTTGCCGCCCGTCCCAGTTTTTCGGCACAGTAAACGTGCGCCGGAACGAGCCGGTGGGGTTGTCGTCGTTTGGCACCGAGAGCTCGTCATCCACGGGGAAGGGGTACTGCACGTTGACGTAGATCGGGATATCGACCGGGCCGGGGATCTGGTCAGTTTGGAGCTGCCAGTTGCCCGGCACCGTTACCCGCGCCCAAGAGCCGTCATCGAAACCAGGGGCTTCAAACCCCTGCGGCGCGGAAGCCGGGTTCGGCGCAACCGAGAAGCGCCATTCACCGTCCAACGAGCGGTAATAAGGTGATCCCGCGAAATCTCCATCGCGCGCTGTGGCGGCGTCCGCGAAGGGCAGCAGGGTAGCGTGCCCCGGTTCCTTGTTGATACCAGTAAGGCGAGGGTTTTCCCAATCTTGCAGAGAAGGTGTAGTCATAACGGCTCCTGAAGGGAGAGATCGGTAGGAAGAAAGGCAAGCACCAGATGTTTGGATATTATACAGTTTGTTGCTCAGTTGGAACATAACAACATAGTTCTTATGTTACAACAGAGCAACAAACTGTATTTCACCCCAGCA
>JAEYTI010000072.1 GCA_023434145.1 Chloroflexota bacterium | reverse complement strand
GGCTGGTAAACTATTTTCCCCGCCCCCAACCCACCAACGAACCAACTTAGAAGTACCCCCTGCCTGGGCGAAAACGCTACAAAACACTATTCCTATGAGAAATTAAGGGGAATCCCCTAATCTTGTTGGGGGTTTTGTTGTTCTTTCTGGCTTCTAATTTTGCTAGAATTTAGCCGTCACATGGAGCCGTTCGGCTTCGGTCCCCCAAATCCCTTATCGGTTTATATAACATCATTTATTGGTATCTCTGATCCGTTGAATGCCGGCGGAATCCATGCTGCACCTGATCGTGGATCACCGAAAGTTCTAAAGGAGGATTGGAAGGCTGAAAATACCACCGACCCATTCGCTCAGCGTAAGAAAGTCGATCCTATTTTTCACTTCTCTCGGAGGAGAACCTATGTCCCGCAAGCTTCTGCAAACTGTTTTTGCCATGATCGTGATCGTGGCCATGCTGGCTGCCTGCCAGCCCGCTGCTGCCCCCACCCAGGCTCCTGCTGCTGAGCAGCCTGCCGCCGATCCCAACGCTCTTGCCGTTGGTATCGTGCTGCCCACCAAGGACGAGCCCCGCTGGATTCAGGACGAGACCCGCTTTAAGGAAGCCCTCACCAAGGCCGGCTACAACGTAGAGATCCTGTTCAGCCAGGGTTCCTCGGCCAAAGAAAAAGAGAACGTTGAAGCTCTGATCACCAAGGGCATCAAAGTGCTCATCATTTGCCCGCAGGACGGCACCGCCGCCGCCGCCGCCGCCGAGGCCGCTGCCGCCGCCGGCGTGAAAGTTATCTCCTACGATCGCCTCATCCGCGACACCCAGGCCGTTGACTACTACGTGACCTTCGACAGCATCGCCGTGGGCGCGCAGCAGGCGCAGTACCTGGTTGACAATGCTGAAGGCACCGGCAACCCCCTGTACCTCTATGCTGGCGCTGCTTCTGACAACAACGCTTTCATCTTCTTCGAAGGCGCCTGGGGCGTCCTCCAGCCCAAGATCGCTGATGGCACGTTCGTGATCAAGAACTCGAGCGAAGCCGAGGCCCTCAAGGACAAGGCCACGCTCACCCGCGACGAAATGGCCAAGATCATCGGCCAGGTTACCACCAACTGGGACTTTAACACCGCCAAGAACCTCGCCGAAGCAAACCTGACTGCCACCGGCACCGCCGACAAGGGCAACGTCTTCATCCTCGCCCCCAATGACGGCACCGCCCGCGCTATCGCCGATGCCTTTGCCGCCGACAAGGACGTCACCAGCTACCTGGTCACCGGCCAGGATGCCGAAAAGGCCTCCGTCCAGTACGTGATCGATGACAAGCAGTCGATGACCGTGTTCAAGGATGTCCGCACCCTGGTGAGCGACGCCATCTCCGCCGCTGTGGCCCTGCTCGAAAACCAGACTCCTTCGGCCAAGGGTTCCTATAACAACGGCGCGAAGGATGTCCCCGCCATTCAGTCCGCGGTTGTCACCGTTGACAAGGATAACGTAAAGTCGGCCCTGATCGACTCTGGCTACTACTCCGCCAGCGACTTCAGCAACCTGCCGTAAGATATAATAGGATTAACTGGCAAGAATAGTGATGGCCATGTGCCATCACTATTCTTGCCGAAGACGGTTCGTACTTCGTGCTGTTCGCGTGCGGAAAAAGTTACCGCGTAAGCAGCACGAAATACTAAGAACCTATCCGAAAATTGTTGTGTGTTTGTTGTTTGGGTCGCTACGCCACCCAAACAACAAACACAAGCAATATTTTTCGGATAGGTACTAAGAGAAATCCCCTTGCCGTGGAGGTTCGATGGACGCCCCGATTTTGGAAATGAAAAACATTACCAAGGAATTTCCTGGCGTGAAAGCGCTTAACAACGTGAGCTTTCGCGTAAAGCCTGGGGAAATCCACTGCTTGGTGGGCGAGAATGGCGCGGGGAAATCGACCTTGATGAAGGTGCTCAGCGGAGTCTATCCGTACGGCACGTACGCCGGCGAGATTATGCTGCACGGGGAAGAACAACGGTTCAACAGCATCCGCGACAGCGAGCATGCCGGAATTGCCGTTATCTACCAGGAACTCGCGCTCGTGCCGGAGATGACGGTTTACGAGAATATTTTTCTTGGCAATGAAATTCGCGCAGGCGTTATGGTTGATTGGAATGAGACCGTTAAGCGCTCGACCGAGATGCTTCGCAAGGTACGCTTGAATGTGAACCCTGAAGTAAAGGTTCGCGAATTGGGCGTTGGCAAGCAGCAGTTGGTGGAGATTGCAAAGGCGCTCAGCCGCGACGTAAAACTGCTAATTTTGGATGAACCCACCTCGGCATTGAACGAGGACGACAGCGAGAATTTGCTCGAGCTGCTGCGCGTGTTAAAGCAGAACGGCGTTACCTGCATTATGATCTCGCACAAGTTGAAGGAAGTGCTCCAGATTGCCGACTCGATCACCGTGCTGCGCGACGGGCGCACGATCGTAACGCTCGATGCGCGTGACGGTCAGGTTTCTGAAGCGGTGCTGATCAAACATATGGTTGGCCGTGAGATCGACAACATCTACCCAAGGCGCGAGAACACCATTCAAGATGATGTGGTGATGGAAGTGCGCAACTGGAATGCGTACGATCGCACGCTGGGCCGCATGATCCTCAAAGATATAAACTTCAACGTACGCAAGGGCGAAATTGTGGGCTTTGCCGGGTTGATGGGTTCTGGGCGCACCGAGCTGGCACTGAGCATTTTTGGCAACCCCGCTCACTACCGCATCGATGGTGATATGTACATCCTGGGAGAGCGCAAGCACTTCGGTCACCCACAGGACGCGATCAACGCGGGGATCGCCTACGTCTCTGAAGATCGCAAAGGCAATGGGCTGATCCTGATGCAAGATGTGAAGCAAAACATTACCCTGGCGAACCTGCGGGAGATTTCCGATCGCGGCGTCGTCGACAGCAACGCAGAAGTGAAGGTCGCCAACGAGATGCGCACGAACCTCAACATCAAGACCCCCAGCGTTGAGCAGACGGTGCTTAATTTGAGCGGCGGCAACCAGCAGAAGGTTTCGCTGGCGAAGTGGCTATTTGTGAAGCCGAACATCCTGATCCTGGATGAGCCGACCCGCGGCATTGACGTTGGCGCAAAATTTGAAATTTATACGATCATGAACCGGCTGGTAGAACGCGGGATGAGCATTATTATGATCTCGTCGGAGCTGCCGGAAATTTTGGGTATGAGTGACCGCATTTATATCGTCGCTTCAGGCAGAATCGCCGGCGAAATGCCGACCGAGGAAGCGACGCAGGAAAATATTATGCATCTGGCAACAAATTGAGGAGGTTCGAGATGTCATCCGTCAATAACTCCAAGGAGATTCTGCCTGGCTCCTCTCGCCAGGTAGAAGAACCGGGCACCGGTGAAGTATCATTCGTTCAAAGCTTCCAGAAGGTGCTAAAGCAGAACATCCGCGAATACGGCATGTACATTGCTTTGTTTGTCATCATGGTGTACTTCACCATTGCCACAGATGGGGTATTTATCCGCTCGCGCAACATCAGCAACCTGCTCAACCAGACGGGCTATATTGCCGTGCTGGCGGTTGGCATGACGCTGGTCATTGTCATTCGCCACATTGACCTGTCTGTTGGCTTCCTGGCGGGCTTTCTCGGGGCCATTGCCGCCATTGCGCTGGTATTTTGGGCGCTGCCGGTGTGGGTGGTTATCCCGTTGGTGCTGCTGCTGGGCATCGTTGCTGGGCTGATCACTGCTTTCCCGGTGGCACAGTTAGGTATCCCCTCCTTTGTCGCATCGCTGGCCGGCTGGCTAATTTATCGCGGCGCGCTGGTTCTGGTGACGGCCGGAACGGGTACCATCATCATCCCCAACGCGGCCTTCAATGCCATCGGCAACGGCTTCATCCCCGATATTCCCGATATCGGCATTCTGCCCGAGGTACACAAAGTTACGCTGCTGGTTGGACTGCTGGCAATTGTCGCATTCATCATTTCAGAGTTTAACAACCGCTCCAAGAAACAGGCATATGGGTTTGAAGTCCTCCCCCTCAACCTGTTTGTCATCAAGCTGGTATTCGTCTCAATGCTGGTGGCAATGGTCGCCTGGGTGCTGGCAGGCTTCAATGGCCTCTCGTGGACGGTGGTAGTCGTGCTGATCGTTGTGGCGGTGTACCACTTTATCACCACGCAGACGGTGCTTGGCCGCCACATCTACGCCATTGGCGGCAACCCCGAGGCCGCAGAACTGAGCGGCATCAGCGTTAAGAAGCTCACCTACGTGGTGTTTGGCTCGATGGGCATGCTCGCCGCGCTTTCGGGCATCCTGTTCACCTCGCGCTTGCAGTCCGCCACAACCACCGCCGGCCAGCTTTTTGAAATGGACGCGATCGCGGCGGCCTATGTGGGCGGCGTATCGGCGGCGGGCGGCGTTGGCAAGGTGACCGGCTCCATCATCGGCGCGCTGGTGATGCTCTCGCTCACCTCCGGTATGAACCTGATGGGCATCGACATCTCGCTCCAATACATTGTGAGAGGGGCCGTGCTGGTCGCAGCCGTAATCTTCGACGTAGCCACCCGCAACCGCGGTAAATAATCAAACAGATCCAATTTACTGCGCGTGGGGAGATTGGTTCGCCCGCGCGCAGTAGAATTAAGAATTGATCCGAAATTTTTATTATGTTGGTTGTTTGTGCGACAAGTCGCACAAACAACCAACATAATAAAAATTTCGGATAGAAACAAAGAAGGATACAATGGCCGGTCCGCTCCTGCGCGTTCACGCTCTGAGCAAAACCTTCGGCAGCCTGGAAGTGCTGAAAGACGTTTCCTTTGATCTTGCACCCGGCGAAGTGCTGGGCGTGGTTGGCCGCCGTGGAGCGGGAAAGTCGACGCTGTTACAGCTTCTTGGGGGCACAATGCTCCGCTCGGGTGGTGAAGTGGTTTTTGAGGGGCAGCGGGTATCCTTCGCCAATCGCGAACAGGCACGCAGCCGGGGCATCGAGCTGGTGTACCAGGTTGCGCCGATTATGGAAAAGCTGGATGTTGTCCACAACATCTTCCTCGGTCGCGAGATTTGCTGGCCGCCAAAGATCGGTGTGCCCGACTGGGAAGAAATGTACCGGCGTTCGAAGACCATCCTGGAGGATTTCGATCTGCCCGGCAGCCTGCTGCGGGAGAACGCAGCGGATCTCTCGGAAGAGCAGCGCCAGATCGTCGCGCTAGCCCGGTCGTTCTGCGGCCCCTCCAAGTTGATGCTGGTTGACGACTTCTTGAGCACGCTCAACTACCAGCGCCAGCAGATCGTGCTGGACCGGCTGAAGAAGATGGCAAGCCAGGGCGTGGGTGTAATTATCACCAGCGAGAACCTGAAGCACTTGTTCAACATCACCGACCGCATCCTGGTGCTGTACGAGGGGCGGCTCTCGGCGGACCGCTGCACCGCGGAGAGCACCCCGCGCGACATCGTGGAACTGATCGTCGGCGGCAGCAACCGCGAACAAGTAACGCCCATCATCTGGGCGCTGGAAAGCTACCACGCTGCCCAGCGGCAGACGGAAGAACTGTTCCGCATCCAGGCCGTGCTGCACAAAAACCTCGAAGCATCTGATTCGATGAACCGCCAGCTCGTTGAGAAGCTCAGCGAGCAGGTGAAGGCGCTCGACCGCTTGAACGGCGCGCTGCAAGACACGCAGCGCCGCTTGATGACCGAGCGCGAGGAGGAGCGCAAAGCCCTCGCCCGTGAGCTGCACGACCTGGTGATCCAGGATCTGCTGAGCATCAACTACCGGCTGGAAGAGACCGAGGATGACAACATCTCCGAAGAACACCGGGTGGAGCTAAACGCCATCCGCGCCGGGATCCGGCAGGTGGTGAGTGACCTGCGCCAGCTCTGCCGCGATCTTCGCCCGCCGACCATTGACAACCACGGCCTGTCCGCTGCGATCCGCTCACTGGCGCAGGAATGGGCCGAGCGCAGCGGCGTGGAGCTTGTGCTAAATATCGACCCGGCTCTTGGCAGGCTGCCCGAAGCCATCGAGCTTTCTGTGTTTCGTATCGTGCAGGAAGGCATCAGCAACATTAGCAAGCACGCGGATGCCAACAAGGTGGAACTGACCCTGCGCCGCACGCCTTCTGACAGCCTGTTGGTCCGCATCGCCGACGATGGGCAGGGTATCGCCTTCCCGCCGGACCTGGCCGACCTGACGATGAACAAGCACTTTGGGCTGGTTGGTATCAGCGAGCGCGCCGCGCTGCTGGGCGGTACGATGAAGATCCAATCCCCCACTCGGGGTGGTTTGGAACTGCAAGTGGAGATTCCCAGCCCATATCCGTCTTCGGAGTAGGCTGCTAGACCAGCTTTTCCAGGGCAACCGAGAGGCCTGCCAGATCCCCCACCGACTCGCCCAATTCAGCGGGGAGCACCTTGCACACGCCGAGCGAAATGGAGAGCGCTTCTTCGCGCAGCTTCGCCAGCGCCAAGGGCTCTAGCAGCGTGCGCTGGCGGGCAAAAATGCTGCCGATGACGATGCGCTCGGGGTTGAGGATGTCCACCAGCAGTGCCAGCCCCTCCCCCAGCTTCTCGCCGACGATGTGGAAGACTTCCAGCGCCAGTGAATCACCCTCGTGCGCAGCCAGCGCCACCATTTCGGCGGTAACCGTTGGCAAATCGTCTGGCGTGGGGCAGAACATGGGCGGCTGGCCGCGCTGCAGCCGTTCCGCAGCCAACCCGCGCGCCAGGTTGGCAATTCCGCCCCCGCTACAAAAGCCCTCAAACGAACCGGCTTTCCCGTAGCCCATTGGGCCAAATTTTTCCAGGCGCATGTGGCCTACCTCGCCCGCCATATCATTGGTACCGCTGTACAGCCGCCCATCCAGGATCAGGCCAGCACCCATGCCGGTGCCGAAGGTGAGAAAGATCATATTGCGGCAGAAGCGCCCGGCACCCCAGCGCCACTCTGCCAGGGCGCAGGCGTTGGCATCATTCTGCAGCGCGGCAGGCACGCCAAATCGTTCGGTGATCGGCGTCAGCACGTCTACGCGATCCCAACCGGGCAAGTTGGGCGGGGCGAGGATCAGGCCACGGCGACTGTCGAGCGGTCCGCCGCAGCTTACCCCCACCGCCGCAAGCGGTGGGGTGCCCAGTGAGAGGAGCAGTTGATCCAACGCCGTCAAAATCGACTGCAGCGCACACTCAGGGGTGTCGGGGGTCGGAAAGCGCACTTTGCCCAGGATCGTGGGGATCTGCCATGCGCCGGGAGAAAGGTCGGCTACGTCTGCAACGCATACCGCGCACTTCGTCCCGCCAATATCCACCCCCGCGATGATTCTCGACATGCAGCGCTCCTCAAAAGTTGTTGGCTCTTTTGCGAGATTATTTCACGGTCAAGCTCGTTAACCACAAAATAACCGCAAGAAATAAACGATTCAGGGCAAGCCCGGCCCAGGTAGCAGATCACGGCTGAATGGGCCGGCAACCGGGATGCCATCCTGCCATTCCAGGCGCGCCATGTGCATAACGCGCACGCCCTCGGGGGTCCAGCCGTGGAAAAAGATCCACGTCCGCCCTTGCGCATCGGGAACAATATCTTGCCCGCCCGGGCCTACAATTCCGGCGTTTAGCACACTTTCCAGCACAGGTTCTTTTGCCTTCTCGTATGGGCCCAAGACGCTGTCGGCAATGGCTACACCGGCAGCGTAGCGCGGGCTGGCATAATCATTGGCAGAATAAAACAGGTAATACTTGCCATCCTGTTTCCATAAGGTGGGACCCTCCACCAGCACACCTTCCCACCGCTGGTCAGCCTTTATCAGCCGGGTTGGCTCGCCTTTTAGCGAAAGACCATCGGCGCTGAGCGGTTGGATGTAGATATAGGTGATGCCTCCCTGCGAGTTGCCATCATTCTTCCACAAAAGATAGTGCGTGCCGTCATCATCGGCAAAGGTGGCAGCGTCGATCGCCCCACCCTCGCTGACCGGGCAAATGAGGGGCGCATCCCCCACCGGGTTGAACGGGCCACGCGGCGAGTCAGCAGTCGCCACACCGATGCACTGCGTGCCGCCGCCCTCACCGATTTTGTAGCGTGTGGTGAAGTACAAGATGTAGCCGTTTCCATCTGGCGACGCGGAAACCTCCGGCGCCCAGGTCCAGCCAAAGTCCTGGATCGCCCAGGCGGGCAGTGTTGGGAATACCTCGCCCAAATATTCCCATTGAATCAGGTCCGTTGAGCGCACCGCCTGCACGTGGATCCCTTCAGAGTTGGTTGCGTATGCGTAGTATTCGCCATCTACCTGCAGCACATCGGGATCAGGGAAATCATGATCGAGAACGGGATTGCGGAAGTACCCGAGGGGGATTTCCGCGGGCGTTTCAGTGAATGCAGGTTCTGTAGGATCCGCCTGGGTGGCGGTTGGGGCAGGTGTTGTGGTAAAGACAGGTTCACTGGACACAGGCATGGTAGTAGAAACTGGCGCGGGCGTGCTTTCCTCCTCAGCCCCGGCGCATGCCGCCGCGAGAGCTACTGCCCCCAACAGCACAGCAAGCCTTATCCCTATCCGAGCCATACCTGCCCTCCTGACGTGACCGATTCGAGACGACACAAACAAGGCTCAACCGGGTCTGTGAGCCACAGTCCTGATGTGAAACTATCCGACGCAGGCGAAACAGCTACCGGCCACCCATGCCGCTGAAGGAGATTCCCTCGATGAAATAGCGCTGGAAGAGGAGGAATACCGTCAGCACCGGCAGCATTACCATCAGGCTTGCGGCCATCAGCCAGTGCCAGGCCGGCTGTCCACCCGCCGCGGCTTCGAACTGGCGCAGGCCCAACTGCAGCGTATAGTTCTTCTCGCTTTGCAAGTACAGCAGCGGCCCCATAAAGTCTTGCCATGCGCCCTGGAAGGTAAAGATCGCTACGGTGGCAATGGCCGGTTTCGCCAGCGGCATAATGATATTCCACAGCGTTCGGAACTCAGAAGCACCGTCCATCTTGGCCGCGTCACTCAACTCCATGGGGATGCCGCGCATGAACTGGCGGATCAGAAACACATTGAACGCTCCGGCAGTCCAGGCTGGCACGATCAGCGGCAGGAAGGTATTGGTCCAAACCTTCGATCCCATGAAACCAAAGGCGGGCAGCTTGGCGAATAGAACAAACTGCGGGATCATCGTCACCACACCGGGCAGCATCATCGTTGCCAGCACCAGCGAGAACAGCGTATCACGAGCACGCCAGCGCAGCCGGGAGAAGGAATACGCCACCATCGAGGACGAAAGCACCATGCCGATTACGCCCATCACGGTGATCACCACGGTATTCCAAGTCCACTGCGGCCACATGCCAAAGCTGAAGGCATCGCGGTAGTTTTCCCAGGCCACCGGGTTTGGAATCCACACCGTTCCAATGAGATCTGCCGGGGTTTTCAGCGAAGTGGAGATCATCCAGAACAGCGGAATGAGGAAGGTAATGGAAAGGATGATGAGCAGGATCCACGCCACGAAGGTGCTAAGACCCATGCCGCGGAACATGGAAGTCCAGGGGCGCCGGCCGGTTTCTGATTGTTTGGTAAGCGTTACTGTCGTTGCCATGCCACCCTCCTATTTATCCGCTTCGTAGAAGACCCAGCGCTTGGCCAGCCAAAGCTGCAGCCCCGTGATCGCCAGGATAATCAGGAACAGGATCCACGCCATCGCCGAGGCATACCCCATTTGGAACCCACCGACACCGATCTGCCCGAACGCACGCTTGTATAGGTACAGCACGTAGAACAACATCGACTGCCCCAACTCACCTAACTGATCGGTTTTGGCTGCGGCGGAAAGAATGAAGGCGGTGGTAAAGATCTGGAAGGTGCCAATAATGCCGGTGATCACTTCAAAAAAGATGGTCGGTGAAAGCAGCGGCAGGGTGATATAGCGGATCCGGTTCCATCCCGTAGCACCATCGATCTCGCCCGCCTCGTACACTTCCTTGGAGATGCCTTTCAGACCGGCCAGGTAGATCAATACGTTGCCACCAATCCACCACATACCCATCACCACCATGCCAGGCTTGGTCCATTCAGGATCAAAAAACCATCCGGGGCCTTTAATCCCAAACCATCCCAGGAAGGTGTTGAACAACCCATTGGGCGCCAAGATCCACTGCCACAAGAAAACCGCGGCGATACCGGAGAGCACATTCGGCAGATAAATGACAGAACGGAAAAATTTCTCACCGGGCATTTTTACATTTAATAGCAATGCCAGACCCAGCGAGGCAACCATGGTTAGTGGCAGCTTGACGACGACCATCCAAAGGGTGTTCAACAACGAAACGTAGAAGAACCTGTCGTTGGTGAACAGGTCTACGTAGTTCTCCAGGCCGATCCACTGCGGCGAGCGAATAATATTGTATTTGGTAAAGCTGGTGTAGAGCGAAAACAGCATCGGGCCAGCAGTAAACAACAGAAAACCAATAATCCAGGGAGCAGCGAACAACCACCCGGTAATCTCTTCACGCGCTGCCGTGGAAAGCAGCCTGCGTTTTCTTGGAGTAAATTCAGCTTCGGCCATGGGCTTTTTTCTCCAGCTTCGAGCATAGAGGGCAGCAGCCGTTTGGGCTGCCGCCCTCTACCTAAACGAGTTTGGCTTACACTTAATCGATGGCGTCTAAGACGGCCTGCTGAGCCTCATCAAGCGCCTGTTGGGCAGTCATTTCGCCCTTCCAGACCGATTCCCAGCGCTGGCCGAGCTGCTCACCCCAGTTGGGGTACGCGGGGACAATGTTGCCTCCGGTGCTGGTAGCGAGGGCGCGGTCGACAACTTCCCAACCGGGCTGGGCATTGAGTACCGGGTCCTGCGCGGCGAGGATGTTGGTCGGTTGAGCCGCTGTATCGCGAGCCCAGGAAGCCTGGCCTTCAGCGCCGCTCATGCACTTAATGAACTCCCAGGCGGCCTCTGAGTCATTGGCGCCAGAGGGGATCGACAGCGCGAAGCCACCGCTCCAGGTACCTGTATCAGGGTTGCCGGGCAGAACATCGATGCCCCATTCCATGCGCGGGTTGCTGCCATCAGTCAGCGCAACGCTCGGGCGGTAGAACTCAAGCGAGCTGTTGTAACCGAAGATATCGACGATCATGGCGGCGCTGCCGCTCATGAACAGGTCATTCGGGGCAGCCTGGTTGTGGGCGGCTTCGAAGTCCTTGATCGCCTGCCAGCCACCGTAGCGTTCGACCCACTGCTGGATCCATTCGGCGGTCTCGACCATCTTGGGGTTGTTTATCTGCGGGGTGCCATCCGCGGCAATCATCTCAGCGTCATTGGTGTACTGCCAGAGGTCGGCGCCGCGCTTCCACAGAGGGAAGAAGGCAATGGTCTTATAGGTTCCGTCTTCGTTCTTCTGGTCCAACTTGTCGGCATACTCCCACAGCTCATCCCAGGTCTTGGGGGGCGTGTTGGGGTCGAGGCCGGCCTGCTGGAAGAGCTGCTTGTTCCAGAACAACACGGAAACGTCGGTTTCAAACGGGATACCGTAGGTATCGCCCTCATAGAGGGTCTGATCCCAGGCCCAACCATAGAACTGGTCGCGGCCTACGCCATCGCGGTCAGCCCATTCCTGCAGGTTGGTGTACACGCCGGCTTCCGCGTCGCGGGGCAGGGTCGGGCGGTCAGAAACGATTACATCGGGCATACCGGAACCGGCAGCCACAGCCGCCACATTGGCGGTCCACACATCACCCCACGGCTTGACGGTGTCAACCACGGTGATGTTCGGCAGCTTCTGCTCGCAGATGGCAATCACGCGGCGAACGGCATTGCGGCGGACGGGCGAAGCCCACCAGTGCCAGATTTCAACTTCGCCGGAAACGTCTGAGTTCAAGCTCGGGCCAGGCCCAGCCTCTGGAACGGCGGTTACTTCCACTTCTACTTCCACCGTGCGTTCAACTTCAACTTCAACGGTACGTTCAACTTCAACAACCTGCGTAACAACAACAGGCTCGGGGGCGGCGCACGCGCTCAAGGTGATCGCAACAATGACCAGCAAGGTCAAGACGCGCCAAAAATGGCTTCGACTATTCATATTCCTCTCCTACACAAGATCGAATGGATTCGTTCTATACGGGAAGGAAACACCGTATGCAATTGGGTATGGGCGAAACCGGGGAAACGGGTTCGTTTGGATCGTGGATTACTTTCCTGCGCGTACCGGAGACCACCTCCTTCCAGCGAGAAAATGTACATCACTTACCAGTAACCGGAACCATTTAATTTTTTTAATCAATAAACTAAGAAGAGTATATCATGATTCGACTAAGAGTCAATTACGTATTAATCTCAAAATAGTTGTTGGACTCTTTAAACCCCTTTCTCTACAGTATAATAACTGCATTCGAACCAGCATCACTACAGGTATTCTATGACAATCGATCACCGCCCTCGTTACCACCTGCACCCCTCCGCCGGTTGGATGAACGACCCGAACGGCGCGATTCAGTGGGACGGACGCTACCACCTGTTTTACCAATACAACCCCTATGAGGCCGTTTCGCGCAATAAACATTGGGGGCACGTCGTCAGCAGCGATATGATCCACTGGGAAGAATTGCCCATTGCGCTGGCCCCTACCCCCGGCGGATACGACCACAAAGGCTGTTTTACCGGAACCTGTGTCGATCACAACGGCGTGCCGACCATCCTGTATACCGGCGTGCTGCCTGAAGTGCAGTGCCTCGCCACCGGTTCGGCAGATCTCGTCAATTGGACGCGCTGTTCGGATAACCCCATCATCCCGCATCCCCCGGCAGGACTCAATATCACCGGCTTCCGCGACCCGTACGTCTGGCAAGAGGATGGGCAGTGGTACATGTTGATTGGTTCGGGCATCCGTGGGATCGGCGGTACTGCCCTGCTCTACCGTTCTGCCGACCTGTACAGGTGGGAATTTCTCAATCCGCTCTACGTGGACGAACTCGATCATAGCGGTTACGTGTGGAACTGCCCCAACTTCTTCTCGCTGGATGGCAAGCACGTGCTGATCGTCTCGGGGCAGCGCATCTGGAAACCGTTTTACTTTACCGGGCAGTACCGCGACCATCACTTCACGCCGGAGACACGCGGGCTTGTCGATTACGGCGGTGACGTGTACGCGCCGCAGGTTTTTATCGACCAGCACGGGCGCTGCATCCTATGGGGATGGATCTGGGAAGCCCAACCGGATACCGCGATCCAGGCACAGGGCTGGGCGGGGGTGATGGCGCTGCCGCGCATCCTCTCGCTGCGCCGCGACGGTACGCTGGCATCGCAGCCCGCGCCCGAGGTGGAATGCCTGCGCAAGGCGGTCTACCACGTTTCGCCGGTGCAGTTCGAAGGCTCGATCCCCTGCCTGAACGGTGACGCGCTCGAAATTGAGCTCGATCTGGACCCGCGCGGCGCGGAACGATCGGGGATTTCTGTCTTCTGCGCGCCGGATGGTTCGGAAGAAACCCGCATTGGCTACGACCGGGTTCGCCATACGGTGTTTATCGACCGCACAAATGCCCATCACCCACCGACCATGGCATTTGACTGGCCCAACCCACCATACCACGAGATGCCCATCAGCCTCCGGGCAAAACCGCTGCGCCTGCGCGTGTTCATCGACCGCTCGGTGATTGAAGTTTACACCGGCGAGGGCGACTGCCTGACCAGCCGCGTCTACCGCCAGAGCGAGAACAGCACCCAGGTGCGCCTGTTCGCCGAAGGCGGCACGGCCTGTATGCTTCACATGCGGGCGTGGGAATTATCACTCTACGTCTGATGTGAAATCAAAAGTGGGTTGACGAAAAGCGGGAATGTCCCGAAGATTAAAGGTGCCAACCAAAATCTTCAACAGGAGCATTCCCATGACAAGTATACCCATGACCGACCTGATTACC